>CADAOO010000059.1 GCA_902789505.1 uncultured Methanobrevibacter sp. | reverse complement strand
GTAAATTAAACCGTTCAAATTAAGTGCCTTGAAATAATTTCTTTGTTTTGCAAAATCAAAAGCGGTTTCAACCAATGGAGCCAATAATTTCATCCTATCAGGATTGGAATCGCCTGATTTTGAATAGAAATTAGGCATGTAAATCAGTATGGCGCGTTCATCCATTTTCTCTTTTATGATGAATTCCCTATTCCTATTATCAGTTACAACAACCCCTCCAAAATAAGATGCGGTTGCATCGTCAAAGGAGCCTGTTATTGTAACTCCTGCATCCAAAGAAGCATCGATTGCCAGGTTAATAATTTCCAGATCATCAAGAGGCCTTAAATCAAATTCCTCACTGACAATTGAAGAAGTGGCCTTCACGATTGCATTGGATGAAGCGCTGCTGCTTGAAAGCCCTGATGCCATAGGAAGAGTTGACTTTGTATTTAAACTGATTCCGAATTCATCCTTATTGATGTTATAATAGTCAAATACCTTTTCAACACATATCTCCATTAAAGAGTTATCTGCCCCAACATCATTGCTGCATCTAATTGAATCGTTTACTGTTTTGGCTTCACAAACAATGTCCAAACCAATGCCGAATGCTGAACCGAATCCTGTGGCAATTGCATTAATTATTGTTGCAGAACCTGGAGACCTAACTATTCTTCTCATTGAATCTCCTCATATGGAATCATGACTTTTGAAAAGTCAATAGCTCTACTTCTCGCATTTAAAGATAAAACATGTCTTAAATCTTCATCATTAACCAGATTATCAATAGCTCTAGCAATGGAAGGTATTTTATTCGGGTCAACAAGGACTCCCACATCATCAGTTATAATTTCGGTAATTCCACCCACATTACTGCCGATGACAGGTTTTCCGCAGGCCAATGCTTCTATTAAAACTAAGCCGAAACTTTCGGAAAATGATGGCAATACCAATAAATCACAACTTGGAATGATATTTTCAACGTCATTTCTGGATCCTGTAAATATTACATCACGGATGTTTTCATCTTCAACCTTCTTTTTAAGTTTCTTAAACAGAGGCCCGTCACCGACAACGACCAGATAGTAATCGCTGTTGGCTATTTTTTTAGCCTCCAGAAGGGAATCAACATTTTTTCTTTTAATCAGATTACCTACAAAAAGAACAACAGGTTTGTCAGTCAGGTTATACTCCCGTTTAAAGGAATCATCTCCTTTATTTGAAAATTTATCTATATCAACAGAGTTCCAGGACAATTTTGTTTTATCTCCAATTCCACTAACACCCGTTGCAATAATTTCATGCCTCAATGCATTGCTGACCGCAAAAACAACGTCCGCATTTTTTAAGACCTTGCGAATGGTTGACCTCATGAAAGGCTGCTTTTTATACACTTCAAACATGTCAGAACCATGAGCGGTAACATACGTTTTTATTCCATGTGCATTTCCAACTTCCACAGCGGCGGCACCCGCAGGGAATAGATAATGTCCGTGAATAATATCAATGTCCTCTTTTTCAAGGAGTTCCTCCAATGCTTTTTTGGCATTCATCTTGAACATCAAACCCCTAACGCCCGGAATATTAAGACCTCTAGTTCCTATGACATGAATACCGTCAATGTCCTTAATATCCTTGTGAGGGTAAGTAATTACATAAACTTCATGACCCTGCTTTACAAGCTCTTTTGATAATGTGTGAATATGAACACCGACACCACCCACATGAGGTGGAAATTGACCAACCATAGCTATTTTCATAAAATTAACCTCTAAAATATATATTAAAATTATTGTTTAAATAATTTCCTTCCATATCCACCAATATAACATTCAAATCCAAATTAAAGCGTTGCATGCACCTATCATGAATAGCTGTTGCAATACTGTTTGAAACTTCTTTGGACAAGTTTATTTCATCCAGAATAGACAGCATATCCTCAGTTGTTTTTGAATCATATAACATGAGAAGATGTTCATGGTCCGCCCCGCAAATTGCAGCATGAGCAATCATTATCTCACGCCTTCCATCAGCAACGGCATGTTTGGTATTGAATATTCCACCGGCAACCTTGATTAATTTGCCCAAATGCCCAAAGAAAGTGAATTTAGTGATTCCTCGTTTTTCAGCTTCTTCAAACATGAATCCAACATAATTTCCAGTTTGAACAATCTGCTCTTTAGCAACATTTAACTGCTTCAATGCTAACTTCTCTCCGATATTGCCTGGAACAAAAACCAGTTCATCGATGCCTGAAGCCAAAGCCACATCCAATTGAGTGACAATGGAATTTTTATATGCCTCGCTAGACATTGACCTTGCAATTCCAGTTGTTCCAAGAATAGAAATTCCATCGACAATACCCAGTTTCGGATTCATTGTTTTTTTGGCTATTTCTCTACCTTCCGGAATGGAAATGGTTACCTTAGCCATCTTATTTTCAGGAAGCTTATCCTCCAAATTCCTAAAAATCATTTGACGTGGAATCGGATTTATTGCATATTCTCCGACAGGTATCTGAAGACCGGGTTTTGTGATTTTTCCAACACCTTCACCACCGGTTATGATAACTTTCGGTTTATCGTCACAGGCATCCAACAATTCCACAGTTGACACTATAGCCAAATCAACAGTGACATCAGGATCATTATAAGGATTTTTATGAGCTACAGCATAAGCCTTAAAAGAAGATAATTTTTTACACTCATCAATAATAATGTCCAATGTCTTTTTAGGAGTTTCAACTTTAACACATGCAACATCCGAGGAATCCAAAATAGCATCCAATGCCGCAATAGAACAAGCGGTCGCCACCGTACCTGTAGTAACTCCCGAATAATTTTCATTAGTCATTTGATAAAAAAAAGAATGAATCTTATAAAGATTCAAGCCTATCTATAAGTTCGTCTTCGCCAGGTGCACCAACAAATGTTACTTCACCATCAATAACAATAGTAGGCACAGCCATTATCTGATAGTCAATAGCTCTTTGTCTGTTTTCTTCACTTTCATCGATTTTAACAACTTCTACATCGATTGCATCGCCCAATTTATCTTTTGCTACTTGAGCAGCATCAATTGCTGCTGGGCAATGAGGGCAAGAATTGGTTGAAAATACTTCTACTTTAATTGCCATTATATTGTCTCCATATATAATTTATTTAAAAGTAGTTTATATTAACTAATATATAACTCTTACCACCCATTAATTTTCAAACGCTCACTTTAAATATATATAACTAAAAAAATTAAATGATTAATATGGAAAATTTACCGACCGACATTAAAAAAATAATCAACAGCGCATATCCATACATTGAAGAGTTCAATCCCGCTCAAAAGGCAGTGATTGAATCCGGATATTTGGATGACAACTCAAATTACATTATTTGCATTCCTACAGCAAGTGGAAAAACCGTTTTAGGAGTTTTACCTGCACTTAAAACAATCCTCAATGGAGGAAAGGCTGTTTATGCCGCACCACTCCTTTCAATACAAAACGAAAAGGTAAAGGAATTCAAAGCATTTGAAGAACATGGAATCAATGTGGGAAAACATCCGTCCAGTGCGGATTTATCTGTTATGGTTTTTGAGTCATTCGATGCCCTCACAAGGTTTTCATGGGATGCATTAAGGGATGTTGATACATTAATTATTGATGAATTTCATATGATCGGTGAATTTACAAGAGGCCCTACACTTGAAGCGGCAATTACAAGAGCAAAAATTATCAATCCAAGCATGAGAATAATTGCCCTTTCAGCTACTTTGAGAAATATTGAAGAAATTGAAGGCTGGCTTGAAGGAACCTGTGTTGAGCATGACTACAGGCCCGTACCTTTACATAAAGAGGTTTTGGATGCGGAAATGTTCAATACAAAAAATAAGAATGACGTTGTGGTAAAAGTAATTGAAAAAGCGATTAAGGACAAATCTCAAGCACTGGCTTTCGTATCCACAAGAAGATATACCGAAAGTCTGGCAACTTATGTTTCCGGCAAAATTAACAAGAAAATAAATGTGGAGCAAAGGAAGAGATTTAAAGAAGTTTCCGAAAAATTACTTGAAGTTCCGAAGAAAAAGGGTTCACTTCCAACAAGCACATGCCTTAAACTGGCGGAAGTTGCTGAAAAAGGAGTCGCATTTCACCATGCGGGGCTTTTCAATGAACAGAAAGAGATTATTGAAGATGAATTCAGAAAAGGAAATATATTAATGATTACTGCGACTCCGAGTTTAATGTATGGAGTTAATTTACCTTCAAAATCCGTTGTAATACGGGACCATACCCGTTGGACCAGCAATGGCCCTCAGCCAATTCCCGTTTTTGATTATGAGCAGATGTCCGGCAGGGCAGGAAGACCCCAATATGACGATGTGGGATACTCTTACCTTATTGCAAAAACAATGGATGAAGCTTCAAACCTTGAAGAATACTACATTGAAGGCGATATCGAACTGACCAATTCGAAACTGGTCGACAATAAGGATGCAATCTACAGGCAGATAATAGCCCAAATCGCATCATCACTTTCTAAAAATTTAGATGAATTGACTGACTTTTTTGGAAAAACCCTTTACGGATATCAAATGAGCAACAATCCGTCAATGGCACTGTTTGCTGAGGACAGTTTGAAATATGAACTTGAAACCGCTTTGCAGTTCCTGCTTCAAAATGGAATAATAAGAGCAACACCGGAAGGCCTTAAAACAACGGAATTTGGAAATCTGATAGCAAGATCAAATTATGCCGTTGAAACCGCAGTAAAAATCAAGGAGTATATCTCAGGCATCACCACATTCAATGAAGAGGAATTCATTTATGCATTATCCGAAACTCCTGATTTGCCGCTGATATCATTTAAAGGAAGAAAATCAAAAGACCCCGTTCGCGATAAGCTATCTGAAGTTGGATTATTCGCAGTGGATATCGGAAACCCCGAAGCAACCACAGTATCATTAATTGAATGGATTGATGAGAGAAGCGAGTATGACATTGAAAACAGATATAATGTTTATTCCGCTTCAACCAGAAGATCTGCATATGAAGCTTCAAGGCTTATAATCTTTGCCAAAAAAACATCAGAAGTTTTAGGAGACTATTCCAACCTAAAAGAATATGACATGTTATCTGCAAGATTATATTACGGTGTTAAAAAGGACATTATCCCATTGGTTGTCGGAGTAAAACGTCTCGGAAGAAAAAGGGCCAGAAACCTGGTAAACGTGTTCGGAACCGATTTAAGCAATGTTTCTGAAAATGAGCTGCAAAAAATAGAAGGAATCGGTCCTAAATTAGCTTCAAAAATTAAGTTATTCACAGACAGTTAAAAAAAAATAAAAAAAAGAGAGGAGTTTAACCTCCACCTTCAGCAACATTGGAATCTAGTTCAATATTTTCTAAATCCAATGCTTTTTCTTTTAGAGCTTCGATATCGATTTCATCGTCACCGTCGTCGAAAGACTTTTTCTTTAAATCCTTCTCATCCAGCAATTCGACCAAATTTGAACGATACCATAAACCAGTTTTTTTAAGATTCACCCAATCAATGCCATTTTCTGTTTTTAAGTCAACAATTTCACCAATTGTTCCTGTATCAACATATCTGACATGATTGCCGACAGCAAGTTCTTTACCTCTTGCATCAAAAACCATATTTGATCTATTCATCTTCGATTTCAACTTCAACAGTTTCTTCTTCTGCTTCAGGTTCTTCTTCGATTTCTTTAGAAATTTCTTTGTTTAAGATAACATATGCTCCTATGGTTGCAACATCTTCAAAGCTGATTTCAAGTTCATCTCTAGAGAAAAGGTTTTTTTGTAAAGTTAATGTGATTTTTTCGATTTTACCGGTTTCGGTGTCGAAATCCACATTATCAATTCTTCCAACTTCATATGCGTTTTTATCTAAAACAGTTGATCCTATAAATTCTTTAATTTTCATAGATATCACCTTCTTAATTATATATTTATTATATTTAAATCATTAAATATTTAAATGAAACTATAATATAAAATTAACTATTATATATATGGGGATAAAAAATGGAAAAGGCATGCAGAATTATAATCAATGATATTCTTGAAGGAAAAATCACTACACGAAAAGAGCTTGAAGTTGAAAAGAGACAACTGTGCCGTGATTTAAAACTATCCAAGTTCATGAGCAATGCCGATATCCTGGAATACGCAAAGCCCGAAGAAAAAGAAATCGTTTCCGGAATCTTAAAGAAGAAACCGACAAGAACAATGTCCGGCGTTGCGATAGTTGCGGTGATGTGCCATCCCCACAAATGCCCTCACGGAAGATGCTTTTATTGCCCTGAAAGTGAAATAGCCCCTCCAAGCTATACCGGTGAAGAGCCTGCAGCACTCAGGGGCAGAATGTATGAATTTCACCCTTATGTCCAATGCTTTAACAGGTTAAAACAGCTTAAAAAGATAGGCCATCCAATAGACAAAGTCGAACTGATCATAATGGGCGGGACATTCCCATCAAGAGACCTCTGCTATCAGGAATGGTTTACATCACAATGCCTCAAGGCAATGACTGATTTTGGACTGATAATTGAAAACAAACCTGGCAATTATGACTACAATTTGGATTATGATGAAATCCGAAGCTTTGAGAAAGGAGTTTTGAAATCATACCCTCCAAGCGATTATGTTCTGATTGATGATGTTCAAAAGGCAAATGAAAGTTCAAAAGTGCGATGCGTTGGAATGACATTTGAAACACGTCCTGACTACTGCAAACAGGAACACATCAACAGAATGCTGAACTTCGGAGTTACACGAGTAGAACTCGGCGTTCAAACATTATCAGATGACTTATATGTGAAAATCAAAAGAGGACACACAATAGCTGATGTGACTGAAGCCAATCAGCTTTTAAGGGATTCGGCCATAAAAGTGGCCATGCATATGATGCCCGGACTGTTTGTTGATGAAAAGCAGGATTTGAAAATGTTTAAACGATTGTTCAGCGATGACAACTTTAAACCGGATATGCTTAAGATATATCCTTGCCTTGTAACCAAGGGCAGTGAACTCTATGACCTTTGGGAAGAAGGAAAATACGCACCGTATACCGATGAGGAAGCTGTCGAACTGATAGTTAAAATTAAAAGGATTCTGCCGAAATGGGTCAGAACCATGAGAATACAAAGGGACATTCCATCGACCCTAATTGAAGCGGGCGTTAAAAAATCCAATCTTGGAGAACTGGTTTATAACAAACTAGAAGAAGAGCATATTGACTGCCAATGCATAAGATGCAGGGAAATCGGCCATAAAAAGACCACACAGGATTACTCTTTAGATGACTTTGAACTGTTTAGAGAAACTTACACCGCATGTGACGGTATCGAAAACTTCCTTTCTATCGAAGACATTAATGAAGAGAGCATTGCAGGATTTTTAAGATTGAGATTCCCATCAAAAAATCATTTCCGAGAGGAGATAACCGACAGGACCGCCCTTGTACGTGAATTGCATGTTTATGGGAATATGATTAAAATCGGAGACAAGAATCCTAAAATAGGTCAGCACACAGGATTCGGGGAAAGATTATTGAAAGAAGCTGAAAACCTGGCCATCGATAATGGAAAAGATGAAATTGCAATAATCAGCGGAATCGGTTCAAGAAACTATTACCGCAAATTCGGATATGAAAAGGTTGGACCATACATGATGAAAAAATTAATATGAAAATATTTAAATATATCATTCGTATAAATACTAACTAATTAAAATGAGAGTGGTACTATGTACAATATAAAGAATTCAAAAGAATTGGCAAGTTACATAAATTATACTAATCTAAACAATATCATCCCTGAAGAAGAAGTTAAAGAATTTCTAGAAAAAGCTAAGGAATCTACTTTCAATTCAGTGATTGTTTCACCAACATATGTTCCATTAGCTAAGGAAACATTAAAAGACACAGACATTAAAGTCGGAAGTGTGGTCGGATTTCCATTAGGCTTTGAAGACAGCGAAACCAAAATAGCTGAAGTGAAATCCTTACTTGACAAAGGCGTTGATGAAATAGAAGTAGTTGTTAACCTAAGCTATCTGAAAGATAAAAAATATGATTTAATCGGAAAAGAAATCGAAGAAATCAAAAAGGTCATGGGCGATAAAACCTTAAAGCTAAACATTGAAGTCAAAGCTCTTGAAGATGCCGAAAAATCAGCTGTGGTGCAGGTTGCCGAAAAGGCAGGTGCCGACTTCATTAAAAATGCAACAGGATTTGTAACCCCATGCCATATCTACGAAATCGTAAACGACATCAACATCATCCAGAAATATGCTCCTAAAATAAAAATTGAAATCTATGGCGGAATAGACAGTTACAAAATAGCCAATCAGGTTTTAACTGCAGGAGCAGACAAGATTGCAAGTAACTACGGATATGAAATCGTGAAAAGATACAAAGAACTGAGAGAAAACACCCAAGTAAAACCAAAACCAATTACCTTATAACAAAATAAGGTATTCCCTTTTCTTTTTTTATTTATTAAAAATTTATATTTTAAAAAAAAATCATCACTAATTGGAAAAAAAACGTTAAAAACAGTAAATAAAAGGATGCCATGGGCCGGACTTGAACCAGCGACATCTAGATCTTCAGTCTAGCGTTCTCCCATCTGAACTACCATGGCATATGGACCGAACGAGATTCGAACT
>CADAOO010000058.1 GCA_902789505.1 uncultured Methanobrevibacter sp. | reverse complement strand
GCGTTCTCCCATCTGAACTACCATGGCATATGGACCGAACGAGATTCGAACTCGTGATCTCCTCCACGTCAAAGAGGAATCATACCCCTAGACCACCGGTCCTATACAACATACAATAATTTATAAAAAGTAATATATAAACTTTACCTAAATACAGGACAGGTCAAAAATAGAGATTAAAAATAAAAAAAATTGACCAAGAAAAATGGCCAATAGATTTTATTATATAAAGCTTTTTTTGAAAATAACTAATTAGAAAATCTATTTGATTGCTAATTTGATATCTTCAGCTTTTACAGTTTTTCTACCAGCGTGGCGTGCGAAATTAACAGCTTTTTGTGCGATTTCGTCACCTTTTTCTTCTAATGCTTCAGCTAATGCAATTTTTGCATCATCACTAATTCTTTGTGCGCCAGCATTTTTTAAGATACGACCGACTGGTGCGATTGGTAATTCACTCATAATTACACCTCCAATTAAATGATAGTACGCAATAGTATATAAAGGTATCGGTAAAACTGAATATTAAACCCCCATATTTTAGTAGTGCAATTGTCATAAAATGCTTTTGAAAACTAAAAAAAAATATAGATATTACAAATAATTAAAGGTTAAAAAATAGGTAAAAATATAAAAATAAGATTAAATTAAAATAAAAAAAATTATTTTTATGCTAATTCGCTTTTAAGATAAGTTGATGTTGCTTCAGTTATTTTTACTTTAACAAAAGTTCCCAGTTCCACATCATGAACAATGACTGGAATATATGAATCAGTTTTTGCAATGAAACCGCCTTTAGAACCTTTTTCAACAACCAGCACATTTTGATAAGAACCAATCAATTCGCGGTTTTCCTCTTCAGTTATCTCGGATTTAATTTCAGATAAAAATTTAGATCTTTTTTTCATAGTTTTCGGAGGAATTTCCTTAAGTGAAGATGAAACTGCACCTTTCCTATGCTGATATTTTGACAAATGAATTATACTCGGCTTTATATCATGAAGCAGCTTAACAGTCAATTCAAAATCTTCATCAGTTTCTGTAGGATAACCAACAATAATATCAACCGCCAATGTCAAACCAGGAATTTCATTTTTGAACTTTGAGAGAATATCAAGATACTGTTCAACGCTGTGGCCCCTTCTCATTTCAGATAAGACCTTGTCACTTCCAGATTGTATTGGCAAATGTATGAAATTATATACCTTAGGATGTTTAATTGCATCAATTATTTCATCGACTCCACCCAAAAGATTTTTAGGGTGCATCATTCCAACACGAACACGAAAATCTCCATCCAAATTAGCCACTTCTTTAATTAAATCAGACAGTTTCTCACCACTATCCCGGCCAAAGGCGGCAGTGTCCTGTGCGGTAAGTTGAATTTCACAGGCTCCATTTTCAATAGCTTCCTTTGCTTCTGCAACAATATCCTTAATAGGATAGCTGTTTAATGGTCCTCGAGCAAAACGAGTGCAGCAAAATGTACATGCTCCCAAACAACCTTCACAAATCTGTATTATATGAATCAAACTGCCGTCGGAAAGTTTAGGAACGCCCACTTTACTTTCTTTTGAAAATCCGGTTTCACGAATAACCTCCCCGCAGTAAGTGGCATTGACAACATCGGCTGATTTGCTTAACTGATGAGGGCCAATCCATGAACAGTTAGGACCTATCTTTTCCAGTTTTTCAGGATCGATTTCAACCATGCACCCACTGACAATAATTTTTTTGTCGGGAAACTCACTCTGAAGCTTTTGAATCCTATAAACAACTTTGTTTTCAGTAGGCAATTTAACATAACAGGTGTTTACAATAATAACATCTGCCTCTTCGATAGATTCAACAATATCAATGTCATTTTCAAGCAGTACCCCTGCCATAATTTGTCCGTCTGCCTTATTAAAAGTGCAGCCGTAAGAATCAATATATACTTTCATGTTTTATTCTCTATGAGTTTTCTTAACAATATCCTTTGTTAAATCATAATCAAAATTATTGAATTTTACAGGTTTAGAATAAACTCTTTTAATTATTCCTGCTTTTGCAAAACCTGAAGTGAGTTTTCTTTCCTGAGTTTTAATAACATGGACTTTTACGATGTGTTTGTCTATTTTGACAACATCCCCCGGAGCGATTTCAAAATCCCTATCCAAATCAAGTTTATATGAATCGACATCACCATGCAAATCCACTGAAAACCCGATACGTGCCGGAATTTCAACGGAATTCGCCCAAATTGTATTGATATCTTCAATTTTAGATTTTTTTACTCTTTTGTCACCCACTTCAATACTGGTTACTTCAACCTGACCCAATTCCGAAAGTAAAACATCCCCAACCCTTAACTCATCACTTGGAGATAATTCGATAGTAGTCTTATGAGATTTATCCTGCTCCGAAATAATTAATCTATACGGCTCAGGTTTTTTTGCTGAAAACATGTCCTTAAAAACATGGCCGCATGATTCGCATCTAAGCAAATATTCCTCCATTATCTTTTTCTTAGAGGATTTTTGTTTTGAGTTTAATATTACAATGTCATCAGAACCGCAAATAGGACATTCCATTTTTTTTGCCTCCTTAATCAGATTCCTTTAAATAATGGTTAACCAAACCGCCGTCTTCCAGAATATTCAACATAAATTCTTTAAATGGTTCGAAGGTAGTTGATTCACCGCTAGTCTCATTAATCAAAGTTCCTTTAGATAAATCAATATTGATTATATCGCCATCATTAGCCTCAATATCAGAAACAATTACAGGCAATCCAATATTGATAGCATTTCTATAAAATATCCTCGCAAATGATTTGGCAACAATTGCATCGACACCAGCCGTTTTAATTGCAACAGGCGCCTGTTCTCTAGATGAACCACACCCAAAATTTTCATCCGCTACAATAATGTCTCCCTTTTGGACATTTTGTGTAAAATCCGGCCTTTCACCTTCAAGCACATGGTCTGCCAAATCCTGAGGATTGAATGTTCTCAAATATCTTCCGGGAATGATTACATCAGTATCTATATTTTTCCCAAAAGTCCATGTTTTTCCTTTGATAATATCCATTTATACCACTAATAAGAATAGATTAAATTTATAAAAATATATTGAAGTATTTGGGAAATCCCAAATACAAAATAAGTTTTTCTGGTGATTTGAAAATTAAATTATTTTTGTCTTAAAGGTTGTGCAAATTTCTGTTCTACACCTTGACGATATTTTGAGTTCATTGTACAGAACGGTATGATTCTACCATCAGGAGTTGCATAATGGATAACACATTTTTTAACTCTGTCAACATCAAAGTTGAACGGATCCATAAAGTGCATACATGAAATAAGCATTGCGTCTTTGGAGAAAGCTCCCAATGCATCATAGTCTCCTTTAGCGAATACGTTTAATAAAATTTTGACTATGTCCAAATCTTCAGGAGTTCTGCTTGGATGAACCATTTTAGGAAGGTTTCCGGTTAATCCCGCTAAAACCCTCTTATGAGAACCGAATTTGCCTCTTTCAAGTTTTTCATTATATTCAGTCAGCTTGTCGAACAAGTCTTCAACATCAATGAAGTCAGTGATTGGAATCAACTTGTCTTTACCGTCGCCTTCTGTTTTTTGCCTAAACACGTAAGTCGCAATTCCACAATGCTGGTGGCAATTTAAAGTTACTTTCGCTGAATCTTCACCATTCAAGCGGGAAATGACTTCTGCAATAGGCTCAACAAAGGATGGCGGGTAAAATGAATCAGTTGGAACCTGACCGTCAGTTTCATCTTCAATAATCTCAACAAAGTCGGAAATTGTGATTCTCTGCTCTTCCACTTCATCGGCAGGAGTTCTTCCTGCAAATGATACAGGCTGGAAGTTGACTCCATAGACAATATCATTATTGTCAAATGCAAACTTGATTATTTCGCCGACCTGGTGATCATTGATTCCTTTAATCAATGTCGGAACCAATACAACACCCAAACCTGCTTTTCTACAGTTTTCAATAGCATCCAATTTATACGGAAGCAAATCTTTACCCCTGTTGTTAATGTACGGTTCAGGAGTTACCCCATCAAATGCCAGATAAATTGTATTACATCCTGCTGCCTTTAAATCCTTAGCCAGTTGTTCTTTTCTAGCCAACCTTAAACCGTTGGTAGCTATTTGAACATGAGTAAAACCTTCTTCCTTTGCCATTTCAACAAGTTCAACAATGTCTTTTCTAACAGTAGGTTCTCCGCCTGCATACTGTATAGCCAAACATGGATGAGGCTTTAGATTTCTTAAATTTTTAAGCATTTGCCTTATTTCATCCTGTGAAGGTTCATATTTATATCCTGCAGCGGCTGCATTTGCAAAACAGACAGGACATCTTAAGTTACACCTATTAGTTACATCAATTAAACCTAAAACAGTTGAAGTTTCATGTTTTGAACATAACCCACAATTATCCGGACAGCTTGTCATGTCCTCAACCGAAGGATTTTCAACAGAAGTAATTGAAGGAGTAAATTTTTCAGCCCTTTTATATAATTCATAATCTCCCCAGTATGTGTTTACAAACTCACCGTGCTCATCACATGTCTTTTTAATGAGGACTTTACCATCTTCACTAAAAACTTCAGCATCAAGAGTCTTTCCACACTCTGGACATAAACTTTTTGTATTCTTTATCTTCAATCAAATCACCCACTACTAACAATAAAAATCATTAGTACAAAACTTACAATAATATAATATATACAATATTTAAGTTATATCATACTTTGTATTTATACTTAATTGGAAAACCTAACAAATGCCCCCATTTTAAAGTACATGTCATCATATGACTTATTGAAAAAATAGGAACAACTTAATAATACTGAATGTATAGAAATAATAATACATAGTGAAATCTGTTTACTGGGGACGAATATATGTTGGACAATTTTTTCAAATTAAAAGGAAATGGAACCGACTATAAAACCGAGATAATTGGAGGCATCACATCTTTTCTTGCAATGGCATATATTTTAGGAATTAATCCCACAATGTTATCACAAACTGGAATGCCTGCAACGGGAATATTTTTTGCAACGGCAATTGCATCGGGGATTGCATGCATTGTAATGGGATTACTATCCATATACCCTGTCGGATTAGCACCTGGCATGGGAGTTAATGCGCTATTTACTTATACCATCGTATTTAATATGAATTACTCATGGGAAGCCGGACTGGCTGCAGTATTCCTGTCTAACATTATCTTTTTAATAATTACAGTTTCAAAAATACGGGAAGCTATTCTAAATATCATACCCGCAGATTTGAAGTTGGGGATTGGTGCAGGAATTGGATTTTATCTTGCATTCATAGGACTCACGGCTTCAGGAATAATAGAAGCACATCCAACAACATACCTTACATTAGGAAACTTATTTACACCAGCAGTACTGCTTGCCATACTCGGCATTTTTATCTCTTTAATATTATACCTTAAACAAGTACAATCAGCTGTATTCATTGGAATGATTATTACAGCAGCCATCGGATTAGTTATGACATTCTTCGGATTTGGTGCCGGCAATGAAATGATGCCATCATTACCCGAACATGCAATAACCACAACATTTGACCTATCATTATTTGGCGGGTTTGCAAGAGGCTTTGGAGAATTATTCTCAGACATACCAAATTTAATCATACTATTATTCACGCTTGTGTTCATTAGTTTCTTTGATGCAACCGGAACATTAATTTCATTAAGCAGACAATGTGGATTTGTCAATGAAGAAGGTGAAATTAAAGGAATTGGAAAAGCATTATTATCCACCGCACTGGGTGGAATTATAGGTTCAATATTCGGTACAAGCACTATCACTGCATATATTGAAAGCGCAACAGGTATAGGGGTTGGATCAAAAACAGGTCTAACGGCCATTGTAATCGGCATACTATTTATTTTATCAATTTTCATTTCACCGTTAATCCTGTCCTTATTTACAACATCCGTTACAACTGCGGCTTTAATAATTGTCGGCATCCTCATTATTGGACAATTAAAAGACATTAACTGGGATGACCTGGTTGTTACCTCTTCCGTATTTATAACAATACTTATGATGATATTAACCTATTCAATTTCCTTGGGCATGGCATGGGGATTAATAACATATGCCGTTGGAAAAATTGCAACCGGAAAATTCAAAGAAATTAATTTGGGAATATATGCCCTTGCAATTGTATTTGGAATTTATATATTCTTTGGACTTTGAACTCAAACGTCAAGTTCGGTCCTATTTTTTAATAACTTAATGATACTCACCACCGCTGCAATTGACTCAAAAATATTAGAATTAAAATGTTTTACAGACTTTTTAATAAATATCATTTAGGTAACATTATAGAATATAGTGACAATAGATAGCTTAATATAATCTTAAAAAAAATTATTAATATATACTAGTTTGAACATAATCTTAATATAAAGATGATGGAGTAATGACTAATGAATATTGATATCCAAATGTTTCTGATTGCATGTGTAACAACACTTTACTTTATACTCCCAGCATATTTTTCAAACGGCAGCGGACTGGTCTTCGGAGGAGGAACACCAGTTGATTTTGGAAAATCCGATAAAAAAGGGAATCGCTGGATTGGAGATGGAGTCACATGGAGAGGCTTTATAGCAGGAACTATAATTGGGACTCTGACCGGTGCAGTACAAGGCTACTTCGGTCCGGAATTGATGCAAACATTCGGTCAATATATCATAACACCAATAGCTACAGATTTACATTCAGGAATAATGATTGGATTTTTACTTGGTTTTGGAGCCCTTTTAGGTGATGCTTTAGGCAGTTTCATAAAAAGAAGAATTGGAATTGGCCGTGGAAAACCTGCCCCAATTTTAGATCAATTGGATTTCATAATAGTTGCACTGATTTTAGTTTCATTAGTTGTTGAACTGAATCTGTTATGCGTAATCCTAGCCATTATTTTAACATTATTCATCCATCTGATAGCAAATACCGGTGCTTATCTGCTTGGTATGAAGGATGTTTGGTATTAATCCAGATACCTGTTCATCATGACAGCTGTTCCGACAGCAGGCGCCACAACACATTGCTCGTCTGTTAAGATATCCCCCATGGATCTAACTTCCAAACCTAAAAGTTCTGCAGCGGGCTTGTCCAGAATATCCTTACCAAGACCGGTTACAACAATCAAATCAAGGTTTTGTGTTTTTTGAACTTGCTTTAATCCATCTGCAATTTGTTCAACCTGCTTTTTGTGAATGAACCTTGACATTTCAACAATATCTTCCATATCCAACATTTCCAAATCGGCACAGACGACACGAGCTATCCTTTTAGCGCAGTCCATTTTAGATTTTGATTCACCGTCGAAAGTATCGCAGACATAATCCTTTTCATCAATTAAATCCAAAACAGTATATACATCGGCAGTCTGTGCAAATAATTCACTGGCGACCCGGTATTCCTTTCCGTCCAATTCAACCTTATCCAGAAAGCTAGCGAGATTGGTTCTTAAAGTTCCGGTGTATACCAGCTCACCTGTTGCAGACCTGTCAAAGTCTGATTTTCCTATTGCACATTCCTTTCCATCCTTAATAGGTATGATGTCCGTTGTGGTACTGCCAGTATCGATGAAAATGCAGTTGTCAGAAATCAGAGTTGCTATTTGGGCTGTTGCTATCCAGTTGGCTGCTGCGGCCTTGAGGGGAGTTTCATTAATTTCTGCATTTGACATCATTCCGTCAATGCCAACATAAGCTATCGGACAGGAAAATGTATCTTCGCATTTTTTAACAACGTCAAGAACCCCGTCCTTTTTGGTGTCATAAGCATCTACAAGCTCTGCAGTCATTGAAATTCCGACAGCATCGATTTCACTGAGAGGACATATGTTTTCAATCAATTCAACCAGCACATCAGATAAATCATCATTATTGCTCCACATGGGAAGATAAGCAAAATCGACTTCAATATTCTTAATTTTCCCGCCATCAAAGTCTATTACAGCCAAATCAGTATTGGCTCCACCAATGTCAAAACCGGCCACTTTCATATTATATTCTCCTAATAACCATATTGTCTCCGGATTTCTTAAATTCGACCTCACCATCCAGAGAAATGTCCAATTCATTAATGTCCATATTGCCGTCAATCAGACCAATTATTGATTTGCCTATGTTAATGCTGGCGACTTGTTTCAGTCCTATATAAGGGGTTGTGAATCTTGAATTGATTTCCAAAAGATATACTGAATAGATGTCCTTTTCATCAGCATTGATAATTAAATCAACACCAACAAAACCTTTCAAGCCATCAATGGCCTCAACGGCTTTTGTAGCTATTTCAAATGCTTCATCACCATATTTGCTTTCAAATGGTAATTTTCCACCGATGTAAGTTCCTTTATCATCCTTAAGACTTACGAACTGCTCGTTTAAACTTAACGGAATTGCCTTTTCACCGTCACTGATTAGACTAATGCTTATATCTGTTCCGTCTACAAATTCCTGAACGATGACACGGGACCCAGGTTTGAATATCTTATCCAAATCCAAAGTCAGATCTTCAATTTTTTCAATTATGACAATGTCTTCACAATCCACACCAACTAAAGGTTTTATAATGAGTTTCTTTCCAGTACCCCTTAGGGTCTATCTTGAATCTGAATGTTCTTGGTTGCGGAACAATATTCGAAAGTGCCTCGTAAGTTTCGAATTTATCAGAAGCTATCAAACAGGCATCACTTGATGAATTATATATTTTAACGTCGTTTTCCTCCAAGATTCTTGTGATATTGTAAAGGTTATTGTCGTTTTCTGCAGCTATGAAAATAGCTTTGCTGAAATTAGTGGCATTATCCCTAAGCCAGTCAACAACATCCATGTCAATCAGAATCGGATTTACATTTTCATAATCCTTAACGGCATCTTCATAAGATTCATTGATGATTAAATCTATATTGAAATCTGCCAAATCATCCAGAAGTGCAAAAACCAAAGCTTCAGCTTCGGATATAATGCATTTGTCCTTTTCACCAAAATAGAATCATTCTCTTGCATCATAAGTAACACACATATCTTTTATATTTAAATCATCATCTGGGAATACCATTTTCTGTCCGTCAAATACCATATGAATTAAAGCGTTTTCCTTCTGCTCGAATTCGGTTACTGTAATGTCTTCTGTGATTTGAGCCATTTTTCTTGTAAATGAGCCCATAATATCTTCAGGAGCAGTAATGTCAAGTAACCCTCTGTTATAGTAATCTTCGATTGCATCGACTGTTAATTTTGCAGAATCCCCCATCCCATATGGATTCGGAGCGTTTTTCATTTTATCCGCAAATTCCTCATCATCCAGTATCCTTCTGGCATTTTCCAGGATTACCTCCTTATCCGAACCAACAAGAATGTTTCCTCCAGCGGTTACAGTTTCCGGCCTTTCGGTGTTGTATCTTAATGTCAATGCAGGAACATTGAGTGTAATTGCCTCTTCCTGAAGACCGCCAGAGTCGGTTAAGATTAAAGTGGAAGCTGAAGTTAACTGCAGGAAATCCAAATATCCTACAGGCTTTATGATATGGACATGGTCCAAATCGTTCAGTTCATCGAACAGACCAAAATTCTGAAGGGTGTTTTTTGTTCTCGGATGAATCGGAAAGATTATGTTCATATCGCTCAATTCCTTTAGGGCCTCGATTATGCTTGTAACCCTCTGCTTGTCATCAACGTTTTCCGCCCTGTGCATTGTTAAAGTTAAAATGTTTTCCATGTTTTCAATGTCAAGTGCAGCAAGCGATTCCTCTTCAAAGCCTTTTTTCTTGGCTATCTCCAGATGTCTGAAACATGCATCGACAACAGTGTTTCCGGTGATAAACATGTTTTTTCTTGAGAAACCTTCAGCCAAAAGGTTAATTGCAGACTCTTCAGTCGGAATGAAATACATTGTTGAGCAGACATCTGCCGCACGCCTGTTAACCTCTTCCGGCATTGTCATGTCAAATGACCTTAGGCCCGCTTCAACATGACCAATTGCAATGTGCAGTTTGGAAGCTACAAGAGCACCGGCGAGCACCGCATTGGTATCGCCCTGCACAAGCACGATATCCGGTTTCTCCTTAAGCAAAACCTCCTCAATTCCCTTCATCATCAGACCAGTTTGTCTGCCGTGGGTGCCTGACCCGACCTGAATATTATAATCGGGAGCAGGAATCTCTAAATCCCTGAAGAAATTATCAGACATCTCCTTATCATAATGCTGACCAGTGTGCAGAATAATCTGGTCAATACCTCTTTTTGAAATTTCATCAATAATAGGGGCCATCTTAATAATCTCAGGTCTTGTTCCCAAAACTGTCGCTATCTTCATAATCATCACTTAATCCAATATATTTTTTATAACAGTTTAAAAAAAATTTTACAAAATAATAATGAAAATTAAAGCTCACCTTATCTAAATATGACACTATTGCTTGGAATAATACTGCCGAATATCAATGATCCGAATACAAGACCAAAAGCTGTACATACTCCAGTCATTGCCAAATTAAGGAAAAACGCTTCTACAATTTCAAATATGGAAATTTTTTCTTCACCTCTAATAGCGGCCAATATTGCGGAAAATGCCGGTGCTATCGTCATGAGTAAGGAAAATACAATCAGAAATGAAATTGCTCTTGTCCATAAACTTGAATCGTTATTGTGAATGGCCAAGTATAAACCCAAAGCCAAACCAACAAAAATACATATAATAGAAAACTTATCAAAAATGCGGTAAACCCTTCCCATCAATACACCTCATATTAATATTTATGTAAATCATTTAAACTTTTTATCATTGACTCGCGAATCGCATATCTTTTCTGCAAGTTGGTTAAAGAATCAACCAAATCACGCCTAAACCTCTCACAGGCATAATCATCATATGTGAATTTAATCCCGTCATATTGAATATCCATTAAAATCAGATATTCAGGTTCCATAACTTTGATATAAGCTCTCGGCTCATCTTCTGCCGGATTCAATAACTTTTCAACTTCATTTAAATCCATCTTTCCAGAAGCCACATCAATAAAGACCCTCATCATTTTCCTTACCATATTCCACAGGAATGACTCACCATAGATATCCACAAAGATTGGGGAAATCGTATCGTGCAGGTTTGGGAACTCCTTTTTGTGATAGTCATTCAAATCAACTTTTGTGATTACTATATCATCAATGGTTCTTGTAGTTGTTTTTTGAAAGCGTTTAGTGAAATTTGTGAAGTTATGGGTGCCTTTAAAGATTTCGGCAACCTGCCTTAACTTATCAATATCCAAATCCTGAAACAGCATATAGCGATAATGTCTCATCTGAGCATATCTCGGCTTAAAAGCATACCTTACCGGAGCGCTGGCCAAAATCTGAATATCATCCGGAAGGGAATTGTTGATTTCATTTACGCGGACTTCCTTTTCTGACTGGAAGCTTATTACATTACCCAAACTGTGAACGCCTGCATCAGTTCTGCCGGCTATTCTGAATCTGGACTTTTTCAAATCATCGATGTAGTCAAGCTTGCGCAAATGATAAATCAGCTCCTCTTCGACAGTCCTCAGTTCAGGCTGTCTTTGAAAGCCGTGAAAATTAGTTCCGATATATCCGATTTTTAGTGCCGTTCGCTTCATCAATATAATATTAAACACAATATAAAATAAGGTTTTAGGAAAAATATTCCTAAAATCAAATTAAATTTTTTATCATATGGCTAGTTTCATCATAGTCATCCTCTTCAAGGACAACTTCATATCCGAGGGATTTCCAGAATGGAATTGCCTCTTCAAGATATCTGTGGGAATGCAGATAGATATCCTCATACCCTTCATGCCTAGCAAAATTTTCCATCTCTTCGACAAGTATGCGTGCAATGCCGTTTCGCCTATATTCTTTATCAACCATTAATCTCCAAATGCTTGCAGTATCCTCTTTACAGCAGGTATTTTTAAGGAAATCATAATCCTTATCGTATGCCCGAATGCCCGCAGTTGCAACTATATTCTCACCATCCATCACTAAAAAAAAGTTATTTCTCTCCGGTGAAATGTAATACTCCTTCAAACCTTCAATATCATAATGAAACTTTGGAGTCGGGCCGATTCCATAAACTTCCCTAATCTGACCATATAAAAAAGTTTTAGCTGAATCTATTTCATCAGCGTCGTCATTAATTTCTCGAATAACAATATTCATAATATCATCTTTGTTTAAAAAAAATAAAAAGAGAAATGGTTAAATTTCTCTTATTCCTGAGCGGTTTCAGGATTGAGTAACTTTTCGACATTCTCACCAATAAAGTCAAATAGCAATACCACTATCAATAATGACATGCCCGGATAAAATGCCAACCACCAGTATCCTGATGATAAATAATGCATTGATTCAGCCAATATGACACCAATTGCAGGCTCATGAGGCGGTAAACCGAATCCAAGGAAAGTGATTGCCGCTTCATGCATGATTGCATGAGGAAACATTAAAATAACGCCCACAATGATTTGAGAAATAATCAGCGGGAAAATATGTTTAACCGCAATCCAGACTTTTGATTTTCCCAAATTTTCTGCCAAATGAATGTATTCTTTGGTTCTGATTTCCTTTACAGTCCAATGTGTTAATCCTACACCCATGACAACACCAATTACTCCCCCACCGAACATAATGGAAACGAGAATTATCAAAAGGATGTGAGGTATTGAACCAAATAAATCAATGATTCCTGCAACACATTCATCTGCAAATTTGTTAAAACTTGAAAGTAAACCAAGAACAATAGAAATAATGGTACTTATTACTGAAGCAATGAAACCTACCATGATACTTAATCCGAGACCTGCAATGGTTCTCTGAAACATATCCCTTCCCATCCAGTCTGTTCCGAAAATATGTTGAAGAGAAGGCATTTGATTAGCATTGACAAAGCTTGTCGGTATATCCCGGATAAAATATCCGGAAACGAATATTGATATGATAACCAATGCTGAAAGAACAATGATGACAATAGTTTTTGTTCTGAGATTAGCGGTATATAAAAACCACTGCTTTTTGTCATCACTTTCCCTTTTCCTAATCATTAAATTCACTCTCCTTAATTCTAGGATCGATTAAGTAATAGGATAAATCAGCAAGCAAGTTACCGACAAACACAAATATTGCGCTGAATATCACAATTCCTAAAAACAGCGGAACATCACTACTGAGACCCGCCGCTACAGCAGTCTGTCCGACACCGGGATATGAAAATACCTGTTCTACAAGCACGGCCCCGCCGAACAATTCGCTGAAGGATAAAAACTGTAATGTTACTGCAGGTAACAAAATATTCCTTATTCCATGATTTTTTACTAAATCCCAACCTTTTTCTCCTCTTGATTTTGCAAATAATACATAATCAGAGGATAAAACCTGAATTAATTCATTACGGGTGTACATTGCAATCGGTGCTAAACCTACAAGACTCAATGTTAATGCCGGCAACACCAATCTTGATGCCCATTCCATGAACGTTGCATCTGTACTTCTCACACCTATTGGAACACCAAAACCAATTGGGAACCATCCCAAATAAACAGCAAATATCATCAATACAAGCATTCCTACCCAAAAGGATGGAGCGGACTGAATTGCATAACAGTAAACTTTTACTGCTTTATCAATCCATGACCCCTTATTTTTACCAGCTACAACACCCAATGCAAAACCAATAATTCCACTTAAAACCCATGAAATGGCCATTAATACCATAGATGCGGAAGCTTTTTCCAATATAATATCAATAACAGGTGCACGATATATTAAAGAGGTTCCTAAATCAAAATGTATTAAATCCACTAACCAATGGAAAATTTTTGTAGTCAAAGGAACATTAGTACCAAAATAATTTTCAAGAATCTGTCTTTGTGCTTCTGATACAGCAGCCTGTCTTAAATAAGCATTAACTGGATCAATAGGGGACAAATCTATTAAGATAAAACTAAAAATTGCAACTACAAGAATTAATATTATAAAACGTATTAGCTTGTAACCGAAAAATTTTAATAACCGATTTTTATTCAAAAGAAAACCCCCTTAGAAATTTTTAAAAAAAATAAAAAAAAGGAAAGAATGTATTTAATTAAGATGTGGAATTGGTTCTAGTCCATTCACAGATGTTAATTAATATATCGTTTCCTAATCCGTCAGGTTGTTCGCCAATATCGATTCCATTCTTAATGAAATAGTTGTAGTCGTAGTTTACAAGCCATGCGAATGGAGCGTCACCAGCAGGACCCCATCCTCCACCATTGACAAATGCAGATTGAGACCATAATGTGTTAGCAGCATTCAAGTCACTTGAATGCATTGCATCATCCATCAATTTATCGGAATCAGTATTGTTGTATAAACCAGGGTTCATGTAGAATCCGTCAGCCTCTTTACTGTGGTACTGTTGATATATGGATTTATATGGATCTGGAGAAGTTTGTTGCATTAATGCGGCGGATGAATACATATTTGCATAAATTGTATCCCAGTCAGCTCCAACTAATTTAACTTCAATTCCGATTTCTTTTGCTTGTTCTGCAAATACAGTTGCTAGAGATTGCCTGTCAAGGTAATCCGGTGGGTAGTATAAATCAAATGATGCCTTTACACCATCTTTTTCTACGATTCCATCACCGTTAGTGTCTTCCCATCCTCCATCTTTTAAGATTTGTTTAGCTTCATCAACATTGCTGTCATTGACTTTAGCGGCAGGATTTACATAATCTCTTGTATCTACACCAGTGTATTCAGGAGTTGCATGACCATGGAATATGTCATCACACATTTTTTGACGATTTACACCAACATTCAATGCTTGTCTAATAGCTTTGTCAGAAGTCACATTGTTACCTATTTTATAGGTTCCATTCCAGGATTCACCGTTGTCCTTAAGGCAAGGGAATGATACACCTTGTGCTCTACCTGCAGATTTTTCTACAAATTGGTATCCGTCAACGGTTTGATTTAATGCGGAAGTTGCTACAGGAACTACATCCACATCACCGGATTTAGCTAATTCCAACCATGTTGCCTCCTCAGGGAATAAAAGGGTAATTTGGGTAAAGTATGGTTTGTCACCATAATAATTGTCATTTACTTTGAATATAGCTTGTTGACCTTTATCCCAGTGATCCAATACATAAGGTCCGGTACCGATTGGTTTTTCACCGTAGGTATTGTTGTCATAGGAGTCAGAAGGCACTATACCCACATATCTTAAATCATAAATGAATGTGGATCTAGGTTCAACTAAATTAAATTCGACAGTTTTAGCATCAGTAGCAGTTACATTTTCAATATTTGTTAAATCCCAATTCTGATTCTGTAGATTTTGCAGTGTTGAATGTGAATGCAACATCTTCAGCATCAAAAGTAGAGTTATCAGAGAATTTAACGTCATCTCTTACATGTACAGTCCAAGTCTTACCATCATTGCTTATTGTGTAATTGGTGGCAAGGTCAGGAACCATAGTTCCGTTTTTATCTGTTTTAAATAAACAGCTTTGTACTAAAGGGTTGTAATTCTGGTGTCCGCAACCCCAACCAACAAGAGGACTGAAACCTGCTTTTGGTTCTTTAATGTTACTGTGTGCAGCAACAGTCAAATGGGTCGGATCATCATCATGAGACCCGCCCATTAATGCAAATGCACCAACAATAACAAGAATTACGGCAACAGCACCAATAATTATCATTGTTTTTTTATCCATAAATTTTCACCATCGCAATAAATCACCATATTAAAATAAGAGTATTACTTTTATTATAAAAAATACTTAATATGTAATACTTTTTAAATATATTTTAATATTATATAATAATTAATAATAATACATATAAAAATATATTTATTACTTTTAAATCCCAATTGATAAAGAAAACAGTTCAATAGCGATATAAATAAACTAAACAGTAAAAAAAATATTACTCCAAATATTAATTAATATCAAAAAATTTCAACGTTAAAATTAATACAAATAAAAAACTAAAAAAAAATGAAAAGTAATAAAAAAATTAAATTTAAATAATATTAATTATTAAATTATCGCCATGGCTCTATCTCTTAAACTAAAGGAATTTTTAATGAAAAATGGTGCAAATGAAGTGGGTTATTCAGACATCACGAATTTTACACCGAAACCTGGATTAAACACAGGCGTTGTTTTCTATATCACATATCCAAAAGAAATAATAAGAAATATGCAGAACGCACCAACACAGGAATATGTTGAAGAGTTAGTCAGCTTAAATACCAGATTAGATGCACTAGGAATGAAATGTGAAGAATTTTTAATAAATGAAGGATACAATGCATATGCTCAAACAAAAAAGAGATTAGGAACAGATTTTGGTGAGTTCAATTCCTTTGAATTACCCCACAAAACCATCGCCACACGCGCAGGTCTTGGATGGATTGGCAAATCAGCATTATTCATAACAAAAAACTACGGATCCGCACTGAGATTATCATCAGTTTTAACAGATGCTCCTTTAGAAATTGGCCGGCCCATATTGAAATCAAAATGTGGAAAATGCATGGAATGTAGAGAAGCATGTCTTGGAGGAGCAGTAAGCGGCATAAACTGGAATTACAAACTTAAAAGAAACGAATTTTATGATGATAAAAAATGCGAGAAATATGCCCTAAAAGTATCAGAAGAGAATTTGGGCAAAGCGGATACCGTATGTGGCAAATGTATTTTTGCTTGCCCGTATACCCAAAAGTATATTAAAAAATTATAATTTTACAGCTAAAGAGAAATCATCAGCCAAAGGATTGATGTCCAATCCCTGTATTTTTTTGTCCATATGAACTGTTTCAAGCTCATCATTGGAATCCAGGACGACGACAAAACCCATTTTTGTCCAAAATTTGATAGCTCCGTCAAGATTTTTATGGGTATGTAAATAAATGTCATCAAAACCTGATTGATTAGCAAAAGTTTCAGCCATCCCAAACATCTTAGAAGCCAATCCGCAACGTCTACATCTGCGGTCAACAAATAATCTCCATATGCTTGAAGTTGTTTCATTAGAATATAAATGTCTAAATTCCGGAAAATCCTTGTCATAAGCTCTTATGCCAATGGTTGCTATGATTTCTCCAGTTTCAGCATAGGCAACAAAAAAATTATTTCTTTTAGGATTGATGTAATATTCATCCATGTTTACAATATCCTGATGCCATTCAGGAACATAATCATAACCAAATTCCAGTTTAATCATATTAAATAAAAATTCTTGAACTTTCTCTATTTCTTTTGAATTTTTACTTAATTCCTTAATAATAACCTTCATGCTAACCACACTTCAAGTAAAAGTATTACATTCTATCATTATTTTAATTAAACAGTAATACTTTTTTATTGATTTTGAATAACTTTAATATTGATAAAGTATAAATTACTATATAAAACTTATCATTTGAAATTGAAAAGGTGATTTAATGGAGAAATTGTTAGATGTTGAAAACGTTTCTATTTCATTCATTCAATATACTCAAGGTTTAAATCAAAGGGATTTAAAAGTTATCACCGATTTAACT
>CADAOO010000057.1 GCA_902789505.1 uncultured Methanobrevibacter sp. | reverse complement strand
AATACTGTTTATCTTTGATGCATCCGAAACATGCGGATTCCACCTGGAAAATCAGTACAACCTGCTAAAGCAAATCGAGAAGATATTTTCCGAAATACCTGTCTATTATCTGTTCAACAAGATGGATTTAATAGAGGACAAAGAATACCTTAACCAATACATAGACGATATGGACAAATCCATTTTCATATCCGCCATTGAAGGTGAAGGTGTCGAGGAAATCAACAAGATTATCCGATCCATCAAAAAGATTGACCGCATGCCTGAAGAAGACGATGATGACGAATATTACTGATTGGTAATGAAATTACCAATTCCCTATTTTTTTAATGGTCAAATTCCTAAAAAACCTATTTTTTGAAAATAAATTCTTTAAAATTAATTATTTATTATTTAACAAATTAATGATTCTTTATTTTATTTTTTAGGATGCAAGTGACTACTTACATTCGAAAAACTTTATATATGGACATATCTAAATATTTAGTTAGTAAATAAGTGCTAAACGGAAATTGACAAGGCACTTAATATTCAACATATTAATAAAAATCAAGAGGTGAAAGTATGGAAATAAAAAGGAAATTATTAGTCTTACTTGCAATATTTTGTGTAATTGGATCCGCAGGTATAGTATGTGCTGCAGACAACAGCAGCTACGATGGAAACTACTACCAAGATATGAATGGAATTGATGAAAACCAAAATGCAAATGACAACGGAGGTTATGCTGGAAGCCAATACTACAAAAATGCAGAACCTGGTGCAGGTTTACCTCTCGAAAACCAAACTAACCCATATGCCGGAAACACTACCAACGATGCAACAGGAAACATAACTGGAAATACTACCAACAATGCAACAGGAAACTCTACCCACAACATGACAGGCAACACAACTCCTGCAAACTCAAACAACAAAATGTTAACTACAGGTAACCCAATCCTAGCATTATTAGCAGTATCAGCCATTATCGGCGGTTACGGCATAATCAGAAGAGAAAAATAAACAAATCCGATTAACCTTTTTAATAGAAAAAGCATGGTTTCATATCATGCTTTTTCAACCTATCTTTTTATTGATTTTAAACTCCTATTTTTTTGTTTTCCGTATATTCAACGTCTTAAAATCAGCCTCGAATTTAACATCCGAAATATTGAATAAATCATCATGCTAGATATGTAATCAGCATGAATCTGATGAAAATATCTCATCATTCACGATTTTTATATTGCCTCATAAAGTTTTTTAAAGAAAAAAAATAAACCATTAAATAACTATTTTAAGGAAATCCTGAATTGTTTGAATTGGAACTTTTCACATGATTATTTAATTCCTAAATAGATATTCCGCATGAAAGGAGATGAAGGATTTGGCAGATGAAAAATCAATAAACGAAAACACTGTAAACCGTATGAGTAAAAATGAGTATTATCTTGCAATAGCTCTTGCCGTATCAAAAAGGAGCACTTGCTTAAAAAGACGTTACGGGGCGGTAATAGTCAACAACGACGAGATAGTGAGTACCGGTTATAATGGAAATCCGAGAGGAGAAGAAAACTGCTGTGACAGAGGAAACTGCCAAAGAATGAACCTTCCATCCAATTCAGGCAACTACAATGATTGTTATTCAGTCCATGCAGAACAGAATGCAATGATCAGTGCAAGCAGAAATGAAATGCTTGGATCGACAATTTATCTTGCAGGAGAAAAGTATGATGATGACACCTGGGTGGAAATAGACGATGCCGAACCATGCCCTATATGCTTTAGGATGATAAAGAACTCAGGAATTGATAAAATCGTTAGCAAGAAGGGGATTTTGAAACTGCGTGATTCTGTTTGAACTGAATCTTTCCTCATGAAATATCTAAAATGGGTATAACCAATAATATTATTTCAATGGTAATTACAAAAAAAACAGCAATACTTTAAAAGAAAAAAATTAAAAAAAAGCTATTAAGATTTTTAAGAAAAAAATACATTAATAGCCATTGTAGACAGTTAAAGAAACCCATATATACATATAAATCTCTTTTTATCAATTATTTCATATTGATAGAGAAAATAAAGTAAAATTGATTGGATATGCCAACAACCAATATTACCCGGCTAATGATGAATTTATATCAATATAAGATAATCAACATGAAAAATAATCAAAAATTCTTCCTTTTAACTATTTTTCTAACATCAGTAATTTCTCACTAATCTTAGAAAAACAATTAAAAGAGGGGAAGTCAATAGCTATTGTTTTAGCTATTCACTAACCCATATAATCAATTATTTTAACCTCTATTCTAATTCAAGCGGACCTAAAGCTGAAAGAGTTTTATGGAATTCTTCCATGGTTGTTTTGAATTTTTCACCTTCAGATGCTGAAATCCATTCATGGCGGAACCTTTCTTTTTCTATTCCGAATTCTTCAAGAATGTCTTCAACGATTTTTGATCTTCTGGACCATTTGTAGTTACCTGCATCATAGTGGCAGTCCCCAATATGACAACCTCCTACAAATACTCCGTCTGCACCTTCCTGAAATGCCTTGAAAACCATTGACGGACTAATTCTTCCGGAACACATTACACGAATAATTCTAATATTTGGAGGATATTGCATACGTGCGGTTCCTGCTGTATCCGCTCCACCATAACAACACCAGTTACATAATAAACCTACTATTTTTAAATCATCTGCCATCTAATCACCTCATAATTCAGTTTTTTCTGGACTGTACAATGGAGGTTTTATATCATCTGAAACTCCAGCCACATAACCAGTTCTATTGAAGTATTTTTTCTGTAATTTGTCAAAGATTAATGAAACAGGAATGTCCATCGGACATACATCATCACATTGTCCGCAGTCCACACAGCTGAAACTCATGTGTGATAATCTTACACCCTGGAATGCTATTGGGGTTGGCGGAACGTTCTGTTCATCTTTAAAGAACGGTTTATTTAATTCACAGTTTTCATAACACCAGCAGATAGGACAAACATCACGGCATGCATAACAGCTAATACATCGGTTCCATTCATCCATTTCACTAACTGTCGGATACATTTTATCCTGGATTTTATTAGCCATCTTAATCATGATGCCTTCAACCTTTTTTCTGCCTTCAATAGCAGGTTCAGCCGGATTTTTAGTTTCTAAAATTCCTGCTTTTTTTGCACCGTCAATCATTTCCTGGCCTTTTTCATCGTTGATTTCAATGAAGGTCCATCCGTCTTCTGCTCCCCAGTTTCCACATGCGATGTTTGCTTTTCTTGGGATTTTCACGTCACATCTTTGACAGTTGGTACGGCGGCCGTATCCTTCATTTTCGAGGTCGTGGATTTTTACAGCCTCTTCCGTGCCGTCGGCAAGTTCAATAATGAACTGTCCCTTATCAATTTCTTCACTTACAACATCATCAGGATCTGCTTCATAGAACAGGTCAATCATTTTCCTACCTGCAACAGGAGGAACAGTTCCTCCGCAGTTTAAACCAATAACATAAATATTGTCCTTATTTATTTTATGTCTTATGATAAGCTCTTCGATAGCTCTCATATCACATGGTTTTGCTGTTACTGCAATTTTTTTATCAAACAAGTATTTTTGAACAAGATCACCAATCATTGTAGGGGCACAGTGATAGGAACCTGCGGTTTTCATCAAGTCTTGTGAATCGGTTACGAAAGTTGGAATTCCATCGTAGACATCATCACAAGGACTTATCGCTAAAACTCCGTCAACAATTTCCTCATCAAGCAAATATTTAAGGATGCTGGTTACAGCCCCTCCACATTCACCAGCCTTATGAATATCTTCATTTTGAGATTTCGCTAAAACATAACTCATATAATCACCTGTTTATCCATTTAATTTTTCAATTACCTCAATTTCACTTAAAGCATCTGATTCAATTGCAGCATTGAAAGATTGGGTTTCACCCATTGCATTTACAAATGATCCATCCTTTTCAAGCCATGTTTTAATAGGAACGACAATGTCTGAAATTTCAGTTGTTTTATTTGAACATGGAGCAAAACTGATAATTTTTGATAATTTTGAAAAATCATATTCCAATTCATCAGCTATATCATCGTTAAATACTAAAAGAACTTTAGTATTATCCAGCAATTCAAACATTTCCTCTTTTGATTTTGGTTCTAATAAGCTTAAAGCACCTTTGGAGTTGGATTTGCTGAACACCGGCAACAATTTGCAGCCAAGTGCATCAATCTTATCCAAATCATCAACACTATCAATTTGATTAAATACCAATACTGATGATTCATCGATATTATCTTTAGCAGCATCCAAGAATTCAGCAACTGAATCATTGAAACATTCATCTGCAATATTGAAAGTCACTGAAGCTTCGGCATTTACAAATGCGAAAATTTTAGCGCCATTCTGTTTTGCATGGACAATTCTTCTTCCAATCAGAGGATTTTCATATAATAAATCACCAATTACAAAAACCTTTTCGGCATTTTCAACATCGTCATAAGAAGCAACATCATCATAATTTTTTAAATTATCTGCATAAAATCCAATATTATATCCCTTGGACTGTGCAAATTCTTTTATTGCTTCAATTTCATCAACGCTACTGTTACCGGAACAAATTACAGTGACATCAGAAGCAGAGTTCAATTCTTTTGAAATATCACTAATTAAACTGTCCGCATCAACATCGTCAAACTTGTTTTTATAACAGTCAATGGAATTTCTTCCATTTAAACAATTTTTACCTGCATTTACAGGATGTCTTTTATAGGGGAAAGTTCCCACAATTTCTCCATCATTTAAAACAACATTAATACCGCAACCTACACTACATGAAGGGCATAATGTGTGCTTAATCTCCAACATAACATATCTCCAAAAAATCAGTTTAAAAAGTACTGGAAATTTCCAAAAATAAAATCGGAAATCCTAATTTTGTTCAAATATATACGAATAAATTTTCCATTACTCTCCAACCATTTTATTAATACAATAATACAAATTACTCAATTAAAATTAGTTAATTAAATAATCCAATTATAGATTTGAAAGTATATTATATAAATTTTTTCATAATATCTGAACGATATAAATCCGTTAAAATACATATAGATAATTGAATAAAGTTCAAATAATGAAAAATTATTAATTAAGTTATTGAACCTGAAATCAATCCAATACAAAGCATTATAAAAGAAAAGAATGGCAATTATTAAAAAAATCAAAAAAGTTAATAATCATGATTAATTATTACAAATATGATTTATAGATAGAAAATTAATATTATTTGAAAAGATAAAGTATCATATATTTTTTACAATAATTCTAAAACTTTTCAAAAAAAAATGAGATAAATGAGATTAATATTGTGCTAACAGTAAGTCTCCAATAAAAAGCAAATCAGCAAAAATCGTATATCTGCCCACTTATCACAATTTTAACTAAATTATTTTTTAAAGATATTCAAAAAAATGAAAAATTGAATACATATTAAAGATTTTAATAAATATTATTCAAATTAAACAGTAACATTAATATAAACTTGTAATAAAACTAATACATATCAACGTATAGGAGGGAGTGAACCTTTGTTAAGAAAAACATTGATAATTACAACGATATTAGCAATATTGTTATTAACTTTTTCTGGAGTCAATGCAGCAGACACTAATGATATAACTGTTAATTCGGACGACACATTATTATCTGCTGATGATACAACCACAGAAACTGACAAGGTTGATGTTGAATTGATTGCAAAAGAAATATATGGAATTTATGGAAATAAAGACACTGAACTAAAAGTTTATGCAGTTGATAAGAACGGGAAGAATGTGACCGGCGGATCAGTAATCTTTGTTGATGTATTCGGTAAGGATTATACTGCAGATATGAAAAACGGTGTTGCTTCCAGCGAGGTATATGTTGGAGAAATCGGAAAATTCAATATAACCTGCATGTATCTTGGAACAGACGTTTACAATAATGCCAATGCGACATTGCCATTGACTGTTCCTGTTGCAGACACATCATGCACCAATATTGTAGCAACCAGATATGACGATGCAGTATATTTCACAGGAAACGTGAAATCAGATTACAGTTCATATCCTGGTCATGATAGCTTTGAAGAAGTAACCTGCGGAATTGTGACAGCTTATGTAGACGGCGAAAAATTGGGAACATGTGATTTAGATGTTAACGGTAACTACGTATACATCTGGAAAACAACAAAAAACCTTATCGGCCAGACAATCAACTTTACCGGAGTCTATACAGACAAAGGGAAACATTTTAATCCATCAGAATTCTCAAAATCATTTACATTTGAGCCACCTAAGGATACAAAAATCATATCCCATGTAACTGTTATAGACAACCATAAGAAATTAGTTACAGGAACTGTCTTGGATGAGAATGGAAATAATGTTATTGGAGGAACAATCACTGTCAACGGCAAATATTCAATTCCTGTTGATACAAACGGCAAATTTAAATATTACATTACCGATGAAACACCTGAAAAGGCTAATTATGAGCTTGGCGTGATCGATTGGGGATCAAAAGCCGACATTCGTGCGAACACCCCATTGATGAATAGAATTGAACATACCGAATTAACCGAAAAGCTCATTGATTTATGTACCCAGGGAAGTCCATATATCAAATTTGGAAATGGCAACGGCAAAACACTTGTTATGATTGTCGGAACCCATGGAGGCGAACTTGCATCACAGGTGGCAGGTTTCAAATTAGTTAACTTTTTGGCTAATTACGGTGACGAGATTGATGGAACAATATACATATTTCCGACTATTTTCCCTGAAGCCACAGCCAACAACACAAGAATATACAACGGTATTAACTTAAATACCGTAGCAGCTGAGGATGGAAGCATTTCCAACAGTGTTGTCAAATTTGCAAAATCAGTAAATGCAGTCGGTCTTGGAGATTTCCACAATACACGCCATGGCGACAGTGATGTCGGCATTACATGTATCTTCTGTTCCAAACAACCAACACCTGAAAGTGAAGTTCTCGGTAAATTTATTGTTGCTGAAACAGGTTATGATATTAAAGATTACCCTGTAGCTGGAGACCCTTATGCGGGAGCAATAGAAGACTATGCAAATTTAGAATTCAATATACCGTCAGTTACATGCGAATCACTTTCAAACCATAGGGCTGTTGAATATGGAAAACCTGAAATGTCATTTAATGAGATGCGTGCATTTTTAAGATATTTCGGATTTGATATCGATGAAATGATAGACATAAACTTAAATGATTCAGAAGAGTTGATGATGACCTTTGAAAGTCCATACAACTATAATCCAAGTTCAATAAATATAACATTGAATACTGATAATAAAACAGAACCTGAAAACAGTTCCGACATCAATAAAGTTGCTTCAGCTGGTGAAAAAACCCTTCCTGCAACAGGTAATCCAATAATGCTTGCATTACTTGCTCTTTTAGCTGTTGGAGTTGGAGGATTGAAAAGAAGATTATAGTTCCATTAAAAATTAAATTATTACACCATCACCTACTATTTTTTTAAAAAAGAGGAATCCTATAATTGGAAGAATTAATCTCCAAAATGACTTTTTTGGAACTGAAATCAAATTTTAATCTTTCAAAAACTTTGTTGATTTTCAAAATCTTATTTTTATTTTTGTTTGAAATGAATCTTTCATAATGAAAAATTTGAATTATTTTCCTCTGATTTAATGCAAAGCTCCAATCAGGGATTAATCCTATTGAAAAAAATGTTTTGAAAAAATATCAAAAACATTATAATGTTCACTAAACATGACTAAAATTAGGAATACATATACCTATTCTGCAAAAATTTCGATAAAACACCAATTCAAAAGGAGGCAACTATGTTAAACAGAAAAACAGTTATAGCAATAATGATTCTGGCATCGCTTTTTGCAGTATCTGCAGTCAGCGCGCAGGATGATACTTGCACACATTACGGATTCTGCGTTTTGGCAGAAGATATGGACAAAGTTGATTTCAAGGCCCTGGCGGAGCATGGAGTGACTGACCTGTTTTTGGATTACCGCTGCATGAACACACACGACAGGGCACAGGTTGAAAAATGGATTGGCGATGCAAAGGGTGAAGGAATTTCAGTGCACATTCTGGCACAGATTTTCAATGATGACGAAAAATGGTACAATCCAACAAACCAGAGTTTTGCCGATGCTAAAATCAAGGAACTGGAAGATTATGCTGGCCTTAAAGACCTTGCAGGAATACATATGAATTACATGAGATATGAAGGAGCAAAATCAGCTGAAAATGACAAATACACACAGGCAATTTCAGATTTTGCAGTGAATGCAACAGGAACACTTAGAAAAGCGAATCCCAATTTGATTCTATCATCCGATGTCATGCCCGAATACGGCCAGCTGAAGGAGAAATACTGCACTGACTATGACATAATCAGCAAAAACTTTGATTTTGTAGTTCCGCTGACCTATTTCGGAAACAACAATGAAAATGACACATTCATAGTAGATACCATTGAATGTCTTGCCAACCATTCAAAGGGCGCCAAAGTGTGGGCAAATGTGCAGACTTTTGACAATGCAACCCAAACTCCAATTGGCCTAAAGGAGATGAACTCCAAAATCCAAAACATCTCAAAGGCCAATCCCGGCGGAATATTCCTTTTCAGGAGGTGCATTCACGAAATGCACTTCAAAAATATAAAAAATCAAAGATCAAAAGAATTACTTTTAGTTATAAAAATAGAAAAGTTTATATAATAACAAAAGGGAAGTCAGTGAAAAATTGTATAGTTACCATTTTATCTATATTTAGGTAATCAAAGAGTTTGGTTTGGAAATAAGTATATTTTTAAAATTTTATTTACAAACAGTTAATAATCAAATTTTTGAATAGTTACCCCATTCACAAACTACTCCTGCAAATATTTATATGTTATAGCATTCATAATATTAATTAAGAGTTAGAAGGTAAAAACTTCTTGAAGTTAAGCCTGTATATCCTTGTCTCGACGAGGGGCGAATTAGGTGATATATGGGTTCTTCTACTTCGTTAAATTAATTCTAGTTTTCATATACCAATTTTACTTCTTTATTTTTTATCATACCTAAAAATTCAGGATTTTCATGCTCAAAATTCTGAAATGTTGACCACGAAATCAGGTCGGCCATCTGCAATCCTTTGTAATGCATTGAATTTGCATGTTCTATTTTAATAGGTTGCTTTTGAATATTGTTTAAATTATTTAAAAATAGTTGATTGAAATTATTTATCTCTTCTGGTTTGTTTTTTGATTTATCAATGAATATGAAAGTTGGTTTATCGATGTTGATTAATTTAGCTAATTTTGAAGCAAGAATGTCATATGTTTCTTTATTATCATGCTCATAACCTATTTTATATCTGTTTTTCTTGTCAAAAACAATAATAAAAACTTCATAGTCAATGTTGTTTAATTTTTTTAGGATTTTGATTTTTAACTCATATGGCAGATTCCCACCTTTGATTTCACTGGAAGTCATCATTTTCTTTTTAAATAATCTCCTTGTTTTCTTGATTATTTTTTCCAATTTCTTTGAGTCCTCAACTTTGATTGCCGCTATGATAAAATACTTGGAACTATTTCTTTTAGTTCCCAAATCACCACTTTCATCAATGTAAACAAACGACATCTTCAAAACCTGAATTATTTTAATTTTTATCAACTACATAACATAGTAGCGTTAGAATAATGAAATATTAATGTTTGAAAATTTATTTTTTGCCCAGATATAAATTATCTTGGCCCCATTTTAGACAAGTCATTTAACAAATCTTTTGAAAAATCAATGAAAATTTTAGTGTTATTGAATGTTTCCATAGCTATTTTCTCATCAAAAATATCCCAATTTATTTGTAAAAATTCTGAATTTAATTCATTAATATTACAGAAAAATTTAAACAGGTTCTTTATAGCCCTTGTACTCAGTCATCATAATCCCTCACAGAATATTCTGGATCTCTATAAAAAACAGATTCATAGTTTAATATTTCGCCGTCTTTTGCTAATCTCCAAGGAAATATCTCCGTGAGAATATTGGCTTATCTCTTCAGAGTAAGAGTAGAAATGAGAAAGTTTATTGATTGTATCATCCATAACTTGAACCTCATCTGAGGATAACAAACTGATATCCAGGTCTGTTAATGAGGAATATTTATATTTTGAATAATTTATAACACGTTCGGAACTCTCAGCTATTTTTCCTTCATCAATTAATTCACCAATAGCTTCAAAAAAGTGTGAAGGAACTGGTCCCATTTGTTTTCTAATATAAGTTTCACCACTAATCGGTTTTTCATATTTCTCATAATTATCAAAATCAGAAAAATACAATAATTTACCAATCAATAAAATTAAAAAAAGATAATTATAAAAACTTTTCAGCTTCCTTCATAAATTCTTCAGCATTGTTTATCCATAATTTTGCAATGCTTTCAGTAATCCCATCAACAGCATCATAATCTGCATCTTCACGTAGGGACTGTGCACGTGCGAGATACTTGGCAATTTTCCGGTTAAAATCGCCTTGATTTACATAAACTTGACCAAAGGTAGATATCAAACCTTCATGAGATTTAGTAAAATATCCTTTTTTAACCAATAATGCCTTAGCTGTTAAAAACATGCAGTAATATGATGCACTAACAGATGTCGCATACTGCTGATTGTCAAATAATATTTTACTTGAAATCAATTTGTCATTAGCTTTAGAAATGAATTCATCCACTTCAGACAAGTACAACACCATCCTCAAGCACATTTGTTAAAAATGAATAATCTTTTGTGTTATTAAATCTATCCACTGACATTATATGTGGAGAAATTAATTCCTGTTGGTCTAAAACAATATCACCAACTACATCAGTAATAATGGAATCAATTTCCTCCCAATAATCAGAAACTATTAAAATATCAATATCAGAATCTTCTCCATCATCACCACGAGCAACAGAACCAAACAATATAATTCTAACTATCTTATCAGAATTAATGGCATTTGCAAACTCATAAGCAATTTTAACACGATTATTCATAGATAATCACCAAAAAATTTTATAATTAATTATATCAATTTCATTAATAATAAATATTTTTAAAGTGTGATTTCACACAAAAATACAGCATTAAATTGAAATATTTTTCTAACTGACTTTAATATGAAAAATATTATTCTTAATCCATATCTTTAATTTTCCTTGCAAAAAGTATCACTAAAATAATAGCAATAATCCAAATAACAGATTTTCTTATAATTGATTCAAAAGATAAATCGATATTATTAAAATTGATTCCATATGAACCTAATATCATAGATATTAAGAAAAATATTATAATTAATGAAATCAAAAGTACTATGCATCCTTTCTTTCTTCTAACTTCAAATGATAAGATTTTATTGAATTTATCTGGAATGACAAATAATATTTGAAAAATTAAAGTAATTAAACCTAAAGTTATTGCCATGGTTAAGTTACTTAATTTAAATGCATTAAAATAACCGTAAATTCCCACAGCCAAACTTAACAATCCATACCAT
>CADAOO010000056.1 GCA_902789505.1 uncultured Methanobrevibacter sp. | reverse complement strand
ATTTAGCTGAGATTATGTCTGATTGTGAAAAAATTGATATGTTTAAAAATGATGTTCGATATAGGGATAATATAGCCCATGTAGAGACTATTCCAGCTAAAAAGGCTAGTTTTAAAAAAGTCGATGATTTAAACGAAAAAATCATTGATTATCTGGAAGATGAGAATATCAGATTATATAATCACCAGGCGGATACCTATGAATCCATTAAGGATGGCGAACATGTAATCATCACAACTCCTACTGCTTCCGGAAAGACTTTGGCATTTAACCTCCCCATAATGGAGACAATGATAGAGGATAAGAATGCAACAGCACTCTACATTTATCCCGCAAAAGCTCTTTCCAATGATCAGCTTCATGTTCTGGAATCTCTTGAAAAGGATTTGGATATTAAGATTGCTCCAAGAACTTATGATGGAGACACTCCAAGGGAGGATAAAAGGGGGATTCGTGAAAAATCCCGTATTGTTTTGACAAATCCATATCAGTTGCATCTTATTCTGTCATGGCATCATCAGTGGTCCCGATTTTATCGCAATTTAAGATATATTGTAATTGATGAGGCCCATTACTATAAAGGAGTATTCGGTTCGAATGTGGCATTTTTGATAAAGAGACTAAAGAGAATAGCTAACTTCTATGGCTCCTATCCTCAGTTCATATTATCTTCCGCAACTCTTGCAAATCCTTTGGAATTGGCAAACAGATTGACCGGTGAGGAATTTAAACTTGTTGATAATGACACATCCCCAAGCGGTGAGAAGGACTTTATTTTATATAATCCATTTAAAAATTATCGCAGAAAAAGGGTTAATGTCCAGGATGCCCCTTCGGTTCATATGCAGACGGAAAATATTTTCATATATCTGATGTTGAAAGAGATACAAACATTATGTTTCACTGTTTCAAGAAAAACTACTGAATTGATTGCAATGTGGGCCAAAAAAGATATGACTCAGGCTAAGGGTAAATTGGCCCATAGAATTGCAGCTTATAGGGCAGGTTACAGGCCTGAAGAAAGGCGTGAAATAGAAGCGGGTCTTAAAAGCGGTAAGTATCTGGGTGTTACATGTACAAATGCCTTGGAATTGGGAATTGATATAGGGTCTCTTGATGCAGTCATAATTTCCGGCTATCCAGGAACCATGATATCAACATGGCAGCAGGCGGGAAGGGCAGGCAGGAGTTCACAGAAGTCACTGGCCATTTTAATTGCATTTGAAAACCAGCTGGACCAGTATTTCATGAACAATCCCAAATTCTTTTTTGACAAACCTCATGAAAATGCAGTAATTGATTTGACAAATCCGATTTTAAAGGAAGCACACCTGTTATGTGCTGCCAAGGAACTTCCTTTGAAATATGGTGAAATCGAAAGGTATTTCGGTGTTGATGATGATTTTCTTGAGGAGATGGTTTCAAATAAGGACCTGCACATCAACTCTCGCGGAGATTATATGTATCCATATGATGACAATCCTGCTCTTGACCATTCCCTGGACCAGATTTCAGGCCAGGAATTTAAGATAATGAACAATGGAAGACTTTTGGAGACCATGGAACGTGCTCAGGTTTACCGGGAAGCACATGAAGGTGCTATTCTAATCAACAAGGGGGACACTTATGTTGTCGATAGCGTAAGCCTCTCACGTGGATTCGTCAATGTCACACAAAAGGATGTCGATTATCACACAATGGTTTTAAATCAGACAGACATCAGTATCAGGAAAAAGCTGTCGAAAACAAAGTACGGAAAACTTACAATTCACTTTGGTGAGCTGACTGTAAGTGAAGATTACTTTAAATACAAAAAAATGCAGTTTTCAAAAGCTATTGGAACTTATCCTTTGGATTTGCCTCCTTTAAAATTCAATACAAAGGGGTTGTGGTTTACAATTCCAAAATATGTCAGCGATAAGCTTGATGACATGTTTCCTAACGAGGAAGAGGTGTTTGCAGGGGGCCTTCATGGAGCGGAGCATGCATTAATAGGATTGTTCCCTTTACATACGATGTGTGACAGGTTTGATATAGGTGGACTTTCAACCAATTACCATGAAGACACTCAGGAGGCAACCATATTTATTTATGATGGTTATGAAGGTGGAATTGGAATCACTGAAAAGGCTGTTGATGTATTTGTTGATTTGGTGAAGTCCACTCTTGACCTTCTTAATAACTGCGATTGTCAAAGCGGATGTCCTTCATGTATTTATTCCCCAAAATGCGGAAATGATAACAAGCCTCTCCACAAAAATGCAACAAAATACATCCTGGAATATATGTGTAAGCTAATCTCAAATGAAGAGTTGGCAGTACATGAAGAAATCAATGAAGAAGTAACTCATAAAAGACAGGTCACAGGGGAAGACATGCAGTTTAGTGATGCACTGGAGTTATATGACAGGAAGGATTACTCTCAGGCAAAGGACATTTTAAACAATATTCTAAACACCAATAAAAATCATGTTGATTCGCTGGTTTTGATGGCTCAAATATTGTATGAACAGGACCAGATTGATATTTCCAAAATGTTCTTAAAAAGGTCTTTAGCCATTGATGGGGCCAATGCGAAAGCTAATGAACTTGAGGTATTATTGAATAATAACCAATCGGATAACCGTCATGAGGATGTTGAAATTAATACTTTGGATGATGAGGAAGTGCTATATGAGGAAGCCTATGACTTATATGAGCAGGGTGATTTGGAAACGTCATTTGAAATTTTAGAAAAGCTTGTTGATTTTGATAATAAAAATGCAGATGCGCTGGCTTTAATGGGATTGATATATTATCACTCAGGAATATTTCCAAAGGCCGTGGAGTTCTTTAAAAAGGCCTATAAAATAGATAAAAATAGTGAAATGGTTCGTGAGTTAAAAATGAGAGTGTCCTAAACCATTATTTGAATATATTAAGAGCAGATGTCATATCAATATCTTTAATGATTCCCATAGAAGATAAATAGCTCCGATTATTACCAGTATGGCAAAAATTTTTGGTAAGTATCTTGTTTTTGAAATTAACTTTTCCAGGTCGATTTTTGATATTGCAAAGCTCAATATGAATAAAGTCAAAGCAAAGCCGAGGCCGTAGAGAAAAATATTAAAAGTAGCGTATACTGCATCATTTGAACTCACAAGCAATGCAATCAAAGAAATCAGATATGCACTGTAACATGGAGCCCATGAAATGGATGTTAGAAGTCCTAGAATAAATGATCCGATTATTCCGTCGTTGTTTCTTGGTGAAATTGCACCGAAGCTAATGGGATAGTCAAGCCACATTAAAATTCCGATGGCCAATAGGATTATGGCCGACAGGATTCGGATGTAGAAGAGATATTCATAAACAAGGGTTGTGAAAAATCCGGTTAGGAATATTATAAGAATGAAAATGCTGAATAAACCTAAAGTGAACGACAGTATTTCACTTTTTGTCTTTGATTTGAGGCTGAAAGCTACAAATATGGGGATGATTGGTAGAATGCATGGTGATAATATGGAAATTACTCCGGTTAAAAAAGAAATAATGGGAATTATTTCCATTTAAATCTCCTTAAGTGAATTTAAAAACTCATCACTTTCAACATATCCTTCAATTCTCATTGTTTCGTTACCTTTTGAGTCTAAAAATTGTATTATTGGTGTTCCGAATACCTTATATTTATTCGCAATTTTCGGATTCTTGTTGATGTCCACCAGAACAACAATGTAATTTTCATTCAACTCTTTTTGAACGGTAGAATTGGACAGCACATTTTCTTTCAACATTTCACAGTACTGACAGCTAGCCTGGTCAAATATCAGAACAATGCTCTTGTTTTGGCTTTGAGCTTCACTTAATGCCCCATCATAATCAGTGGTAATGTTCAGACCTTTGATTGTCGTATTTTCAAAATCAACGGCACTGACTGCTATTGTTGAAGTCAAAATTAATATAAATAGGCTGATTAAAAGATATTTTTTCATATTGATAAGTTTTAATGAAGTTATATAAATGTTTAATCTCTGATTAAAATTACAATAATGAACGTTTTCTTTAAAAGATTGCTTTTTAATTTGTAAAATATTTAATACATTTATATTAAAAATCAAATTTTCTGAATCATCGAAATAATTAAATAGTAATTTTAAATAAAAAATATAATATCAAACATTTATGAGGGTTTTTTATTATGGATAATGATGAAATTTATGCCCGTTTTGGAATTTCTTCAAAATTGGCTTATGGCTTAATTGTTCAAAGTATATTGGTAATATGTGCAACCATAATTAGTATATGGGGTCTTTTCGAATTAAAAGACCAGATTTTCAGTATTCGATATATGACAAATATTATTTCAATATTGACTTGTATTTCTCTTTTAGTTTATTCATTTTATGGTTTTAACGCTGAAAAGAATCAGGAACGTTTTTTTATTACTTCTGTAATTTTATTCATTATCCTAATGATATTCGGATTATTTACTAGCGCATTACAATTTAACAGCCCTGTAAATATACTTGGAGTAATAAGTTTAATCAGCACTATTTTCTTCCTGCATGACTATACAAAAAGTTATAAAAGTGCTAACTTTGCTTTGCTGATAACTCTTGTTTTATCTGTTATTATAGTGATTTTTAATATAATGGGAGGAATGCCATGGTTTGCAGCCGTCAAATATATTATCATTCCATTTACAATTGCTTTAACATACTTTGAAAGGGTTAAAAGAGGCAAATATCAATTTAAGATATAATATATTAACCATATGGACTAAAACCTTCTTCAAAATGCTCACAGAGTTTTTCAAGCTCTTCAGGGATGTCAATTTTCTGTGTGCAGTGCTCAATACATGTTCCACAGTATGTGCATTCGCTTGCAGGAACTTTTTCATCACCTAATTTGTCATAGTAGAGTCTGTAAATATTTGATTGTGGCTGGTTTTTACTTGTATTGTAAATGTTGAAGTACTCAGGTATTGGAATCATTTCCGGACAGGCATCAATACAGTATCCGCATTCGCTGCAGGGTACTGCGACTTTTTCCCTAAGTTTTAAAGCCATATTTTCTAAAAATTCACTTTCATTGTCGGTTAATGGTTCGAAGTTTTCATAAGTGTCAATATTGTCATCCAAATCACTCATTTTACTCATGCCGCTTAAAACCATTTTAACATTGTCAAGTGATGCACAAAATCTAATTGCAAAACTTGCTATTGATTTGTCAGGATTAAATTCCTCAAAGTCATTTTTAATTTCATCGGGCAGGTTTACAATCACTCCCCCTTTAAGAGGTTCCATCACATAAACGTCAAGGCCATGTTCAACACATAGTTCATAGCATTTGCGGGCTTCAATGGACGGGTCGTCCCAATCCAGATAGTTAAGCTCCAATTGTGCAATGTCCAGGAAATCTCCATATTTGTCAAGAACTTTTTTTAGAAGTTTTGAATCATCATGAAAGCTGAATCCGATTTTTCGAGCCACTCCGTTTTCTTTCATTTTTTTGACGTATTCGAAGGTATTGCATTTTTCAGCCAGTTTCAACCATGGAACATTTATGTTGTGAATAAAGAACACGTCAAAATAATCTATTGCTAGCCTTTCAAGCATTTCATTAACAAATTTGTCATTATCTTCTTCGCTGGTTAATGCCCATGTAGGCATTTTATCACAAATCTGAAAGGACTCTCGGGGGTATCTTTCAACAACTGCTTTTCGAATTGCTGTTTCACTTATGCCTCCGTGATATGCATAAGAGGTATCAAAGTAATTGAATCCTTTTTCCATATACCTGTCAACCATCTGGTTAAACAATTCCTGATCAACTGAAGATGGGTTGTTTTCATCTGTCAAAGGCAGTCTCATACACCCAAAACCGAATTTAGATTTATATGTCATTGTCGTATCTCCTATGCTAATAATTTTAAGGACGAAGATATTTAAATGTTGTCAATTGCAACATTAATATAATTTTTTTTAAAATTCAAAGTATTACATGGAATTGCTTTAAATATTAAATAGCTTTATAAATAAACAAAACTAAATTTATAATATTAATATTATGTTTTAAGGAGAATTAAAATGCATGAATTATCAATGGCACAGGGTATTATTAATGCAGTAATAGATACCGCTGAAAGTAATAATGCAACTGAAGTAAATGAAGTTACTATAGAACTCGGCAGACTTGCTATGGTTAATCCGGAACAGTTAAAATTTATTTTAGGGGTTTTGGTTGAAAATACTATTGTTGAAGATGCCGAAATTAAATTTGAAGAGATTCCTGTAGAAGTCGAATGCTCTGAATGCGGATTCCATGGAGATGCAATTCTTGATGATAAAGATCATTATGCACCTATGGTCAAATGTCCTGAATGTGATAGTCTTGCTGTTGAAATCCTTAACGGTAGAGATATCGTTGTTAAAAATATTGTTATAGAAAAACCTGATGATAATTAGATAATTTGAGGTGAAAATATGCACCAGATTGCAGATGTTGAAGTAGCGAAGAATATTATGGATGCTAATAAGAGATTGGCAGACAAAAACTTGAAAAACTTGGAAGATAAAGATATATTCTGTGTTGATTTTGTTGGAGCTATCGGTTCCGGTAAAACAACCTTGATTGAAGAGATTATTGACAATACTGATTATAACATTGGTGTTCTTGCAGGGGATGTCATTTCAGAATTTGATGCAGGACGTATTGAAAAGCATGATGTTCCTGTAGTTGGTCTTAACACCGGTAAGGAATGTCACCTTGATGCACATTTAGTTGGTCATGGACTTCATGATTTGCCTTTAGATGACTTGGATATTGTCATTATTGAAAATGTAGGTAATTTAATCTGTCCTGTTGACTTTGAACTTGGTTCCCACATGAGAATTGTTGTAGTGAGTGTTACAGAAGGTGATGACACTGTTGAAAAACACCCGTTGATATTCCAAACATCCGATGCAGTCGTAATCAACAAAGTGGATTTGGCCGAAGCTGTTGGTGCTGATGCAGATAAGATGGTTGCTGATGCTAAAAAGTTAAATCCTAATGTTAAAATTATCAAATCCAGTCTTAAAGATGGCAGTGGATTGGATGAAATTATTAAAGCTATTGAAGAGAAAAAGAATAATTAATTGCTTTTATCGGTGGTTTCATGAAAGTATGGATTGATATTTCAAATGCCCCCCATGTAAGGTTCTTTAAAGATGTAATTAAATACCTTGAGGCTGAAGGGGAAGATGTAATAGTTACAGCAAGGCAATTTGGAGATATTCATAAATTACTGGACATGTATGAAATAGACTATATATCTGTTGGAAAACATGGTGTAACATTATATGATAAATTAAGGGAAAGTACTCAAAGAGTATATAATCTCGTAGATATAATAAATGATGAAAAGGTGGATGTTGCCCTTAGCAAGCATTCCATTGAACTTCCGAGAATTTCTTTTGGTTTGGGAATTCCAAGTTTATATGTCCTTGATAATGAACATGCACTTGCAGCAAACAAGTTAACCCTTCCGTTATGTGACAGAATTATCACACCTAACATTATTGACTTTTGGAAACTGATGAAATTCGGAGCTGACCCAAATACAATAATCCCATATGATGGAACTTCTGAGTTAATGCATTTTAAAAGTTTTGTGTATAATGATAATATTTTCAACGATTTAAATCTTGATTTAAAACATCCTAAAACTATTTTGATGAGGCCAGAACCTTCTCTTGCTTCTTATTTGGATGCGGATTGTAGAAAATCAGTTTTATCTCCAATTGTTGATGAACTAAAAAATGTAGCTAATATTTTAATTTTACCGCGGTTTAAAGAACAGTCAGAGATATTTGAAGGTATTGATAACGTTTCAATTTTAAAACCGCCGGTTGACACATCAAGCATTATTAAAAAATGTGATTTGGTAATTGGTGCCGGGGGAACAATGAATAGGGAATCTGCAATTTTACAGACTCCGGTCATTTCATGTTATCCTGGTGAAACTCTATCTGTTGATCAGTATTATATCAATAAAGGTTTGATGTACAGGTCAATTGATACAGAAGATGTTATCAACAAGGCACTGGAGTATATCGTTACTCCTCATGAAAAAATTGATGTGAAAACAGATGATTTATTCCAGATAATTATTGATAATTTATATGACTTGGCACAAAATGGTAAGTAGGTATTTATATTAAGATTGTCATATATTATTATGTAATATAAATTTAGATTTTTTGGGCTGGTAGCTCAGATGGTAGATCGTCGCCTTGGCATGGCGGAGGCCCCGGGTTCAAATCCCGGTCAGTCCATTTATTTTTTTAAAATAAAAAGATTGTGATTATAACATGTTATTAATTGCTCAGAATCATTTACAATTAATTGTTGAAGTAGGCGTAATGCTATTTGTGACATTGGTCTTCTGTCTTAACCTGATTCCGTTATCACTTAGTGTAGTGACATTCCTATCTCTATTTATTATGGGTGGTTTCACTCTTCTTTTCGGTGCGGACATCTTTTTACTTGTCCTGTCTTCAAGTCAGGCAGAATTCACTCACCCGTTTGGACCGATAGCGCTTCTTGGAACTGTAACTGCTTTTGCAGCGCTGAAGGTAATGAAGGAATCGGGTGTGGATATACGGCCGCTTAGGAGATTTGTAATTTTATTCACCATAGGAATTACAGTATTCGGAGGGCTGATGCACAGATCCTTCTTATTATTATGGATATTAGGTTTATTCTTAGGTTATATTATCATATCAAAATCATTCAGGGAAAAAACAATATTGACCGGTAAAAGAATTATGATGTTTTTAGGAGTTGCTTTAGCAGGTTTTGTATCTCTTGAAGCATTGGCTTCAGTAACCGGAATGACAGTTTTCTCTCCAATGTTAAGGTTAGGCAGGATTGAACAATACTCCTTATCAAGTATTAAAACTGTATTGACCAATGTTCAGTTAATAGGGCATAATGCAAATGCTTCTTATTGGGGTGCTGAAGGAACGGCATTTGCTGAGGGATATATTAC
>CADAOO010000055.1 GCA_902789505.1 uncultured Methanobrevibacter sp. | reverse complement strand
GGATACAAGCAGGAAAGGCCATGCACTTGGAGTTGCATACCTCATAACAAGAGAGCAGTTCGAGCATGTGGCAGCGGAAGAAAACGGAGGACGCTTCCCAGACGGATACGGCAACTGGTACGAGGACATCAAGACCCTTGGTGAGATGGACGGATATGAAATGATCACCATCACCAACGACGAGCTTCGCCCATATGCCGAGCCTTGCGAGGAATACCTGAACACCTTGAAGAAAGGCATCAGACAGAACTGGAGCGACATGTCCGATGAGGAGATTGATGAATACCTTGAAAGCTGTGATAGGGAATGAGTGCAATCCCTATCTCCAGAGACTCTTCTTTTAAATTTAAAAAAACAAGCAAAAACCAATCCCAAAATAGAGAAAAAACAAACACAAACCACAAAACCCAAATTAAAGAAAAAAAAACATCAAAAAACAAACAAACAACCACAACCCAAATAAAGAAAAGAATATCTATAATATCACAATACATATTAAATTTGAAAATTTATCATTCAATCAAAATTTTTCTTATCAATTCCAGTTTTTTCTTTTTTATTCAAAACAGGATATTATCTCCTTTGCCGCACAGCTAATTTTAGAAAATACCCTTTCTTTAATGGGGGCTATTGCACAGATAGATTGAAATTAAATTTCAAATATCCCTGTCAAATGATAAGTTTTAAATAGCATGGTTAACTTCTTTAATATTAGTAATATGTTTTTTCATAATAGTATTACTAAATTGTATTTTTTCATAAAAAAGGTAATAATTTTTCAAGAAGGGATATCATGAATGTTAATATTAAAGAGTTAGGCAATGACCAGGAACAAATAGAAAAAGTACAAAAATTCCTGTTTAAAATGATTAAAAAGGAATTCGGCTATGATTATATTCCAGAATGGCACGCTGACATTGTCAACATTGAAGAATACTATGTCATCCCAGAGAGAAACGCTTTTTTTGTTGCATACTCAGAAGAGGGAGAAATCATAGGAACAATAGGCATAAGAGCATATGACAAAGATTTCGAGCAGTTTAGAGGAGTATATTCATCACAAAACACTACAAGCATATGGAGATTGTTTATAGATGAAAGGTACAGGCGTTTCGGACTGGCAACAAAAATCTACAGCATAGCTGAAAAATTTGCAAAAGAAAAAGGATTCAGCGACATATATCTCCACACACATAGAACCCTGCCCGGTGCTCTTCAGTACTGGATGAAAATGGGATTCACAATCAAATTGGATGAGCATGACGAGCTCGAAACCATCCATATGGACAAGCATATTAGAAAAATAGAAATTTCACCGCAAGCCGGCATTTTAAATTATGCAATAAAATTATAATATTTATTAAAAATCAAATACCCAATAAACCTTCTTGAAAAATACAAAAAACCAAAAAGATCAATGAAAAAAAAGATAAAACCACCATACACCTAAAAGACCAAAAAATAAAACTCACAAAACACCGAAAATATTCATTTTCTTCTTATATACCTTTGAGTATATGGGCAAGCGTAAATGCATTTTCCACATACAGTATCAGGAGCTCCAAGGTTTTTTTCAGAAACGATTAACGCATACTTCTCACACTTCCTATCATCATAAAAGTCGTTTCTTTTAATTTTATAATTCCAGTTGATGCCACTTATCGCACCACCAGGACATGCATCCCGGCATATCATGCATTTTCCGCATTTGGATTCAAGAACTGGATCACCCACATCCAGAGGAGCATCAGTCAATACAGAGCTTATTCTCAATGCAGAACCATATCCTAATGTTGTAAGAAGCGCGGACTTTCCAATCCAGCCCAGGCCTGAACGTGTGGCTATGGTCTTATGAGGAAGATCAAATGAATTGAACTCTCCAAAATCAGTGCCCAGCCTCTTTTTTGTCTGGGCGTATGCATCATATCCCCTGTCGATTAGGAATTTCTCGCAGGCCATCCCAATCTCATCAAGCCGGGAGTTCATGTCCACAAGCTCCAAAACATACTCCCTAGTTGGCGCATTTTCCATGTTTCTTATAATATCCCTGGGGTATTCTATATAAAAGGCAATTCCAATGTTCAGTCCTTTTTTTGTCGTAAAATCAGCAATGTCTGCATATCCAACCTCTGTTGCACCCTTGCTTTTAAGGTAATTGCTCAGTTCTTCAGAAAGTGACATAAAAGGATATTTGCAGTTAATCATATTTATAGTTAATAAAAGTATTATTTTTGAAAAAAAATTGATTTTGAACATTTGTAAAAATTTAACCTAAAATTTTAAAAAATATATATAATTTTAAAGGATAAAAAATTATTAACCATTTTTTTATTTAAAATTTAGTACTAATCAACTATTTTAAAGCATGCTTGAAAAATAATAAATACTTTTTTATATAATTTATTATAAAATATAACTGTTATTAAAAATATCTTTTTTAGTATTACTTTTAGTGTGATTTTTTAAAAATAAGTAATACCTGGATATGTCTAATAATAATTTTTTATTTCTAAAAAATTTGGAGAAAATATCATGGATAAGAAATTAATTATAGCTGCAGTAGCTGTTGTTGTGGTTATAGCCATTGCCGCTTTTGCCTTATCAGGCGGAAGCCATGACGATGACCCTACCCATTTGACAGTAGCTGCCCACAGCAATATTAAAGAACCTGAAAGCGGATTCAATCCGCTGACCGGATGGGGATGCGGGCACCAGAACTACAACCCATTAGTTCAAAGCTGCCTGTTCAAGACTGACAAGAACGGGGAAATAGTACCTGACCTTGCAACTGATTATAAAATCAGTTCAGACGGTTTGACATGGACTGTCAACATTAGAGACGATGTCAAATTCTCAGACAATTCAACCCTTGACGCAAATGATGTTGCATTTACATTCAACACAGCAAAATCTACAGAGTCTGATTTGGACCTGACAAATATCGACAAAGTAACCGCTAAGAACGATACTTGTGTTGAATTCAAACTTGTCGAGCCAAGATCAACATTTATATACGACTTAAGATATCTTGGAATCGTACCTGAGGAATACGACAATTCTACATACGGAGAGCATCCTATTGGAAGCGGACCATATGTTCTTGACCACTGGGACAAAGGACAGCAGGCAATCTTCACCATTAATGAAAATTACTACGGCGAAAAGCCATACTTTACCCAGATTACCATGTTGTTCCCTGAGGAATCCACATGGCTTGAACTTGCCAAATCTGGAGAAGTTGATGTTGTTCCTGTAGCAACTTCCGCATTGAACCAGACTGTTGATGGATACGACTTCTACGAAGTATCTGCAGGAAGAGCTCAAGGAGTATCCTTCCCATACCTTGAAGACAACGGCCAGACATCTGAAAGCGGATGGAAGATTGGAAACAATGTAACTTCTGATAAAGCTATCAGACAGGCTTTAAACGTTGGTGTGGACCGTCAGAAAATGTGTGATGAAATATTCTCCGGACATGCAAAACCTGAATACACAAGCGTTGACACAAGGGACTATGCAAATGCAAACGCATACGAACCAGACGGAGATGTTGAAAAAGCAAAACAAATCCTTAAAGAAGGAGGATGGGAAGACACCGATGGCGACGGAATCGTTGAAAAAGATGGATTAAAAGCATCATTCGACCTGTACTACCCACCTGACTACCTCGACAGACAGTCACTCGCAACAGTATTTGCTGAACAGGCAAAAGACATAGGCATTGAGGTAAACCTCCAAGGCGCTGACTGGGATACAATCTATGCAAACATGTACTCCTCAGCAGCATTGATGCAGCAAACCTCACCTGACCCATATAAATCAATCTATCAGCAATACCACAGCAAAGCTCCTGATGAGTTCTACATGAACCCTGGATTATACAACAATACTGCTGTAGATAAATTAATGGAAGATGCAATGCATGCAAACGACTTCAACCAGGCAGACTCCTTATGGTCCCAGGCTGCACTTACAGGTGAAGGCGGATTCGGTCCTGCTGGAGACGCACCATTTGCATGGCTTGTAAACTACGACTACAACTATTTCATTAAAAACGACATTGACATCGGCGAACAGCCTGATGGTTTAGGAAATGATGTATTAATCAATATCTGTGAATGGTCCAGAACCAACTCCACAGCATAACATCTTTTCCTTTTTATTTTTTTTATTATTTTTTCTTTTTTTAATTTCATTATAATGATTTAAAAGCAACTTTTATATGTCAATTAGTTGTATTTTATTTTTTTAATTAAATAGAGAATAGATAGTTTAAAAATAATTTGGGGGTTTTTGATTGAATAAACAAAAAGTAGCAAAATATTTTGGTTGGAAATTGATACGTTTCATAGTATTGATGGTTGCAGTTGCAATATTTAGTTTTGTATTATTGGATTTATCCCCTATTGACCCTGTTAATGCTTATTTGCATGGTACAGCAGTATCAGAAGCTCAAAGAGCGATTTTAGAGCAGTATTTCGGAACCAACACTCCAATGACCGAAAAGATCTTCCACTGGCTTATGGATTTGATTCGTGGAGATCTGGGCACATCTTTGATATTCAGAAGACCTGTTATTGATGTTATCATTGAAAAGTTCACAGTTTCATTTGTACTGATGGCTATTTCCTGGATTGTTTCAGGAGTCCTTGGATTTGCACTTGGTGTTGTAGCTGGAAAGAACAAGGGAACATGGATAGACAAGGCAGTTAAGGTTTACTGCTATGCAATTCAATCCGCTCCTTCATTCTGGGTGGGAATGCTCATATTAATGGTATTTTCCGTTTATCTGGGCTGGTTCCCTATAGGATTCGGAGTTCCAATCGGTGTGCGAAGTACAGACGCAACATTCATGGAGTGGGCTGTAAGGCTTGTGCTGCCTACACTGACATTGAGCCTTGTAGGTCTTGCACCTATTGCAATGTATACACGAAACGAACTGACCCAGGTCTTGTCCTCTGATTATGTGCTCTTTGCCAAATCAAGAGGTGAAAAAGGCTGGGATTTAGTGAAAGACCATGGAATAAGAAACATACTGCTTCCTGCAATCACCCTGCAGTTCCTGTCATTCAGCGAACTCTTTGGAGGAGCAGTGCTTGTGGAGCAGGTCTTTTCATACCCTGGAATAGGTCAGACAGCTGTTGCAGCAGGCCTTCAAAACGATGTTCCCCTGTTTTTAGGAATCGTCATCATCAGTGCGATATTCGTATTTGTCGGAAACCTGCTTGCAGATATTTCATATTACTTCATAGACCCAAGAATCAAGGAGAATGAGTTCAATGATTAGAAAAAAGGCTAATGAAAGGGAGCAATGGTTCCTATACCGTGCAAACCTAAGAACAAAGACTCTTGTCGTTATTGGACTTTCAGCTTTAATCATCATAAGCATATTCATCAGCGGATACTTCATAAGGGACATACCTACCAATTTTGTAAATGCAAATCAAATGCCGTCTCTTGAGCATCTTTTCGGAACAGACTGGATGGGAAGAGACATGTTCCAGAGAACCATTTCAGGACTTGGATTAAGTCTGATGGTGGGATTCATAGCATCCGCGGTCAGCACTCTCATATCAATTATCCTGGGACTCTTCTCAAGCTTCAATAGGTTCGCTGATGAGGCTGTTGCAGGCATAATAGATCTCTTCGGTTCAATTCCACACATTCTGTTGATCATTCTTATTTCAATAATGTTCGGAGGAGGAGTGCTCGGAGTAGTAATGGGTGTCGGACTGACACACTGGACTCCACTTGCAAGAGTTCTAAGATCAGAAGTAAAGGAAATCAAAACAAAGGAGTACATTTCACTAGCTGAAAACCTTGGAAAAAGCAAGGTATGGATTGCTGTGAAACACCTCTTCCCATTGATCATTTCCCAGATAATCGTTGGTGTGATATTGATGTTCCCTCATGCAATCATGCACGAAGCAGCAATAACATTCCTTGGATTCGGACTGCCTCCTCATGAGCCTGCAATAGGAGTCATACTGGCAGAATCAATGAACTACCTTTCTTCCGGATACTGGTGGCTGGCATTCTATCCTGGAATGTCCCTGCTACTTGTGGTGCTCTTATTCGACTTGATTGGAGAGAATGTTGAAAAACTGCTCAATCCTGAAACTGCACAAAGCTAAGAGAAATTTTATAATTTCTCTTCCTGCTTTTTTTGCAAATTCGAATATAATATTCTAATATAAACAAAAAGATTGCAATTTTTAGAAATATTAAAAATACATAATTGGAAAAAACAAAACTTACTTATGGAGATTATGGAAATGGAAATTAGGGAAATCCAAAATGACGATTCTGAAATAAAATCTGTGCAGGATTTTCTATTCTCACAAATAAGAATCGAATACGGCATAGGCCCCACACCCAAATTCCACTATGACATACTGGATATGAAGAAGTATTATGTGATTCCTGATAGAAATGCATTCTTCGCTGCATATGACGGAGACAATATAATTGCAACAGCAGGAGTCAGAGCATACGACAAGGATTATGAATTTTTCAAGGATTGCTACAATGAAGACTATACCGCAAGCATCTGGAGGCTCATGGTTGACAGTGAGCATAGAAGAAAGGGGCTTGCCCGCAGCCTTGTTAAAGAAATTGAAGAGTTTGCAAAAAAGAAGGGCTACAAAGAGATATACTTGAATACCCACAGATATCTTGAAGCGGCTTTACCGTTTTGGGACTCCCTCGGATATGAGCTAACTGTGGAAGAAGATGACTATGATGAAACAAACCATATGATAAAGGTTCTGATTTGAAATATTACTTAAAAAAATCAGACAAGCTATTTAACAATTCTTTGAATTGAAAAGGATTAGGTGGTTAAATGGATAACTTACTGGAAGTAGAAAATGTATCAATTTCATTTATACAATACACAAAAGGATTGAATCAAAGGGATTTAAAGGTCATTACCGATTTGACACTGGACATAAGTGAAGGCGAGATTCTAGCTGTTCTGGGTTCAAGTGGTTCTGGAAAAAGCCTGCTTGCACATGCGATATTCGGAATCCTGCCGGGAAATGCTAATCTCAATGGAAAAATCAAATTCAAGGGAAAGGAATTATCCCAGGAAGACAAAGAGGAAATCAGAGGAAAAAACATAGTTCTCGTGCCTCAGTCAGTAAACTTTCTAGACCCTCTGATGAAGATATCCGATATAGCAATCGGTCATTGCGACAGCGAGGAGGAAAGAAAGGAAAAGAAAATCAGACAGAGGGAAATATTTGAACACTACAACCTGGATCCTGAAGTGGATGACATGTATCCATTCCAGCTCTCTGGAGGTATGGCACGAAGAGTTCTTGTTTCAACCGCACTGCTTGCCGATCCAGATCTTGTAGTAGCTGACGAACCAACTCCTGGACTTGATGAAAAGACTGTTGAAGAGACTTTGAATCACTTCAAGCATATGAAAGACCAGGGAATAGGAGTTCTGTTGATTACCCACGACATTCATGCTGCTTTGGAAGTAGCTGACAGGATAGGAATATTCTATTCAGGCTATGTTATAGAAATAGCTTTGAAAGAGGACTTTTCAGGGGATGGAGAAAACTTGCTGCATCCATATACAAAATCCCTATTCAAGGCATTGCCTGCCAACGGATTTGAAGTCATCAAAGGACACCAGCCATTACATGGAGAGATTATCAAAGGCTGTCCTTACTATGACAGATGCGATATGAAGTTTGACAGATGCAAGGAAGAAAGGCCTGAGCTTGTTGATGTTGGAAACAACAAAAAAGTGAGATGCTTTAAATATGAGGAAGGTGAGTGAATGGAGCTTATAGCTAAAAATATTTCATTTAAATATCCTTCAGCTAAAGATTATCTGTTAAAGGATGTTAATCTTGAATTGGATAATAATAAAATAATAGGATTAATTGGAGACAGTGGAAGCGGAAAGTCTACCTTGTGTAAGATACTCTCTGGCTATGTAAGAGAATTTGAAGGAGAGGTTCTATTCGAAGGCAAGCCTCTAGCTAAAAAGGGATTCAAGCCGGTTCAATTAATCTATCAGCACCCTGAAAAAGTTATGAATCCTAAATGGAAAATGAAACAGGTTTTAGAGGAATCATGGGAGGTCAGCGATGATTTCCTGTCCGAATTCGGAATCCAGAAGTCCTGGCTTAACAGATTCCCTCAGGAACTCTCAGGAGGAGAGCTTCAAAGATTTTCAGTGGTCAGATCACTCAATCCCAACACAAAGTTCTTGATAGCGGATGAAATGACCACAATGCTTGATGCAATCACACAGGCACAGATTTTAGATTCCGTTTTAAAGATAGTAAAAGAGAGAAAAATGGGATTCCTGCTGGTAAGCCACGACATGGATCTTGTTGAAACCATATGTGATGAAAAAATATACTTGAAGGATATTAATGCTGCTATGAAATAATATCCTTCCTACTTCTTTTTATTTAAGCTTACCAACATAATTTTTTTATTTGAACTTACCAACATAATTTTTTTAAAGTAACTTTATTTCGCATCCCTCATTATCCTGAAAAATCATTTTAAAAAAACTCTTTTTGAATCGTGATTATTTTTGATAATCTTTTTAACTAATAATATATTTAAATACTAAAAACATATTATAAAATATGAATCTTAAGAAAGCATTTGTTTTTGTTTTATTGGCGTTTCTGCTGATAAATGCAGTTAGCGCAACAGAAGATAGCGCTGCAAGAGATGATACAGGCATCATTGCTCAGCAATCATTAGATGAATACGTCCCGGAAAATGGATTAGATAGTGAAAACGGCATAGCCGCATTATCCGATAGTGAAACCGACATGACAAACTCCATAACTGCTGAATCCGATATAAGTCCCATAACTGCTGAAACCGACATGGTCAATTCAATAGATGGTGAAACAGAAGATATTGGCGAAGGTTCAGATAGTCACAACGATATAAATATCAGCTTCGATGAGCAGATGTATGAAAAAGACCTGGGTGAAATCAATGTGAATCTTGGTGATGATGTAAGCGGAGAATTCTGCATCTTGATTGATGAAGAAGTTATTTACAATGAAACCATCACAGACAGTCATTTCAAGGTACCTGTCG
>CADAOO010000054.1 GCA_902789505.1 uncultured Methanobrevibacter sp. | reverse complement strand
TTTATCAATAAAACTTTAATAAATTTTAATTATATTTTAAATTTTTATTGAGAAGTTTATCAAATTGTATTGATAGGTTAATTTGGAGGAAATTATTTATGCATATTATGGAAGGATATTTACCATTGAACTGGTGTATTGTATGGTTCGTCATATCATTCATCGTTGTGGCTTATGGTATATATCAAATTAAAAAAATTGTAGACGAAGCCCCTGAATCCAAAGCATTAATTGCTGTAAGTGGTGCATTCATGTTCGTCTTATCTTCTTTGAAATTACCTTCTGTTACTGGAAGTTGTTCTCACCCTTGTGGTAACGGATTAGGTGCAGCATTATTCGGTCCTGCTGTAACAGCAGTACTTGCAACTATCGTACTTTTATTCCAAGCAATCTTACTTGCTCATGGTGGATTAACTACTTTAGGTGCAAACATATTTTCAATGGGTATTGTTGGACCATTAGCTGCATGGTTGGTCTATAAAGGATTAACTAAAGCTAATGTATCTTCTACTATTGCTATTTTCTTTGCAGCATTTTTAGGAGACTTATTGACTTATGTAGCTACTTCATTCCAATTAGCTTTTGCTTTCCCTGCTCCAACTTTCGGTGAAGCATTAATGAAATTCTTAGTTATTTTCGCAGTAACTCAAGTACCATTAGCTATTGGTGAAGGTCTCTTAACTGTAATTATATGGGACAGATTAAAAGCTTACAAACCAAAATTATTAGATAAATTAGGCGCATTAGCTCCTAATGAAGCATAAGGTGATTAAATATGAAAACATCAACTTTAATTATTATAGCAGTTGTTTGTATTGTATTATTCATTGCACCATTGATAATGTTTAATGGTCATGGAGAAGACGACGGATACTTCGGCGGTGCTGATGATGCAGCTGGTGAAGCTATTGAAGAATCAGGTTTTAAACCTTGGGCTTCATCTATATGGGAACCGCCTAGTGGTGAAATAGAAAGTTTATTATTCGCTCTTCAAGCAGCTATAGGAGCAATTATTATTGGATACTTCTTTGGCTACTGGAGAGGACAAAAAGAAGAAAACTAAGTTCTTCTTTTATTTTTTCTTTTTTTTTTAAAGTGATTTTATGAAATTTGATATGGATTATATTGCACATAATAATGAATTAACGGAATTCAATCCCTATGTAAAATTGTTTTTGACAATTATTTTGTTAATTGTTACCTTAGCACTTGATAATCTATATTTTGACGTGTTCATTTTTGTTGTGATGTCTATTGTCATTTTAGCAATTGCAAAAATCAACTATAGATCTTATTTGAAATTTCTATCAATTCCAATGGCATTTCTTGTTATAACTTGTATCTTTTTGGTGTTCTTCTTTGGAAAAGGGGAGGTTATTTATGAAACAGGAATATTGGGTATAGTGGTCACTAATGATTCATTGCATTATGGTGTTTATACATTTATGCGTGTAATGGGTTGTTTGCCTTGTTTAGGTTTTTTAGCACTTACTACACCGATAGCAAAAATATTAAATTGCCTCAGGTCTTTGAAAGTTCCAAGAATTCTGATTGAAATAGCACTTTTGATGTATAATACAATATTCATTTTCCTAAATGAAATCGATACCATGCAGAAAGCTCAAAACTCAAGATTAGGGTACAATTCATATTTTACATCATTTAAATCATTGGGTGCTCTTGCAAGTACTATATTCTTAAGGGCTCTTGATAAAAGTGAAACATTACAGCATTCTCTAGACTCTAGGGGATACACTGGCGAGCTTCCAGTTTACGTACCAAAAAAGGAGGAATAACATGTTAGAAGTAAGAAATTTAAAATATGCTTATAATTCTGAGTATCAGGCTCTTAAAGGAGTTAGTTTAAGAGTTAAACAAGGAGAAATGGTTGCTCTTTTAGGTAAAAATGGTGCAGGTAAATCAACTTTGTTTCTTCATTTGAATGGAATTTATGAACCTGATGAAGGACAGGTTTTCATTGATGGTGAGGAGTTAAAGTATGATAAGAAATCCTTGCTTAAGTTTAGACAAAAGGTAGGAATTGTATTTCAAAATCCGGATGATCAGATATTCGCTCCAACTGTTGAAGAGGATGTTGCATTCGGCCCCCTTAATTTAGGATTGTCAATGGAAGAGGTTCAGGACAGAGTTGAATATGCCCTATCCCGTGTTGGCATGAGCGGATATGAGAAAAAGGCACCTCATCACTTGAGTGGAGGTCAAAAGAAACGTGTTGCCATTGCAGGTATTCTTGCCATGAAACCTGAAGTGATGGTTTTGGATGAGCCTACTGCTGGTCTTGACCCTCAGGGTGTTGTTGACCTGTCCAAGTTATTAAGGGAGCTTAATGATGAAGGAATCACAATCATTATTTCAACTCACGAAGTTGATTTGGTTCCAAACTATGCTGAAAGGATATTTGTTTTAGTCGATGGTTTACTGATAGCTGAAGGAACTCCTAAAGAGATTTTTTCACAACCGGAAATATTGGAGCAGGCAAATTTGAAGGTTCCGATTGTTACAGATTTATTCCAGCAGCTTGAAAAAGATGGTTTTGACATGCAAGGGGATTATCCGTTAACAATTGACGAAGCTAAGGATAAGTTTTTAGATCTGTTAAATAAAAACTAATTTTTTTTTAATTCGAAAATTTTTCATAATTTTAAAACCCAAAGTATTACTCGCAGTAATAATTCATAATACTTTTTTATTTTAATTAAAGTTTTATATTAAAAAATACATATTCTTTTATAAGGTGAAGATATGAGAATTGGTATTTGTGATACAACTTTTGCTCGTTTTGACATGGCTTCAGCAGCCATCGATGAGCTTAAAAACAATGCTTATGATTTAAAAATAATTCGTGAAACCGTTCCGGGCGTTAAGGATTTGCCCGTAACCGCCAAAATTCTCATTGAAGAGGAAAACTGTGATATTGTAATGGCACTTGGAATGCCTGGGCCAATGGAAAAGGATAAGATGTGTGCCCATGAAGCATCCACAGGTTTGATAAATGCACAGCTCATGACAAATACCCATATTCTGGAAGTATTTGTACATGAAGACGAAGAGGAAGACCCTGTTGAACTTGCAAAACTTGCCGAAAACAGAGCTCGTGAACATGCACAGAATTTAATCAAAATGATGTATCACAGAAAAGCAATGAGAAAAGAGGCAGGCATGGGAATGCGTGAAGGAAAAGAAGATGCAGGTCCTTTATAGATGATGGATATTATGTCAAATTCAAAAAATGATATTTTTATAGTTGTTCCGGCATACAATGAGGAAAAAACAGTTTCACATATTATTGAAGGAATTGCCGGTGAAGGATATAATGTTATTCTTGTAAATGACGGATCTAAAGATAATACTCTTAATTTGGCTATCGAGTCTAAACGTAAATATCCTAATCAGATATTTATTGTTTCCCATGTCATTAATCGTGGATTGGGGGCTGCTTTAAAAACTGGAATGGTTGTCGCACTCAATAAAAATGCCGATTATATCCTAACATTCGATGCCGACGGTCAGCATGAGATATCAGATATCCCTAAGGTAGTCAAACCCCTCCAGGATGGCGAAGCGGATGCATGTATAGGTGCAAGACCATTTAAGGACATGCCTCTTTCAAAAAATTTTGCAAATTCAGTCATGAACTTTTTAACATTAGTATTTTACGGAAGGAAGGTTAAGGACTCACAGGGGGGTTTAAGAGCTTTCACTGCTGATGCAGCTAGCAAAATTGATATAGTTTCTTCAGGATATGCTGTATCGTCAGAATTTATTAAGGAGATTTCAGATAACAATCTAAGATTAGCTGAAGTTGAAATTACTACAATTTATACTCCTGAAACTCAAAGCAAGGGAACGGATGCAATTGTCGGATTAAAAATTTTATTTAAAATGATTTTAGACTTATTCAGACTGTAAAAATTAGTAGAAGGTGTTTTTTATTATAGGTCAGCTACATTTATACCAGATTATATTATTATTAGTTGCAATCGCCACATTAGCCTTTGCATATCATAGGCTCAGATCTAAAAAAAGTACTCCAGCTGCTTTTGTTTTGTGGGTAATTATTTGGATATTTCTGTTATTATTTGCATTCAAACCGGATATTACTGTTCCCCTTGCAGGATTGTTCGGTTTTGGTAGAGGTATCGATTTATTACTCATTGTCGGTTTGCTGGTGTCATTATATTTAGGATTCAGATTGTATATGCGGGTTGATGATATGAACCAACAGATGAATGAACTGGTCAGGGAAATAGCTATTCGCAATGAAATTGAATTGGATGAGGAAGATTAGATTCCATGATATATTTTAGAGGATGCACCGCCCGAGAAAAAGAAACTGACATCTCCCGGGCAACAGAAAAACTGCTGAAATTGGCTGATATTGAATATCATATTTTGGATGATGAAAAATGTTGCGGTTCTGTTCTGTTTAGGACCGGCTTTGAAGATGAAGCTCTCGAACAGATTAGCAAAAACACAGAAGTTTTTAAGGATGAACTGATATTGACATCCTGTGCAGGATGCTATAAGACATTCAAAGATGATTATGATGATGTTGATGTAATTCATATTTCACAATTGATTGATGATTTAATTAAAAATAAAAAGCTGAATTTCTCCAAAAAAGATTTAAATGTTACTTTTCATGATTCCTGTCATTTAGGCAGACATTCCAATGTATTTGACTCACCACGTGATGTTATCAAAGCTGTTGCCAATCTGGTCGAAATGGAAAGTATTCGGGAAAACAGCTTATGCTGCGGTGCCGGAGGCGGAGTAAAATCGGCTTATCCGGAAATTGCCAGTGAAATGGCCAAATCAAGAATCAATCAGGCAAAGGATACAGGATGTGAAACATTAATCACAGCATGTCCATTCTGCAAACTTAATTTGGAAAATGAAGATTTGGAAGTTCTGGATTTAACTGAGTTTTTAGTAAAATATGGTGATTTGGATGAAAGCTAGTGAACTTGAAACAATGAGAAAATCATTCAGCACGGTTAAAAAAAGATCCAACAGCATTAAAGAATCCCCGTCAACTAAAAGACTGACAGATAGGGTTAGGGAAATTAAGAAATATTCCATAGAAAACAATGAGGAACTCCTCATTCAGGTTTGCGAATCATTTAGCCGTAATGACATCGAATTTAAATTTGCTGAAACTTCTGATGATGCACTCGAAATAATTGATGCTTTGCTTGATGAATATGATGCAACTGCAATAGCCAAAGCCAAATCCAATACTCTGGGTGAAATAAATCTTAAGGAACACCTGAAAGATAGGGACATTGATGTTGTCGAAACTGATTTGGGAGATCGCATTCTGCAGCTTAAAGCGACAGACAATAAGCCGGTTCATCCGACAGGGCCTGCTTCTCATTTGAATATTTCAAAAATAACTGAAATTGTTAATGAATCATTGGATGCAAATGTCAATCCTGAAGCCCGTGAAATCATGGAAACTGTAAGAGGTGATGTGCTAAATCGCCTAAAAAATGCCAATGTAGGTATAAGTGGAGCCAATGCAATAGCATCCGAAGAAGGGTCAGCTGTAATGGTGCACAATGAGGGTAATATTTCAATAGTTTCCCTTAAGGATTTGCATATAATTGTGGCTGGAATCGATAAAATTGTACCGACTCTGGAAGACGCAATCTCTGTTGTAAAGCTTGAAACAATTTTTGCAACCGGCAGCTATGTAACGTCATACATGAATGTTGTATCAGGTCCGTCTAAAACAGCGGACATCGAGAAAAAGCTCCTGAAAAATATGTACGGTGCTGAAAGGGTAGTTGTAATTCTTCTGGATAACGGAAGAAGTCAGGCAACGCCTGAATGTCTTTACTGCATAGGCTGCGGAAATTGTGTTGTTCACTGTCCCGTTTACAATGCGGTAGGAAATGAATTCGGATTCAATAATTATCTGGGTGGACGTGGGGTGGCCATGTCAAAGTTCATTGAAGATGACGAAACCTGTTTCAATTCAGGCCTTTATATGTGCACTTTGTGTGGTCTTTGCACACTGAACTGTCCTGTAGCTATTCCAACTAATGAGATAATCGAAAATATGAGAAAATTATCCGCTGAAGTTGGATTTTATCCTAAGGTTCACGGAACCATTAAGGATAAAGTTTCAAAAAACAATTCACCATATTAATCTATTTTTTTCCAGAATTAAGTTAAAAAACAATAATATTATATGTAATAATGAAGTAATATTATTATAATATAAAATTATATTTTATTGGAGGAAATTTATGCTTCTATTAATAAGCCCTATAAATCATGAAGAAGCTCTGGAATCAATTAAAGGTGGAGCAGACATTGTTGATGTAAAAAATCCTAAAGAAGGTTCTTTAGGAGCTAATTTCCCATGGGTAATTAAGGAAATTAGAGAATTAACTCCCGAAGATAAACTTGTTAGCGCTACTTTGGGTGATGTGCCTTACAAACCAGGTACTGTTTCTCTTGCGGCAATGGGTGCTCATGTTTCTGGTGCAGATTATATTAAAGTTGGATTATATGGAACAAAAGACCATGATGAAGCGGTTGAAGTCATGGAAAACGTTGTTAAAACTGTAAAAGATGTCAGCGAAGACACTATCATTGTAGCTGCAGGATATGCGGATGCGCACCGTGTAGGTGCAGTTGACCCTATGGAAATTCCAAAAGTGGCTCGCGATGCAGGATGCGATTTGGCAATGCTTGACACTGCCGTTAAAGATGGTCATACATTATTTGATTATTTAGATATAGAAAAATTACAGGAATTTGTAGATGAAGCTCACAGCTATGGTTTATTGACCGCACTTGCAGGGTCTGTTAAAAAGGACCAGTTAAAACCATTGCATGATATAGGATGTGATGTTGTAGGTATTAGGGGAGCTGCTTGTGTAGGCGGAGACAGAAATACAGGTAAAATACACCATACCGCTGTTGCTGAACTTAAAGAATTATGCGATTCATTTTAATTAGGTGTGATTATGTCATTTTCAAAAAAAGTACAAGAAGCAAGAATGTCATTCACTTTTGATGATTTTCTTTTAACTCCAAATGCAAGTTATGTTGAACCTAAGGACATTGATACCACTGTGAAATTAGGTAAAGGAATTAAATTGAACATCCCTGTTTTAAGTGCGGCTATGGATACTGTAACTGAAGCGGATCTTGCAATTGCCATGGCACAACAGGGTGGAGTGGGTGTAATTCACAGAAATCTCTCACAGGAAAGGCAAATTGAAGAAGTTAAAAAAGTTAAAAATGCTGAAGATTTGACAATTCGCGAAGTTATAACCATTTCTCCAGATTCCACAGTTTCCGAAGCCGAAACATTAATGCGTGATGAACTCATCAGCGGATTGCCTGTTGTCGATGGTGACAAAATAATGGGAATTATCTCAAAAAGGGATATCAGGCCGGTTTTAAATTCAGAACCTTCAACAGCAATTAAGGAAATAATGACTTCCGATGTAGTCACTGTTGAAGAGGGTGTATCTGCGGAAGATGCATTGAACGTTGCTTATGAAAACAAGGTCGAAAGGCTTCCTGTTGTTAAGGACGGTAAGCTGGTTGGAATTATCACTATTAAAGATATTTTAAATCAGACCCAATATCCTAATGCGGCCCGTGACAAGGACGGTAACTTCTTGGTTGCTGCTGCATGCGGTCCTTTTGATTTGGACAGGGCTATGGCACTTGACCAGGCAGGTGCAGATATCATTTCCATTGACTGTGCCCACGCTCACAATATGAATGTGGTCAAGTTTACAGAAACAATTAAAGATAATATTGATGCGGAATTATGTGTAGGTAACATTGCAACCGCACAGGCTGCAGAAGATTTGATTTCCATGGGTGTGGATGCACTCAAAGTTGGTATCGGTCCGGGTTCAATGTGTACCACCCGTATTGTAGCTGGTGTTGGTGTACCTCAACTTACCGCAATCTCTGATGTTGCTGATGCGGCAGCTGATTCAGGCATTCCTGTAATTGCTGATGGTGGTATCAGATATTCAGGTGATGTTGCAAAAGCTATTGGTGCCGGTGCAGATGCAGTAATGCTCGGTAATTTACTTGCTGCATCCCTAGAAGCTCCAGGTCAAATTGTTGTCATGAATGGTAAGCAATATAAAAAATACCGTGGAATGGGATCTATGGGTGCAATGACCAGTGAATATGATGGTGGAGCAGACAGATACTTCCAAGGTCAAAAAAGTAAAATGAACCATACCAAATATGTTCCTGAAGGAATAGAAGGTGCTGTACCATACAGAGGTACCATTGCAGAAATTTTATTCCAGTTAGTGGGTGGTTTGAAATCATCCATGGGCTATTGCGGTGCAAAGGACATTGCTGCAATGAAGGAAAAAGCAAATTTCGTTAGAATTACAAGTAGCGGCATTAAGGAATCACATCCTCATGACCTGTTAATTACTAATGAAAGTCCTAATTATCCAACACTCGAGTAGTTGGATAATATTTTATTATTTTTTTTGATGCTTTGATATTCCATCAAAAAATTAATTTTAATAATTTATAACGTGTTTTTTTCTTAAAATATCTATTTTTAAGAAAACATTTAAATATTAGTTAATCTAATATTATTACATTAGATTATTTTATGATTGATTTATGTAAATTGGTCTAATTTACATTATTACAAATTTCATTATTATGGAGAGATATTAAATGGCAAGAACTAAAAAAGTAGGTATCACAGGAAGGTTCGGTCCAAGATACGGAAGAAAAGCAAAAAGAACTGTTAAAATTATCGAAGAAAACATGAAAAAAAATCATGTTTGCCCTAAATGTGACAGACCTTATGTAAAAAGACAAGCTGCTGGAATTTGGAAATGCAGAAAATGTGGTGCAGTATTTACCGGTGGAGCTTACGTTCCTCAAACCCCTATGGCAAAATCCGCATCACGTAGTATCAGAGACATTAAAGTGGAGGAATAAGCCTTGTATACATGTCCACGTTGTGGAGCAGAAGTAGATCATAAAAGCTACATGGAAAATAAATGTCCTAAATGCAGATATAGGATTTTATTTAAAAAAGTTCCTGAAACAACTAGAGTTATAAAAGCAAGATAATCCATCTGCTTTTAC
>CADAOO010000053.1 GCA_902789505.1 uncultured Methanobrevibacter sp. | reverse complement strand
ATTTAAGTAATAGTTTAAACATAATACTTATTATCAATCCAAATAATGATTATATGATTACAATTACCAAAAACGAAGAAGTTGTCCTAAATCAAATAAAAATATATGCAATCGAATATCCGGAAGGCATTCCAATTAATGTTTTAATGAAAGATTTGGGTTTTCATGAATATGATTTAGTTCAGATTCTCAGGGAGCTTGAAGATAAGGAGTTAGTAGTTTTTAAAGATGACAAGGTCTCCTTATCAGAATATGAAAAAGAAGTCAATACTGTTAATTCCAAAAAGGATGTTGAAGAATTGGAATTAAACATGAAGGAAAAGGAATCATATAAACTTATTCAGAATCTGGTTGATGATAAAAACCTTATTTCTAAGTATACTCTAGAAGGCCATCTTCTTTATGGTGATTTGGAATTGTCCAATTTTAGAATGTATCACATTATTTTATCATTGCAGAACAAAGGTCTTTTAAAACCAATTAATAAGGATGACGGCGAGTATTATCTGCTCGTTGAATAATATTTTTTTTCTATTTGATAATATTCAAGTAATATTTTTTTTATATTTAATCATAATATTTATATAACTTAAAAATAATACAATTATTATACAATTAATATTTTTTTAATAAATTTAATATTTGATGTGTTTTTCTATGATGAGAATAAGTATGTCTTTACCTAAAAAATTATTAGCGGACTTTGATGAAGTGTTAAAAGAAAGGGGATATCAGTCTCGTTCAAAAGGAATTCGTGATGCACTTCAGGATTATATCGTAAGGTATCAGTGGATGAATTCCATGGAAGGGCAAAGAATTGGTATTGTAACTATTATTTATGACCACCACTATACAGGAGTTATGGAAAACCTTGCGGAGATTCAACACAGTTTCCGAAATGAAATTAACACTAGTATGCACATTCACATGACCGACAAATACTGTATGGAAATTGTTGTTGTTAACGGGGACATTGCAGAAATTCGTGATTTGACAGAAAGGATAATGAGGCTTAAAGGTGTTGAACACGTAAAACTCACAAGTACAGCTAACGGAGAAGAATTTAGTGAACCTGGACACACCCATGACCATGGTCATAGTCACACCCACTAAATTTTTTTATATTTTTTCATGAAATTCAAAACAACTCCATATCATTCTGATTTGTTAAATGATCAGGAACGATTAGCTGGCTTTTATAATGCGATATGCGAATATTCTTCGAATAAGGGGTTAGCTTATGATTTGGGATGTGGCAGTGGCATATTATCTTATTTTTTAAGTTCTTTTTTTGATGAGATTATCTCTTTAGAAATCGATGTTAAAACTGCTCAATGCGCAAAAGAGAATCTGGCCAATTTTTCAAACATTCAGGTAGTAAATAGTGATGTTCTTGAATATGATTTTGAAAAAAAAGCAGATTTGATTGTATGCGAGATGATGGACACGGCTTTAATAGATGAAGAGCAAATCCCTGTTCTTAATCATGCCAGAAAATTCCTTAAAAAAACGGGTGAAATAATACCTAAAGGCATTATAAATACTGTGGAACTTGTAAATCTTGAAAGGGATTATGTCCATTGGGATGAAGAAGGAGTACATTATGAATTGTTCTCCGATGCTAAGGTTTACTCTAAACTTGATTTTTTAGAAGATATCAATCCCAATTTTGAGGAAATAATATCCGTTAAAGCCAATAGGGATGGTATGGTCAACGGATTGAAGATTACCACTTTTACAAAACTTAATGATGATATTATATGCGGACCAACTCCAATGTTGAATCCGCCGTTATTGGTTCCCTTGGATAATCGTTCGGTGAAAAGCAATGATTTAATAATTGTTAAGTTAAAATATATTATGGGAAAAGGGATTGAAAGTATTAAAGCAGAATACTTGTAGGTGTAAAAAAATGTCTTTTGAGTCTCAACTAAGCGATTTTCTTAAAGATTTTGAGAAACTAATTGTTCTTGGAGTGGGCAATGAACTTAAATGTGATGATGGTGTAGGACCGTTCATTATTAAGAGGTTAAAAGAGCAAGGCTTCGAAGATAAAAATAGATTATTGTTTATTAATGCTGAAACAGTCCCTGAAAATTTCACCGGTAAAATCCGAAAAGAGAATCCCACTCATTTAATCATTGTTGATGCATGTTTGATGGGTGGCAGACCTGGTGATATGAAAATCGTAGACAAATATGATTTTGCAAACATAGGCATTTCAACCCATTCAATGTCTTTATCATTCTTTGTGAGGTACTTGGAAAAAGACACAGATTTTAAAATAATTTTCATTGGCATTGAACCGGAATCAATGGATTACTCAGAAGAATTAACTGAAAATGTTGAAAGAACAGCCTATGAATTTATTGACAGATTAAAAGGAATTGTATTATGAAATTATTGTTTATTGGATCAAGATTATATGATGATATTGACTGGTATGTCAGAAGTAAAGGAATAGAAAGTGTGCTTACTGAGTCTAACGAGAATGCCATTAACTTGGATTTGCCCGACCAGGTATTTATTGTTCCAAGAGGTATGGATGGACCAAAGCAAGTTGCATTAATGCAGAATGTTGATGCTATTGTCCCGTTAATTGGAATTGACCCTCCGTTAATCGATGTTGCAAAAATGAAAGAGGAAGTCGAAGAGGAATACGGCATACCGGTAATTGCCGCTGGCGTAAGAGCTGTTGAATTAACTTCAGATAAACTTAAAACTAAAGAGTTTTACACAGAAATTGATGTTGCAACTCCTGAATATCAAATTTTAAACAGTCCTGATGAGCTTAATTTGGAGTTTCCTGTTGTTTTAAAACAGGGAGCGGGCCAGGGCGGAAAGGATATTAAAATTGCCAAATCAATTGAAGACATTGAAGAATACTTTGAGGAATTTGATTATGCATTATGTGAAAAATTTGTTGAAGGGTCTGAAATCTCCATTGAGGTTTTGGGATATAACGGAGAATATGTTGCCCTGCCTCCGATTTATAAGGGAGAAACAACTTTGGAAGGAACACATCCATTAAATAAAGTCAAAACAGGGCCATGTATGGTTGAGGGTTTAGATAATAATTTAGTTCAGCACATTGCATATAAAGTGGCTAAAAATTTAGATTCCGACGGTATTTTTGAGATGGATTTTATGTATTCAAAACAGGAAAACCAGTTGTATGCTATTGAAGTAAATACAAGACCTAACGGCACCAGATATTTAACAACAGCTACTTGCGGTGTTAATTCATTATGCGAATTGATTAACATGGCAATAGGTGAATTTTCACTAGCTAAAATTTCAGATAAGCTTCAATATTATTACTCTATTGAAATTCCAATCGGTAATTATGAGGGACCTTCTCCTAAAGAGCCTATTAAATCTTTTGAAGCTAATGATTTTGTTGTTCATGGGCCTGAAGGTTATCAGAGAGTAACTGCAAGAGCCAATTCCAAAAAAGAACTTGAAAATTTGGTTGATAAATTAACTTAAATCATCATGTTATAACTTATAATATATATAGTATTATCAATAGATTATTACATAACCTATTTATTGAGTGGTATGATGATTGATACAGATTTGTTAATTTTATTTTTAGTGACATTAATCTCTTCAATATTCTTCACTTATTATGTAAGGAGGATATTGATTAATGCAAGGATTACCGATAATCCTATAGTCAGTGAACATAGGCATAAAGCCGGTACTCCAACAATGGGAGGTATAGCATTTTTGTTTACAATTTCTATCATTATATCTCTTTATTATCAAAATACTCCTATTTTAATTGTTTCATTCATGATGCTTGCAGGAGGTATTGTAGGTTTAGTGGATGATTTGATTGGCCTCAAGGTCAAAGAAGTTCAGAAAGTTGTTGTTAATTGTTCTGATGAGGTCATATCTTTAGGAAGATTGGAAGTTGAACCTAATGAGGAAGTGCGTGTTGCAACTCCTAAAGCAAAAGCTGAAGTTGAAGAGTTGCTTAAAGCAGGAAAAGTTGAGGTAATCGGCGAAGTTCCAATTAAAACAGAACCTGATGAGTTGGAAAAAATTATTTGTCAAATTGTCTTAGGGTTATGTTTAGGATTTACAGGTTACGTTACAACATTGGGCGGATTTCAATTAGGTATATTTGCAATTCCTGTTGTAATTATAGGAATATTAGGTTGTATCAATGCAGTGAATTTGATTGATGGAATGGACGGTTTGGCTGCAGGTATTGTTGCTATCGCGTCTATCGCATGTTGTGTTTATGGTTATTTATTTGGACAGCCGAATGTTATTCCGGTATTCTTAATTCTATCCGGATTATGTTTAGGATTTTTAGTATTTAACAAATATCCTGCCTCAATATTTATGGGAGATACCGGATCTTTTGTATTGGGAACCGGATATGCGGCTGCAGTAATGGTTTGCGACATTCCTTACTTTGGAGTTTGTGCATTGGGTGTTCCTATTATTTCTGTAGTTGTAAGTCTCTTGCACAGGGCTCATATTATTAAATTGCCGGTAGAACCTCTACACCATACATTAAATCATTATGGCATGTCTGAGAAAAAGATTATCTTTACTTATTGGGGGGCTACTACATTATTGTGCATTATTGGTATTCTTGCTAAGATGTACATATTTTAATTATTATTTTTCTTCTTTTTTTGGGGGGATATTAAATGGATATTCAGGATTTGGTTAATTCAATAAACGGTAAACTTGTGGGGAATGATGAATTTTTTTCAATTGATGGTTTTACAGGAAAATTCACTTTTTTAAATAATGCTCATACAGGAGATATTGTTATAAGGCATTGGATTGATGAAGTGGGTGTCAAATTGGCTTTTGATAAAAATATTGCCGCTTTGATTACTCAAACTCCTAAAAATGGTGCGCTTGAAATGGCCGAAAAGCTTAATTTTCCATTGATTATAACAGATAAAATTGAACTGGCCAATGCTTATGCTCTTCAACACACCATAGAAAAATTTTCTCCAAATTCTACAAATGTTGTTATTACTGGAACTAACGGGAAATCAACCACTTCACATTTAATTTATCATATTATCAAAACTGCGGGATATCATGTTCTCACCAACACTGATAGTGAATCTGAATTCAATACGTTAATCGATCCTATGGTTTCTAAATTAATTTCTGATGAAGTCATTGCAAATGGGGATTTGGATTATCTGGTTATTGAAATATCTGAAGTTCAGGGATGGTTAGGCAATTTGATGAAAAACCATGCGGCTTTGATGAGTAAAGCCATCAAACCTAAAGTGGGTGTTATAACAAATATTGCAATGGACCATATAGGTCTTGTAAACTCAATCGATGAGGTATTCGATGAAATAACTGCAGTTCCCGAGGCTATTGGTGATGGAATATGTGTACTTAATCATGATGATGAACTGGTAATGAAACTTGATGCGAAAAATCCATTCTACACTTCAATGTCCGAAATCGACAGCGAAAATGCGGTTTATTATGATGGTGAAGGAATAATTTATAATGGAAATAGAATTTTAACAAATGATGAACTGCCGTTTAACAGTTATCATTTTATCCAAAATATTTTATCAGCTATCGGAGCATGCATTTCACTAGGCTTGGAAATGGAGGATATAATTAATGGAGTTAAATCATATAAGGCATTAAATAGGAGATTTGCTAAATTAAACGATAAACCTTTAATCTATGATGATTTTGCACATAATCCTGATGGTATCAAAGCCACCATTTCTGAAACAATCAAATTACTCCCTCCAAACAAAACATTATATGTCGTCTGTTCAATAAGGGGTTCAAGAGGAGTCGAAATAAACAAATTAAATGTTGAAGCCATTGTCGAATCAATGCAGGACAATATTAAATTGATTTTATCTTCAAGCAATGATGTTGTAAACGATTTAAATTTTGTTGAAGATGAGGAAAGGGAAGTATTTTTTGATACTTTAAAAGAAAACAGCATAGATTTTATTCATTATGACAATCTTGAAGACTGTTTAAGGCAAACTTACGAAAAAGCGGAAGAAGATGATATTATTTTATTAATCGGCGCACAAGGAATGGATCCTGCCGAATCACTTTTAAAGAATATAATATAAATTTAAATATAATATTAACTCAATATAATAAATGTATATTTTATTCATATAGTTGAATTTTGATAAATGAGGATATAAACATGTTTATAAAGATTAGGAGAGACACATTAATTATTTTATTATTGGCGTTTATTTTAATTTTTTGTGGTCGTTTAATTACTTACGTTGCATATGCATCCTCTGATGAGATAAATGAAGGTATTCCTATTTCTGGAGTAATTATTAAAGGAAATGATATTGTTCCGGTGGATACTATCAGAGCCAATGTGATGCAAGCGGGGTTCAGAGACGGTAGTGTAATATATGGTGATGTCTTAAAAACATCCATAAGGGAAGTTTCGCTACAGGATGCCATTAAAACGGCCCAGGAATTTGCTACACAGTCAACGGTTCCGGGTACTTCAGTAGAACCTATCACAGCAGCGGATGTTCAAGTTGATAAGAACACTGGTGTTGTTACTGTAACAGTTATTGAAGATTTCTCATCTGTTGAACTGGAAAATAAATCAGTTACTGGTGCGGGTGGATAAGTTGAATAAATTTAAAGTTTCAATTGTTTTTTTTATAATATTATTAATGACAATGAGCAGTGTTGCAGCGACTTGTAACATAATTATTATTACCGACCCATCCGGAAAAGATCCCAACGGAGCTGCTGCAGGGAGTATGTCATTTGCACAAAATATGTTCCAGTCAACATTTGTAATGTCTAAAAATAATCACTTTGCAGTGCTCTCTGGGGGTACTGGTAGTTCTGATACAAGGTTGGATTCAATTGTCGATGCTATTGCTAGTCTAAATAATAATGTATCTGCAGCTTCAGCCGCAGCTATTGCATCCCAATATAGTGGTGCGCGTCTTCTTGTAGGTGGTCCTACTATGGGTGCTGCGATTGGAGGGTCTTTCGATGCTTATGTTATTACTGTTGATGATTCCAGTAATGCTATCAAGGTCACTCCATACAGCAGTGGAGTTGCCACATTGCAACCAGGTCAAAAGGGAGCTATTATTCACTTGAGGAATACTGATGGAAATCCGATGTATGGTACTGCGGAATCTGTACGTAAGGAAACTGCAATGAATATCGGAAAAATGATTAGGGATGGCTATCCTGCTACAACCATATTGTCTGAAGCTATGGGTGAAGTGGCTAATGATTCTGGTGAAAGATATGGGGGTGGTGGATTAAATCTCGTTTCTGGAATTTCCACCGGTGACATGTTCACTCCTCCGGACATGAACACTACAGGTTATGCAATGGATGAAGTATATTCAAAATCTTGCCCTGAGTGTGGTTGGGCTAAAGGTTATCCTGCCTGTGAAGCATATGATAACTGTCCGGTTTGCGGTGCAGAATTAAAAAATGTCTATGCATATCAGTCTTTAGGCAGTGCATTGACGGTTAGGTCTGATGCGGTTAGTGTTTCAGTTTATGGAAGTGATAAACCTGGTTTGGCTGCAACTACAAAAGAAATTGTCGAAGCTTCTGTTGCTAAGAACGGATATGATTCTTCTGCTATTGCAGGTTCTATTAATAGAGCTATCAATAATGGTTTGTTAATGGGTGTTGACCATGTTGAACCAAAGGATTTGAATGTAAAACAAAGTTCCAAGGCGGTCGGTGTTTATTATAATGCACTTCCTGGCGATAGGTCTTCTCCTTCATGGGATCTGCCTATAGATGGAAACATTCTAAATATTTTAGGAAGTATTCAAACAGTTGTTGGTATAATTCTGATTCTGCTTGTTTTATTCAGAAGCAGACTTTTAAAATCTTTCCAAAATAGGTGATTTTTCACCTTAAATTATTTTTTTCAGTGGTTATTATGGCATTAATTTTAGTTAGAGGTGAAAATAATTCAAAAGTGCTTAATGCAATTGCAGATATGGAAAGGCATGGTAATTTAAATTTAATTACTAAACCTAAAGTTGTTGATGCTTCTTTTGCTGATTCATTAGTTGAAAGTATTTTAAACTCAAAACTTAGAACCAAATCCAATGTTGCTGTTGCATTTTTTGTAAAAGAAGATGCGACATTAAGTATTGTACAAATAAAAAAAATCCATCCTCCTGCTCATATTGTAGTGGTTAGCGAAGAATATGACGCATATAATAAGTTGTATGATTTGCTGAATACTGCTAAAGCTTTTGAAGAATACCATTCAAATAAAGCTAAAAATGAGGGGATGATTGATTATACTATTAAAGGTAAGCAAAGGCATATAAAAAATGATAAATTAAATAGCTATATTAGAAAATAGCTATTTCCTTTTGATTTTCATTATATTTCCCAATGTACGTTCGCCGGTTTGGGTATTAACGAATTGATTCAAATCAACGTTGTTTACTTTTTCAAGCAATTTGATATTCAATGCTTTTTCAAATTTTTTTGTAAGCTTTATGTCGGGTGTCATTTTTCCGGTTTCAATTCTGGTAATGACGGAGACCCTTTCGTTTATTTTTTTACCCAAATCTTCTCGGGACCAGCCTTTTGATTCCCTTGCTTTTCTTATTTCAAGTTCAAAGTCTTCAATTAATTCTTCAGAGGGTTCATCATTTCTTGAATAAACTTTATTTTTACTGTTATTTTGTTTTTTACTTTTGTTTTGTTTTCTAAATTTTGGTTTGGGAGGTGTTTTTTGAATTGTTCCAAGTTTTGAGCATTCTTTACACACTACCATAACTGATCCTTCAATTTTTGCTCTTATCGGATTATGTTCCGGTACCGGTTTACCACAAATTTCGCATTCCATATTAATCAGTTTTCCTTATTTGCTTAATTAATATTTTATTAATAATGCTTAATAAAATAATTGTTAGTATAGATAGAAATGAATACATTTAAATATTTAAAGTTACTAATTGTTATTAAAGTTACAATTAATATAGAATTTTAAACTAACTGGAGATGATTCACATGGATGATTTTGATGATTTGGAAAATTCTTCAAAAGAACAGTTAATTGAAAAAGTTGAATCTTTACAAGATGAGATTAATTATTTGAGAGAAGAAAAATCCAAAGCACAAAGCAAAAAGTAACTTAATGTGGAAAGTTAGGAAATTAGAAAAGGATAAAGTCCTAATTGAAAATGAAAAAATTAGATTAGAAAGAGAAACTAAATCATTACGTTCAGAAGTGGATAGATTTAGATCTCCACCTCTTGTGTTAGCAACTATTACTGAAGTTTTAGATGATCATAGAATGACTGTAAAAAGTAGCACTGGCCCTAGTTTCCTTGTAAATTATTCAAAATTTTTGGATGAAAAATTATTGGTGCCTGGTTCAAGGGTGGCTTTAAACCAACAAACATTCGGTATTGTTGAGGTATTGCCGTCAGAAAAAGATGCTAATGTTTCCGGAATGGAAATTGAAACCAAGCCTGATATCACATACGATAAGATTGGTGGTTTGGAAGAGCAAATTATTGAAGTTAAGGAAACTGTTGAACTGCCTTTAACAGAGCCGGAATTATTTGAAAAAGTAGGTATTGAACCTCCTAAAGGAATATTGTTATACGGTCCTCCGGGAACTGGTAAGACTTTACTTGCAAAAGCTGTAGCTAATGAAACTAATGCTACTTTTATTAAAATTGTAGCTTCCGAGTTTGTTAAAAAATATATTGGTGAAGGTGCAAGACTTGTTCGTGAAGTATTTGAATTAGCTAAAGAAAAAGCTCCGGCAATCATATTTATAGATGAACTTGATGCTGTGGCCGCCAAAAGACTTAAAAGTTCCACAAGCGGTGACCGCGAAGTTCAACGTACTTTGATGCAATTGCTTGCAGAGCTTGACGGATTTGAATCAAGAGGGGATATCGGAATTATCGGTGCAACCAATAGGCCTGATATCCTGGATCCTGCATTATTGCGTCCTGGACGTTTTGATAGATTTATTGAAGTTCCTCTTCCAAATATTGATGGAAGAAGAGAAATTCTCAAAATCCATACCAAAAATATGTCATTGGATGAAGAAGCAGACATTGATATTCTGGCTGATTTAACTGATGGTCTTTCAGGAGCAGATTTAAAGGCTGTATGTACTGAAGCAGGTATGTTCGCAATTCGTGATAAACGTGAATCCATTACTGTAGCTGACTTCATGGATGCTATTGATAAAGTAATGAGTAAAACCAAGGAAGACGAATTGTTTAAAACCGAAGCAGGCGTAATGTTTGGTTAATTTTAATTACAATAAGCCAATGATGAACCCTATGAGCTCTGATATGTGATGAATGATGGGCGAGCTGAGGCTTATTTTTTTAATCTTTTTTTGTAAAACTTTATTTAAAAGTAATTATAATAGTATTATTATGTTGTTTGATAGAAATGATGATATGCCCAATGAGAGAATTCTTTATAAAACAAAGCCGAATATGCTTTTTGGTTGTAAAAAGGCAATTTATGGTGTTGTTTTATTAGCTATTGTTCTTATGGTTTCTCCAATGGCAATTAAATTTGTAGGTGACATGCAGGTTTATTTAATTTCTAGGTTTAATCTCTCTTTAACCAGATATACAGCAATAGCTTTTTTCATTATCATTCTTTTTATTATAATTTATATAATTTGGCAACTTTTGGGATGGTATTCTAAGGAATATACATTGACCGATTCCAGAATTATTATAAAATCAGGTATAGTGTCCAGTAAGAAAAATTACATGCCTTATGGGGCAATTCAAGATATCAATACTTCTCAAAGTATCTTTGCAAAGCTGTTTGGAATAGGATCCATCTCCTTGTTTAGCGCATATGACAATAACATGATGGAACTGTCAAATATCAGCAATCCTTCCAAAGTTGAAGAAATCATATTTTCCAATATGGTCAACTCAAGGGGATATCATGAACCGCAACGTCATTTTCCAAGAAACAGCCCTGCTTTCGAAAGGAACTTCCAATCAGAGGAAGAATATTTACCGAGAGATGATTACTACGATGAGTTTGAACCGATTACTCCAATTGGCCATGAAAAGGATAATTATCCTAGAAGGGAATATGAATACTATCCTGAAGATTTGGGTCATAATGATGAACGTTACAACAGATATGAATATGAGCCTTATGATGACATGTCCATAAGATTTGAAGGGGCTCCAAACTCTTATCAAAATGATTCCTATTATAATGGGATGGTCGAAGAGAATTCTTATACTGATGATGGATACTATATGAATAATAGCTCAAATTTCCATAATGATGACAACACCGAAAATATCGTGCAAAATGAACAAAATGACATAGATGAATCAAGCGAAAAAGTTATTAAAAGGCATTTTGATAAGTTTAAAAGGTAAGGTAACATGGTGAATTTTGATTATGATGTATGTGTGGTTGGAGCAGGACCGGTTGGCTCAACAATTTCTTATTATCTTTCTTTAGAAGGATTATCTGTAGTATTATTGGACAAAAAAACAAAAATAGGATATCCTTTACAGTGCGCCGGAATTCTAAGCAATCATATTAATGATGTTAATGAACTTCCGAAGGACATAATATTGAATAAGGTTAAGGGCGCATTTATACATTCTCCAAATCACATTTTAACTGTTGAAAAGGATGATGATGCTGCATATATAATAGATAGGATTGCTTATGATCAGTTCTTGTTAAATCGAGCTATTGATAATGGTGTTAAATTAATTAACAAAAAAGCAGTCGATTTTGATATAGATGAAGGTTCAGTAATCCTTAAGAATGGTGAAATCATAAAATCAAAAATCATCGTTGGCTGTGACGGTCCCAACTCTGTTCTGTCCAAATATATTGGAAACACTCAGGACAGGTTTCAGGCTTCACAACTGCTGGTTAAAATATCTCCAGAGGATATGATGTCTTATAGGGGAGTCAGTGAATATTCCATGGATTTTGTGGATGTTTGCCTTCTGGAAGAGACATTACCGGGATTTCTGTGGTTTATACCAATAGGCAACGATTTGTATAGAATGGGCATGTTTTCCAATGAGTCCCATAAGGTTCAAAGTGAAATATTGACGGATTATCTAAAGAAGAATAATTTGAAATTTGAAATAATTGAGAAATATAAAGGTTTCATTCCAATTTTTAATAAAAATAATGATATGGTTAAATCAAGGGCAGTCCTGATTGGGGATGCTGCAGGTCATATTAAACCAACATCCGGCGGAGGTTTGTTAATAGCATTCAATGCTTGTAAATGGGCGTGTGAATATATTCTGGAAGCTATTGAGAAAGATGATTTGACTATCTTAGAAAAATACCCTGATAAAATCATGGATGAATATCAAAAGGAATTTTCCTATCAAATTAAAGTTCAAAATGCTCTTTGCATGCTGACAGATGACGATATAGATTATCTGTTTATGAAACTTAAGAAAAATGACGGTGAAAAACTGATTTCAGAGTATGGCGATATGGACACCCAATCTCTCCTCATAAAGGAGTCTTTAAAAAGGGGATTGGTCTTTAAGGTCATGCCATCATTTTTATTTAAAAAAGTAGGAAAACTGTTTGGATTTTAGGTGAATTATAATGGAATTGTTGTGTATACAGTCTCAAGAACACCCTCAGTTACCCATAGCGGAGCTCAAGGCGGTTATGGAATGTGAAAACATTGTTGCAGACATTGATGTTATAACTGAGGGGCTGGTGATTTTAAGAGGTATTGCTCCTGAAAAATGTGATGAGTACTATAGAACTCTCACTAAAAGATTAGGCTACACACATGAGATTCATGAAATTATAATCACATCTGCAATTGAAGAATTGGATGAAAATGTTTCTTCGGTCGATTGGTCAGGTTATATCAATGAAACATTTGCCGTAAGAGTTAAAAGATTTCACTCACAAATCGATACTGTTGCAACCGAAAGAAAAATGGGTTCATTAATTTTAGAAAACTGCGATAACATCCGTGTCAATCTTAAAAAGCCCAAATCATTAGTGAGGGTTGTTGCATTTGAGGATATTGTATATGTGGCAATCGAAAAAATAAAATTAAATAAAAAGCATTTCGAAGAGACAAAACCCCATAAAAGACCATTCTTCTATCCTGGTTCCATGAGCCCTAAATTGGCAAGATGCATGGTTAACCTATCACGGGTTAAGGAAGGCCAATTGGTTCTTGATCCGTTTTGTGGAACTGGGGGGATATTGATTGAAGCAGGACTTATAGGCTGTAAAGTTGTTGGGTCAGATATTTATTGGAAAATGAAAAATGGAACAGCCATCAATTTGGAGCATTACGGCATTACAGATTACAGAACTTTCAATCTTGATGTTCGTGAACTTAAAATGTATGAAAAAGTAGCGGCTGTTGTTACTGATCCTCCTTATGGAATATCCACCACAACGGGGGATGTTGATGGGGAGAATATTATAAAGGAATTTTATAATGCAATATATGATAACATGAAGGATGATGCTTATTTATGTATGGCCAGTCCGCATTTTATAGATTTAAAACCCATGGTCGATGAAGTGGGATTTGAGATTGTGGAGCAGTATGGGATTAAGATGCATAGAAGTTTAACTAGAATTATCTCTGTCATCCGTAAAAAATTGGATTAATATATATTGAATAGTTACATTTATATATGAGAACATAAAACTCGCTTCTAAATTGTCTTAAAACTTAAAAATTATATTTTATTTATTTATTTCTCTAAAATCTTTTTTTTATTTTGATTTTTTAGGATTTTAAAAAAATTTTTTCATATTTTTAATTTTATTTTAAATTTTTAGTTTTTAAGCTTGATTGAATTTTATTTTTAAATAATAATTATTTTAAATTATTTTTTTAAGTTTATAATATATTTTGCAATATTTTTTAATTGATTTTGTTAATAAAATTCATCTGTCTATTAGATGTGCTATGTGTTTTATGGCGATGACCTAAGTTTTATTGTATGGAACAATTATAACTATGAGGGTTGCTTTTCCGCATATAGCTATACATTTTGTGAGTACTTGAATTTTCTCAAGTATGATGTTGGTTTTGTAGATGTGGTGAATTAGTTACAAACTAGTTTGTGTATTCTCGTCTATATTTTTAGCGTACTTCATAATACTTTATACTTATTATGTCTGTTATGTGATTCAATTCTGTTTGATCCTGGCAGATGCTACTGCTATTGGGATTCGATTAAGCCATGCAAGTCGAACGAGTTTAGGCTCGTGGCGTACGGCTCAGTAAC
>CADAOO010000052.1 GCA_902789505.1 uncultured Methanobrevibacter sp. | reverse complement strand
TGAACAAATCAGTCAAATTGACATAAGTGGCACTAGTACCATTACCAGCATTCCTAACTGTAATAGTCCATGTAGCAACATCATCAACGAAATACTCATCCTTATCACTGTCAATGTCTACTGACAAATCTGTGATAGGAACAGGATAGACAGTACGGCTAACAGTCCTTTCAGTACCATTAGGGCCAATAATAGTTAAATTGTTAGTCAAATTACCCATATAGGCAATATCTTTTCTGCCTGTCACATTATCAATGAAAGTCTTGTTTGTAATCAAATCACCGAGACCAACTACCCTTACCTTAATAGTAATTAGAGCAGGAACATTAGGCTCAATACTGGTTATATTCCAAATGAGTTTATTGCCTTCTTGTTTAAAACCAAGAGGTTTGGCACCGGTTAAATTCACAAGGCCAATATACTCCAATCCATCAGGCAAGCTATCGATAACTGTCAAATTCTTTTCATAAGGGAAATTTCCTGTATTATTAATAGTCAAATTATATTCAATCTCATCATAATAATTAGGAGTTATATTGCTAACTGTTTTTATAGGTTCAGGAAGAGGTACAACCCTTACAGTTCTTTTAGCCTCATTATTTGTTTTATCCCATTCAGCTTCCTTGCAGGTGACTACAGCAACATTTGTAACATCACCGTAAATTCTTCTAGCGGTAGATTTAATTACTAATTTAGCCTCTGAATTTAGAGCCATATTTCCAATAGTCCAAACATTAGTTGTCGGATCATAACCGGAACCTTCATGACTCTTATATACGAATTCAGGCTGTAGAATATCATTTAAAAATACATTTGTAGCTTCACAACCCCCACCATTATGAACTGTAATGGTAATGGTTGCCTCTTCACCATCATGATATTCCTCTTTGTCACTGCTTTTATTGACAGTTAAATTCAAGTGTTTTTCCCTATATTCAAGATTCATTAAATTGGTGATATGTGTAACATTAACTGTTGCACGGGAAATGATTTTTATAGTGGAAACTTGACCGGAAGCCATATCTCCAATAGTCCATGTATGATTATGATCATCATAGGTGGTACCCGGTGAAACATCAATAACTGAATGTGGCTCTAGTTCAAATTCAAATGGGAAGACATGACTTAAAACAACATCATGAACTGTATGAGCGCCATTATTGGTCACGGTAATAGTCCAAGTAGCTAAATCATCTTCATCATACCTATCTTTTTCAGGAGTAACTGTCCTATCAATGGATATGTCCACATTTTTTTCCTCGCAGTCCATATGAACAATATGGTCCATTCTTTCTATGTCACTTTCTACAAGAGCATAAATCACCAAAGTAGCCTCGGTACCATTGCCCATGAATCCAATAGTCCATATACCTGTGTGATTATTATAGGTACCGTTAGCAGTAGTACAATTTATAAACTCAAAGTCAGAAGGCAATATGTCATCTACAACAACATTGGAAGCATTGGTACCATTAGCGGCATTTTTAACAGTAATGGTCCATTTGGCAATGTCATCGTCAAAGTATTCAACCTTATCGCTTGTCTTTTCAACGGACACGTCAACATGGTCTAAAATTTCAAAAGTTGCGAAATTTCTAATTTCCTTGTAGTTCCAGTCTTCAGGGTGCAAAGCGCTGACTGTGTATCTGCCTACCCCTAATTTGGCTTTAGGCAATGTGACATAAATATCACCATAAAGGTTTGTTGTAATAGTATCATTTTTATATATTGGATTACCATTTTCATCTGTCACATTAATATTAAGAAGCTGGTGGTATTCACGGTCATCCTGGTACAGTTTTGTACCTGCTTCACTGTTTTCAACACCATCCACAGGAGATTCAAATTCATTTTCCTTTGTATGGAGTTCATTACCATAACTGTTAATATAGGTTACATTCTTCAATCTGATTTGATCGTGGGATGCGTTGTTGTGAATAGCATTAAGCATGTTGTCCCCACCAAAGTGAACAACTTCGATTTCTACATCCGCAGTATTATAAAGACTTATTTCAGGTTCGGCAACAGTAATCAGAACATAACTCCATGCCTGATTTTCTCTATATATGTCATTAATAACTGTCAAATTGTTTCCAGTAGAATATAATGCAGATCCGTTACGTGCCTTGTTGTGTTCAAAATCATTGTTGGTAGTGAGTGTATTGTTACCTATTACAAAAATGGCTCCGCCAAGACCGGAATATTCACTTGCGTCATGAGGTACAGCTTCATTGTTTGTAAAGTTATTGTTATTGAAATCCGTGTTACTTCCATCGATGTATACTGCACCACCTTGATGGGTTACATTATTCCCGTCAAAAGCTGTCTTGTTAACTTTAGTATTTCTACCTTTAACATAAATACCTCCACCATTGATAGCAGTATTATTGCCGAAGACATTATCATAAAATGTTGTATTATCACCATCAATATAAGCGCCAGCACCATCATTAGCAACATTAACGGTAAAATTAGAACCGGAGATTACAGTTTTATTACCTTCAATATACACACCGGCACCCTGAGCGGCCTCATTATCTGTAAAATTGGAATCGGAAATCTTTGTTTCCAAACCTTTTATATAAACGGCAGCACCAAAAAGAGCATCATTTTCTGTAAAATTAGAACCGGAAATGCTAGTTTTGGAACCTTCAATATGAATAGCAGCACCATGGAAAAAAGCTTCATTATGTTCAAAGACAGAATCTTCAATTACTGTATTATTCCCTTCTATATAAATACCAGCGCCATCCCAATAAGCAGAATTTTCTTTAAAAGTGGTATTTGAAATTGTAGTATTTTCCCCTTTGATATAAATACATGCACCGTAATCCGCTTCATTTTTTTCAAAGGTATTATTGAAAAAGGAAGCATTATTACCTTCAATATAAACTGTTCCGCTAATAGATTCATGATTATAGAATTTTGTATTATTAACAATTGTTCTATTACCAAGTATACACATAGCAGAACCTTCTCCATTTTCAGCGGTATTTTTCTCAAAAGTACAATTTAAAATTTTAGTATCATTACCATATACATAGACTGCACCAGCATTTCCGCTTGGATAGAAATATTCATCTTCATGCTTTACATAATAGTCACCGTTTGGGTCTTCGTAATAATTACCCTGACCATCCATGCTGTAGTATTGAATTGAAGGGTCTTTAGGTCCTTTCTTTTTTACATCCCATTTATCATATAATTTTTTACAGTATGAATAAGATTTATTTAAAGTAGCGACATTATCTGAAAAATAACAATTTTCAATAGTTACATTATTTCCTTCATAATTCCTACCACTAAATCCATCATGGTTTCCGCTTAAACCTCCAACCATAATGGCTGAACCTTGTCCACCGTCATTATTAATAAATTTGGAATTTCTAACAACTACATTATCATGACTTATACCAATACCGCCAGAATATTCCCCAGTACCAGTACAATCTATAAATGAACAACCGTCGATAAGTTCATGAGCACCTTCTGGAAGATAAGCAAAAGAAGTACTGAAATTTCCATGAATATAAACAGCAAACCAACGTGAAGTAACATTGATAAAGTCACAATTCAATAAAGTTGAAGGTACACGAGCTGAACCCCACTCAGATTCATCGGCAATACATAAAGCACCACCATGCTGAGCAGAAGTTGTATTTTCAAATTTACAATTTTCCATCCAGACACCGAATACAGCACCTAATTGACCAGATCCATCATTAACGTCATTGGCACCTTTATAAGTCTGATTAAGGTTAGTGAAATTACAATTTTTGACATAAATAGTAGTGTTATCCCAATAACAACCGCACATTCCCATAAACTGATACTTAGAAATACAATTATTTATAGTACAGTTTGTTAAAGATCCACCACAAAAATTAAACAATTTTACTCCTTGTAAATTTTCAAAAGATACATTAATTAAATCACATCCGGAAGTACCCCAATAACCAGCTTTAAAGTCCCATGGATAAACACCCTCAGGATTTGACTCGGGTATGGGAGTAGAAGCTCCTTTAAATTGAATCGCATAATCATCCCATTGTTGATCTCTAAAAGTAGCCATGAGATCTGGATTGTTAGGATTTCCACCATGTACTTTAATATTTTGAATAGTCACATGTTCACCATCGGCAGCATTATAACTACCAACTCCAGTAAAGGTTTGACCGTTTAAGTAAATAGTACCTCCAGAATCTTTAAATTCAATGATTTTATCTATTATAGCTGATGTTTCATAAGTTCCTTGAATGGCTGGAAATGTATAAAATCCAGGAGCGCCAAGAACAGGTTCATTGTTTGAAACACCCAATATCTGAGCGTTTCCATAAGTCAAATCATTTACATTTTCATCAGTCGAAAATTCATCATTACTTGCCCTTAAGATTAGGGCGTTCTCGTTATTTTCCGTTTCCCCTGTATTTTGGGATTCATCAGTCTGGCCTATAGATGATGAATCCCCATTTGAAATAATTTCCGTATTTTCGGCAAGTATATTCTCTTCAGGAACAGTAGATAATATCATACTTTCATTTGTGTCCAAATCGTTTGTTGAAGTGTCACTTGCATTTACAAACGAAACTGAAAAAATCATAAAAAATAGTATTAAAGTGAAAAATAAACTTCTCTTTAATCGCATAATGTTCCCCATAAAATTTATTCAATTTTTAAATTTTAATTTAATGAACATTTTGCTTCAATAGTAATAAAATACATGTAAAAATCAATGAAAGGATACAGTTGTATCTATAAAATAGTTTGTTTTTAACATATATATAAGTAATGTTCAAGTAGAAAATATCAGTATAAAAAGTGCTGTAAAAATTTACAATAGAATAAAAAAAAAGTATCTGTAAAAAAAATAACTATTATCAGCCATGCATAAACCAAATCGATTTAAGATAACTGATAAGATTTTTCATCATCACCATACCAAAATAGGCCTTTTCGATATGGGAATAGCTATTTAATTTTTGTTGGGTTATTCAACCCTTCTTAATCATTATTCACCTTAAACCTAGCAATTTATCCAAGCCGAATAATGATGCAGTTTTTGCTAGATCTGCACTAGAACTGAATCATGACTTAACATGATTAAGACTGTTGGTCAAAAGCCTTGACATTTTTCTAAACAAATAGAAAAATTTTATTACTTTCATTAAATTTTTCAAAATATTTTTAATACTATTTTGTACAAAATTTTCATTAACACACATGTCCTAATCATATTTTCTACAATCCAAACATATGTATGGTTATTTATTCAATTAAATGAATATAAATCTTGCTATTTGGAATTTAGACAATTTTTTTTAAAAATATAAAGTATATAATGGACATTTGTAAAGAATATTTGGAAATTAATAAAAATGATTAAAAAAAATAGCGGAGAATTAAGATTATTTATAGATTCTATATATATAACCATTATTTTTAAAAATTTTTATAAAAATAAGTAAAGTTTAGTATACATTGTCACCATTGCTAAAATTGGTTGTGACATATAGATTAACGTTTACGGCCAGGTTTCTTTTATATATATGGTATAATTATATCAAAAGAACAGTTATTAAAATAATCTATTGGACAAAATTAATTAAAATAATGATTGGTTTCTGCAAGCAAACGTACAGTAAAACCCCATAAAAAAATAAAAAAATATGGGAAAATAATAATATTTCCCAAATCTAATCTTTTCTTCTTAATGTTACACCAACAACTGCAAGCAATGCCAAAAGAACCATTACAATAGGGTTACCGGTGGCATGCATAGTGGCAGGAGCCTCTGAAACAGGAGATTTCGCAGCTTCAGGAGCAGGACTAACAGGTTCAACAGTGACAACAGATTTATCCTTATTGTTATCCTCATTAGGATCTGGAGTGTCACTGACAACAACAGCAGCATTGATAACAGTACCTGCAGACAACGCCTTAAATTCAAGTGTTAAAACAGCACTCTCACCGTTTTCCATATCACCAATAATCCAAATACCGGATACAGGATCAAACAAGCCTTTAGAAGCACCAGATGAAATATACTCAATATCACCCATAGCAACATCAGCTACACGAACGTTTTTGGCAACGCCAGGACCATGATTAATCACAGTAATGGTCCAGACAATCTTGTCACCGACTTTAACCTTTTCAACATTCGCTGTTTTGATAACTTCCAAATCAGCACTCAGATTTAAAGGTTCAGGAACAACACTCTCATTATCCCTATTATTGGTCTCATTCGGATCGTAAGTTGAACCGGTTGCAACAACAATGTTCTCGATAATGCCTTTTGAAGCAGTGACTTCAGTAGTTAAAACCAAAATCTCCACATCGCCATTGTTTAAAGTTCCAACAGTCCAGATTCCATTTTCATATGTGCCTTTAGAACCTCTAGCAGAGATTAATTTTAATCCTGCAGGCAAGTGTTCAGCAACTGAAACATCTTCAGCCACATCAGGACCGTTATTGGTTACAACAACAGTCCATGTAATGACGTCCCCTTGAACAGGGTTCGGATTGGAAACGTATTTTATGACTGCAATGTCAGCTTCAGGCTCAATTTCAGCAGTATCATTATCCCTGTTGTTGGTTTCATTTGAATCCGGAGTAGTGGAATTGACAACAGCCACATTGGTAACATTAGCATTAGTAATATTAACAATAGTTGTAATCACTAAAGATTTGAATTCTCCGTTGTTTAAAGTTCCAACAGTCCAAATACCTGTTGCAGGGTCATAATCACCATCAGCACCAACGAAAATCAAACCGGCAGGCAACTTATCACTAACAGTCACATCCTCAGCCATATCAGGACCGATGTTCATTACAACAATAGTCCATGTAATCACATCACCTTTATGAGGAGTTGAATCGGAAACAATCTTAACAATTTCCAAATCAGCCAAAGGACCGACATTAGTGGTATTGTTGGCCTTATTGTTTTCCATATCAGGATCGTAAGTGCCGCTAGTAACAGTAACATTATTGACAATGACTTCATTGGTAGTGTTCACTTTAGTTATGATATGTAAAACACGTACTTCACCACTTGCCAAATAATCAATGGTCCAAATACCGGTTGCAGGATCATAATCACCATCAGCACTAATGAAAATCAATGTATCAGGCAAATTATCTTTAACAAGAACATTTTCAGCGCCGTCAGGACCTTTATTGGACATGGTAATAGTCCATACAACAATCTGGTCTTTAACTGATTCACTGGCATCAACCTCCTTGACAACTTCAATATCAGCTTCAGGAGGAACATTGGTAGTATTGTTAGCCTTATTGTTGGTCAAATCAGGGTCATGAGTAGTGGAATTAACAACAGCAACATTAGTAACATTAGCATTAGTAATGTTTGCAACAGTTCCAATTGCTAAAGACCTGCTTTCACCACTGATTAAATCACCAACAGTCCAAATACCTGTAACAGGGTCATAATCACCATCAGCGCCAACGAAGATTAAACCTCTTGGTAAAACATCCTTAACATAAACGCCTTCAGCCAAATTAGGGCCGTTATTGGTAACAACAATAGTCCAGATAACAGCATCACCTTTATGAACAGTAGCATTGGAAACAAACTTGACAACTTCCAGATCTGCAAATGGAACATCAACAGTACAGTTAACAGTCTTGGTTGTGCCGTCAGGACCAACAACAGTCAAGTTATTAGTCAAACTACCAACATCACTGACTTTAACTCTAACAGTAATCACAGCAGGAGCTTTATAATCAATATTAGTTAAAACCCAAGTGAGAGTACTTTCATCAAAGCTTAAAACATCAGCACCAGAGACACTGTCAACACCGACAAACTCCAAACCAGCAGGCAAACTGTCAACAACTGTAAGATAATTGGTATAAACAGTATTGCCGGTATTAATAATGGTCAAATTATAGACGATTTCATCATTATAATAAGGCTCAGGATTATCGACAGATTTTATCGGATTAGGAATATCAATCACATCAACAGACTTCTTATCTAAGTTATTCTCATAATCCCATTCATCTTCATTGCAGAATGTTTGTACAAAGTTAGTGATTTCTCCTCTAGGAGCTTTAGCACGGGAAACAATGGTTAAAGTAGCATCAGTACCATTGCCCATAGAGGCAATTTTCCACATGTACTCATTTCCAATCCATTTTTCAAAAGTACCTTTGCTAACAGTCCAGGAGATAATTTCGAAGTAATCGCCTGGGAAAAAGTCATCTACATAAATATTAGTAGCATCAGTACCATTGGCAGCATTATGAATAGTTACTGTCCAAACAGCAATATCTCCAACGAAATACTCATCCATATCACTGGTTTTAACAACAGACAAATCAGTCAATGGCTTGGTTTCAACTGTATCATTGTCCTTATTATTGGTTTCATTAGGATCATAAGTGTCAGAAGTCACAACAGCAACATTGGTAATGTTAGTGTTATATGTAGCGACTTTGGATACGATATTTAAAGCAGCCCATCCTCTAATAGACAGATTGCCAACTGTCCATTTTCCAGAAGCACTGTCATACGCACCTTCACCATCATCGGAAATATAAATCAAACCGTCAGGCAACACATCTTCAACAACCACATTAACAGCAGCGTCAGGACCTTTATTGAACACGACAATAGTCCAGTTAACATTATCACCGTAATATGCTTGTGAAACTGAAGCAACCTTTGCAATCTCCAAATCAGCTGCAGGAGGAACTTCAATAGTGTCATTGTCCTTGTTATTGGTTTCATTAGGATCGTGAGTGTCTGAAGTTACAACAGCCACATTGGTAATGTTAGCATTGGATATGGCAACTTCAGTAGTAATTTGCAAAGCTGTGAAAGTTTTGCTTTCCAAAGTGCCGATATTCCAAACATTATTCTTGTATTTTCCGTTGGAATCATCTTTAATGTAAATCAATCCTTCAGGCAACACATCAGTTACAGCAACGTCAACTGCATTGTCAGGACCATGATTAATCACAATAATTGTCCATGTGATAATGTCTCCCTTATTAGGAGTAGGATTGGATACAATCTTTTGAACTTCCAAATCAGCCTCATGGCCAACATCAATTGTCGCACTGTCATTATTGTTGGTCAAATCAGAATCAGGAGTATCAGAAGTCACATTAGCAACATTGGTAATGACAGCAGCAGTAACATCAACTTGAGTCCATATTCTTAAAGTAGCACTGCTTCCGTTAGCCAAA
>CADAOO010000051.1:15542-27734 GCA_902789505.1 uncultured Methanobrevibacter sp. | reverse complement strand
TTATTACATAAAATATACGTTTTCTTTATATATAAAATTTGGTCAATTTGGGAGTTTGTTGGGAAATGTTGTAAGTGAAGTAAAACATATACATCAAGTTGTTTCAAAATGGTGTTTTCTCCAATTTTTGATTTAGTAATAATAAATTATATAAAAAGTATTAACTGAATTTGGAAAATTAAAATGAAAATTTGAAATATTCCTTGAAATGGATATGGGAATTTTTTTGAAGTGAAAATTTCAAAACTTGATTGGTAATTATTTAAAGTTAGCATGTTAATAATTTCAAAAAATTTGTTTTAATAGGAAAAGATAAAAATTAAAAAATTGTGACTTTGCGCCACATCATAAAAATAAAAAATTAGTCAATGAATGTCTTCATGTAATTAATCAAATCATCCTTGAATTCTTCATCATACATTGCAAAATTGATTGATGACATTAACCATTCCAGTCTGTTTTCAATATTGAAAACATCGCCGTCAAACTTAACGCCGTAGATTTCATCCAATTTGGACAGGGCATCTGTAAGTTGAACTTCCCCATTGAAACCCGGTTCTGTTTCTTTAATCTTATCAAAAATATCTGGAGTTAGGAAATATCTTCCGACAATCGCCAGATTGGACGGAGCACTGTCAACATCAGGCTTTTCAACAAGGCTGTTGATTTTATAGATTTCATCATCAATACTGACGGCATCAACAATACCGTGCCTGCTGACCCTGTCGCAGGAAACTTCTCGAATTGCAATTGCAGATTTATTTTTTTGATTAAAAACATCAATCAGCTGCTTGGTGAGAGGAATCTTTGACCGTGTGATTGAATCTCCAAGCAAAACTGCAAAAGGTTCATCTTCAATATGTTTTTGGGCACATAAAATTGCATCCCCAAGACCATTCATGTCCTTCTGCCGGACATAGCAGACATCTGCAAGATCAGTGATTTTTCTGACTTGCTTTAAGACTCTGTCTTTGCCTGACTTTTGAAGTGAATATTCAAGTTCATAAGATTTATCAAAATGGTCTTCAATTGACCTTTTGTTTCTGCCTGTAACGATTAAGATGTCATCGATTCCTGAAGCAATGGCCTCTTCCATTACATACTGGATTGTGGGCTTGTCATAAACAGGCAACATTTCCTTCGGTTGAGATTTTGTTGCAGGCAGTAACCTAGTTCCAAAACCTGCTGCGGGGATAACTGCTTTCATAATATCTTCCTTGATTAATTATATGGTTTGAATACATTATAAAGATTATTAGTTTTGAAGATTTTTAATGAGACTGATAAATGTTAAATATTTTAACAATAATAAAAAAATTTTTTAAATATTTTAGAAAAATATTTAAAATCCTATGATTAAACATTTAAATATATTACTCAATATTAATCATTATCCGTTTAGTTTTACATTTATTCTAAAAGCTAAGCGATATAATGAAATGTTGATTTAATATATTTTTTGGAGGTTAAAAATGAATAAAAAGATATTATTTGGACTGTCTGTTGCTCTTGTAGCCATCATTGCTATTGGAACTGTATCGGCATTTGATCTTTCAGATTTAGGGTCCATATTTGGAACCCCGCCAGATCAAAATGTAACTATCGATGGAGAAACTTTCCACATTCCGGGAACATTTAAAGAAAACCAGAATGTTAGTAAAAACGGAACCGTTAAGGATTATTATCTTTTCAAATCAACTGAATATGCGAAAGGATATACCAATAAGACAAATTTTATAAACATTTTGATTTTCGATTACAACGGTACTGAACTTGATGTTAATTTAATCAATTATAACAACGGTACCCCTAAAAACATTTCCGGAGTAAAGGGTTTTATGTATCATGACGGTACAGCCTATACTTACTCATATGCCAAAGGAAATAAAGTAATTTCAATACAAACCGATAAGGAAAGCCTGATTGCACCAGTAATGGCTTAATCTTTAGGCCATTATTTTCTTTTTTTTGAATTAAAAACAAATTATTAAAAGCTATTTTTTAAATAATATGCAAATTTAATACTTATAACTAACAAATGTAAGTTATATAAATGCAATATATTTGACTTTAATGAAGCAAATGTATTTTTCATTTAATACTTCATATGGTAAAATATATTGAGAATAAAATTCAGAAGTATATATTATTTGTATTAAGGCGATATTATGGAAACTGTTGGAATGATTCTATGCGGAGGTTTTGGAAAGCGGTTAAGACCTGTTACTGAAACCGTGCCAAAACCGTTGGTTGAAATCAAAGAGAATTATACAATTCTGGACAAACAGTTATTGGATTTCAAAAATGCCGGTGTTGATGAAGTTTATCTTCTTGCAGGATTTTTACATGAAAAGATTGAAGAAAGATACGGCGATGAATACAAAGGAGTGAAAATCCGTTATGTCATTGAAGATGAACCGTTAGGCACATTAAATGCAATCCGTTTAGGAATGGAAGCTATTGACGGTGACAAGCAATGCGTTATACGTAATGGAGATATAGTTTGTGATATTAACCTAAAGGCGATGATCGATTATGGGGTCAAGTCATCACTTCCGGTAACCATGTTCGTCACACAAATGCAGTCACCATACGGCATTGTCGAAATGAACGGTGACCGTTTAGTCTCATTTAAGGAAAAACCTATTCTTGAAGATTACTACATTAACGGCGGAATCTACTTTACAAAATCCAAAATCGATTTCGGCGAGTTTAAAACAGGAGACATTGAAAAACTTTATTTCCCGACAATTGCAAAGGAAAACAGTTTAGGTTATTATAAGGAAAACGGAATATATTGGATTGCTGTAGATACATCCAAAGAATTGGAATCCGTCAAAAAGGAATATGAAAACAAAACAGACAAACCCTGGGGATATGAAAAGGTTTTAATCTTTACTGAAAAGTATTTGACAAAGGAATTATACCTAAAGGAAGGATTTAAAACATCCCTTCATTATCATAACGATAAGGATGAAACAATGTATATACTATCAGGGTCAGGTTACATTGAATTTGAAGACAGAAAGGAATATTTCTCAAAAGATGACAGCATCCGCATTCAGCCCGGTGTTGTGCATTCAATTGTTGCAAATGAAAATACCATTCTTCATGAAGTTTCAACACCTTATCTGGATGATACTGTCTGTGTTAAAGATTTTTATGACCGATAAAATGAATTTTCAATTATTATATTTTTTTAATACATAAATTTAAATTTTGAGGATAAGGAACAGGATAAACATGTCAGATGATTTGAAAAAGGGAATCAGTATGGTGTTGCTTTCCTATGAGGAAGAGGAAAACCTGCGTGTATATCTGCCGCAGATAAAAGAAAAACTCAATGAATGCGGAGAGCCATATGAGATTATTGTTGTGGACTCAAAGGAACCTTTGGACAACACCAGAGAAGTGTGTGAAGAAAATGGCGTGCGCTACGTAAATCAGGAAAATACAGGCTTTGGCGACGCATATCGTACAGGTATCCGTTCTGCCGAGTATCAGAAATTTTTCATTATGGACAGCGACGGATCACACAATCCGAAATATATTCCGGACATTTATAATATCTTTATGAATGAGCATGCCGACGTGGCAATCGGCTCTCGCTATATAGAAGGCGGCGTAACCAATGACAGTGCCACTTCACAGATTATCTCACGTGTTCTCAATAAGATGTTTGTCCTTGTACTTGGCATTCACGCTAAAGACCTATCGACTGATTTTCGTCTCTATCATACATCCAGACTAAAAGAAATCGAACCTTATCTTACCTGCATACATTATGAGATAGTGCAGGAGATTCTTCTAAAGCTGAAAATCAATAAGTCATCAAAGGGAGAAAAGCTGAAAGTGGTGGAAACTCCAATCATTTTTGATAAGCGTCTAATGGGCGAATCCAAGCGTCATCCGTTCGCATTTGCTGTCAGCTATACTAAAAACTTTTTTTATCTGAGCGGATTGCGTCTGAATGCCGCATTTTCAAGGATGCGATGAATTCCAGTAACTGATTGGTGCGGTTCGTTTAAGTAAGGCTTTCTATGAATTTCATTATTGCTTCAACACTCTGGTCTTGCTGGCTTTTGGCGGTAATATTTGCATGGCCGTCCTTGGACTGGTTTCCATAATTTCCGAACTGGGCATGATTTCCGCCGTCTATGATTACCTCAGTGAAATTATTTTTTATAAGAGACTGGGCTTCATGGTAGCTGGTTAAGTTGATGACTCCGTCATTTGTACCTCTAATGGACAGTATAGGAACATCTGTACCGACATTGGTATGGGCGGATAGATATATCAGGCCGGTTATATTGTAGTCTGTTTTATTTACATAGTTGCCTGCCATTGCTCCTCCCAGTGAATGGCCTGCCATGAAATAATGTTCATAACTTGAATTTTTAATAATCTCATCGGCGCTGTCTGTTCCGAAGAATGCCAAGTTAAATGGCATTTCAACAAGATAGCAGTCAACGCCCCTGCTTGCCAGATCCATGAACAGAGGCAGATATGAGGTATATTCGACTTTGGCTCCTGGATAGAATATGACTGCAGTATCATTTCCGTAACCGTCCAAAAATAGTCCCTTGGAGATTTTAGTGACATTTACATCTTCTGTTCCATTCAGGTAATCTGTTGCAGTTTTTTCAGCATGGTAATAAAACTGGGCGTATACGAAAAAACCGCCGAAAAATATTATAATGAAGAGTATAATGCCTATTTTAAGTTTTTTATTCATTAAAATCCCCTGGTATAATTGTTTAAATTATCAAAAATAGATTACTTACGATTATATGTTTATTATTGTTACTATTTAAATATTGTCTGATTTATTTTTAAAAATTGAATAATATAAATTAATTCATGTACATGATGGCAAGCTTTGATTGCAAATTCAAAACCAATCAAGAAAATATTGAAAGGATACTTCAGCATTTCGGACTTAGAAAAATTCAACCAACATTATATGCAGGAGATTTGGATAATAATGAACGTGAAACATTGATGATAAATATGTTTGAACTGAATGTTTTCTAAGGAAATGTTATAAACTAAAATGCATTAATTAATGAATATAATATAAAAGTATATAACTTGACAATAAACAAATAAATAAGTGTAATTTCCAATAAGGTTTTAGGTGATATTTATGGAGGAGTACTTAACTGAAACACCAAGTATTGATTACATGAATCCTCATATTCAAGAAAAGGTTATTGAATTAAAAAATCAATCAAATGATGATGAGGATTATATCAAAAGATGTTATATGTTTGTTAGAGATGAAATTCCTCACTCTTGGGATATTGGAGCAAATATAGTTTCAAAAACTGCTAGTGAGACATTAATAAATAAAACTGGAATATGTTGGGTAAAATCATGTCTTTTTGCGGCGCTTTTAAGAGCAAATGGAATTCCATCAGGAATCACCTATCAGCTTCTGACAATATCAGATGATGACAGTGAAGGACACATGGTTCATGCTTTAAATACAGTTTTCATTAGAAATAAATGGATTAAACTCGATGCTCGAGGAAATAATGAAAATGTGCATGCGGAGTTTAGTTTGGATGAAGATCAATTAGCTTTTCAAGTTCGCAAGGAATTCGGTGAAATTGATTACAATGACAATAATGTCGATTTGGATGAAAGACTGGTGAATGCACTGGCGCAAACCGAGAATCTGTTTGAGATCAACATAGATTTTGAGTTTTAACTTATTTGTGCAAAATAGCTGAAAACACATGCATGAACGCTTCAATGCCACAATACATATAGTAACATCACCCTGGCCTGAAGCATTTATGCGATGCAGTTTTTGTTGTACACTTTGTTATCGGATAAGGTACAAAAATATACGTTAGAATTATTGAATAACTAAATGATTCCATTGAATTTGGTTTAGAATAAATGTTTGCTAGTAAAATATTTAAAACTAAATAAAAATTAACTTAAGGTGATATTATACCATTTTGTCCAAATTGTGGGAGTTATATTTCTCCTGGAACTAACATTTGTAGTTGTGGAACGACTTTTGGTTATAGTTCAGAACCTGAAAAAGAAAAAGAAACAGAGTTCCAAAAACAAGAAAAGAAAAGAATTAATACTATTAATGAGTACTGTCGCCAAGGAAGAAAATCAATGGATGATGGAGATTACTTAAAAGCTATTGAATACTTTGATAAAGCACTTGAAATATCGCCTCAATATCGTCCTCCTATTTTTAATAAAGCAAAAGCATATTATTATGCAGGAATGTATGAAGATGCTTTACGCTGGTTTAACAAATCAAAATTTTCTTGGAAATGTATTGATAATTATGTTATCCTTTCATGGATAGGAGACACGCTAAATGAGTTAAATAGGTTTGATGAAGCTATTGAAGCTTACTTAGAAGCTATTGATATTATCAATGAAGACTACGAAAAGACTATAAAGTTTCATAAAGAACAAAGATGGAATCCTCCTTCAGATTCATATTTAAAATCATTATTGGATGAGAAAAACAAAAGAGTCTCCAGCATGAAGGATAGCATTGATTATTCAAAAAAGTTAAAGAAGGAAACTCATATTAAACCTAAAAATGATTTTAATGATCAGGAAAAATTTTTAAACAGTATTGGTAAAGAAAATTTAATTACAATTACTGGAACTTTCTTTTATGATAATCCTCAATTTGAAAAAGGAATGATACTTAATCTAATAAAAGAAGAAAATAATGAATTTGATAGTGATGCTATTGCAGTTTATTTAAATGATGTTAAAGTAGGTTATGTTGCGAATAGTGAACGTACGTGTTGTTATTTAACTTCAAAAGCAAGTGATATTCAAATTCAAGATATTTCCATAGTAGAATATATATCATATTTTGCTTATAGACATCATATTGCCAAGATAATAAAATAATAAAGTTAATGGGCAGTAATTTGAAAGAAGAAATTGATTACGTTAAAAATTCACAATACAGATTAAAAGTAATGAATACTTTAGGTTCGGAATAAATGTTTGCGAGTAAAATGTTTAAAATCATATCAGGATTTACAAAAAATCAGTGGATATATCTGGTTGATGAAATATGCGCCCATTAATATCCGATAGCTCACTTGCTTTAAGGTTTGAATTTTATCATTGGGAACAATAATCTTTTATTCGATGTGCAACATATTATATACTAGAAAAGTGTTGTTAGAGAATTAACATGAGATTATTCATTGACCATATTAAAGAATCGATAGATTATACATTAAGCGATAAGACAGGAATCATAATAGTCAGTAGTTTAGTAAGTATTGCCTGTTTTATTAACAAAAATAGTTTATCTGACCCGATTTTAAAGGTAATAAATGTATTTTTACTTATTGTTGTAGGATATGGGTCATATGTATCATGGTATGCCCTTAAGGGTAGGGATGAACATCCTCGCTTTAAGAATAATATGAAAAGGCTTGTTTGGGAGGGCTTTAAGAAATCAGTCATTGTATTCATCTATTCAGGATTCTTATATGCGTTGATTCGTTTAGCAAAACTGAGTTATGCTGATGGAAACCTGATATTTACGGTATGTTTTGTTATTTTGTTTATATTACTATATTTATGTTTAATTGCAGGATTGTTAAACAGATATTTGCATAATGGAAAGTTTATAGGGGCTTTCCATCTTCGTGAAATCATAAATTTAATAAAAATATTTGACACCTGTTCTTTCATAAAAGTTATTATTGCTGTTATAATCTCACAGGCATTTGCAGCTTCAGTTGTTATTCCATTTAGTAAAGGCCTTACTCTACTTGATATTATCTATTCAATTGCAACATTCTTTTTAGCACCATTTTTATATATTTCCTCAAAAAGACTTATTGCGTTAAACGTATATGACTTATTGGAAAAACAAGACTGAATATTGTTCTCGCAGATAATGAACCCACCATCACATTAACGGCAAAGGTATTAAAAATCAAAATCTATTTCAACTATGCATATACATCAACTACTTTTCAAAAGTAAGTTTCCATTAACAAATGGCCGTCGTTAATGTTAATTCAGCTTTCAGGTTTGATTATCAAATCGTTAATGTTAATTTAAATTAATATTTCTTGTTTTCTTTTATTTTAAACTATTGACTCTCACATTAACGGCAAGGGATGTTAATGTCGGTTCTTTTTCAACCCTTGCATATAATATCAAGGTGCGGGGGGATTTAACTTTCGGATATGCAATCGTTAATGTTAGACTCTTTCAAAAACTTTGTTGATTTTCAAAATCGTTTTTTCGATTTTGGTTCCAAATCAAATCTCTGTGATATATTCGTTTTAAAACACCTCGTTTGGTCTTGAATGATCGTTTTCTTGATTTTGACATTGTTTTTTGGAAAGCATTTTCAATTTTGTTACTAGTCTTTTCAATTTTCTTATCTTTCAAGTGATAAATGAAGTTTTTATATCTTGGAAAATGAATTTTCTAATTATTTTATAAATAAATGGATAAAAATAATCTTTACGATAAATTAAAGATTTTAGTTCATTTTTGAATTCATCAAAGTCATTTAAATCAAATAAATCTTTAATCATCTTCAGTTGTTTGTGACCTTCTTGATATTCTTCGTCTGAAAGAAGATTTTTGTCTTTAAAATTTTTTAATTGTTTGTTTAAAGTTTTTTTAGTATGGAAAATACATAATTGGTGTTTAAAACCTAGTTTTGGAATAATTGAGGAATATTTTTTATCCAAATCGGTTGTGATTGCAATTTTATTTTTATTTGCCGTGGATTCTCTTAAAAACTTTTCAACAGTCGTTTCATCTTTAGTATCATAAATTACATCGGCTACAATACAATTAGAAATAGAATCAAGTAATGTATGACGATATTTCCATTTTCAATTGATTTTAATCCATTCAACATCAAGGACATAATAACTCGATCAACGCCCTAAATCAAATTCTGTTCGGAATAAATATTTGCGAGTAAAATATTTAAAACTGTATAAGGTGATTTTATGAATTATGAAAATATGTCCTTTGAAGGTCTTGTAGAATTAGCTTCAAATAATCCTCAAGAGTTTAAAAAAAATTCCAATTGATTATCTGCGAAAAGTTGCAATTAATCATGAAATTGAGGAAGCTAAAAAAATTGGGGGTTTTATTTATGATTCAGGAATCACAATTTTTAAGGAAGATTAATTTTTGATTTGATTTTTATTTGCATTAGTATACTATAGGTAGCGGCACATAGTGTTTGTGGCTTTTTTAATAAACTAATTTTGATTTTGGATTGAAGTGTTTAAAACTTTTAAAATAAGTTTATATTCCTTCATATATAGAATATTATTTATATTTTGTTAGTTTTTCTGGTATAAATAAGTAAATTATGCCTTAATTTTTAAAATCAATTCCAAAAATCCTTAAAATAAATATAAATACTTATATATCAACTTTTCACATAATATTTAATATGTGATAATTATGAAAGCTTTAAAAATTTTGATTGTCATGCTTATTTTGATAATGTCGGTGGGGGCAGTCTGTGCAGCAGAAAGCATCACCGAAGATGCAATTGGAGATGACAGCAAAGGAATATTAAAAACGGTTCAAGAGGATATCACAACTGATGACAGTACAGATATTCTTAAAACCACTCAGAATGACATCTACACAGCAAGTGATGATTCATTCACCAACCTGACTGAAGAAATAAAAAGTAAGAATGTCGTGGATTTAACTCATGACTACAAATTCAACAACGAAACCGATGACAGTAGCGGAATTGTTATTGAGAAGGATAATTTTGTCCTTAACGGTAACGGCCACACAATTGACGGAAACAACCAATCAAGAATATTTGCAATTGGTGGAAAAAACGTCACATTAAGCAACTTAATTTTAATCAACGGAAATGCGGATAATGGTGGAGCAGTATGGGTAGAAGGAACAGTAACACTGAACAATGTCACTTTCATCAACAACTATGCAAACCAAGGAGGAGCCGTAGCACTTTTATTTGATGAGGTTTTAAACATTAACAATTCAAAATTCACTGATAATCGTGGAAATGTCGGCCAATCAATATATGTTGAAAAGGGCAAATTAAACATCTACAACACAGAATTCACTTCAAGCATGCCTTCCAAACGTAGCCAAATTGTTTTCAAAGAGGCTGAAGGTCATGTTGACAATGCAACATTTGCAAATATCGTTTCAAACTATACCCCAGCAATACACATGGAAAAATCAAAAGCACTTACAATACTCAATTCCAAATTTATTAATCTGACCGCAAACATATCCTCAGGCGCAATAGGCGTTAAAACTGGTGGCGTAGTATACATCAGGAATTGTGAATTCATCAATGTCTCTTCTGCTAAAAATGCGGGAGCTATTCTTGTAGATATTCTAGGCATGGATAGCTCAAGGCCGGGCAATGTAACCATACTCGACACAGTATTTAGAAACACTTCTTCCGGATTTGGTGGTGCTTATATCCAATTCGGCGGAAAACTCATCATAAACAATACAGAATTCACAAACGGTCATGCCACATACAATGGCGGATCAGTTTACATATCATATGTCGATTATGCTGAAATCAATAACTGTAATTTCACTTCAAATGGTGTTGACATTATTGAAGGATATCCTACTTATGGTGGTGCAATGGTCATTGACATGTCTACAATAAGTATAAACAACTCCAGATTCATCAACAACACTGCAAGTGCTGGAAGTGCAATATATGGTTTTGATGCATCATATGACATTAGAAATTCACTGTTTGAAAATAACACAAATCCTATCTATACTTTATTTGATAAGAAATCCAGTTTACAAAACAATGTCTACGTTAATGACAATAATGTCTCAACCAATAATACATTCTATGCAACATTCCAAGTTGGACAAGGTCTGCAGTTAACATTAATCAACAATACAATAAATGTAACTGCTCTTCCAGCAAGATATGACTCACGTGACTGGGGATGGGTTTCACCAGTTAGAAATCAGGGATCAATGGGTGCCTGCTGGACATTCGATATGACTGGAGTGCTGGAATCTGCGTTATTGAAAGCAGCAGGTCTTGCAGCTGACCTTTCAGAAAACAACATGCAGGACACTATGCTGAGATATTCAATTTACGGTGCTACTCAAATAACAGAAGGAGGAGGTAACATTATTTCCGCAGGTTATCTCTTGAGCTGGCTTGGAGCATTTATACAGGATGCTGATACATATGATGAGCTAGGAAAGCTTTCACCGGTAATCACAACCCAAAAGGACATCCATGTTCAGGATCTTATGTTCACACCTAACAACGAAATACCAAACGGCACACAGCTCAAATGGGCAATCCTGAAATACGGTTCCATAGATGTAAACTACAATGGACAGTCCACATATGATGAAGTGACTCCTTACTACCGGCCGGACACTCATTCACAGTATGTGAATGTACCTATTCAACCGAACCATGCTGTTTCAGTTGTAGGATGGGATGACAACTATCCAAAAGAGAATTTCGGAATTGAACCTCCAGGTGACGGCGCATGGATTGTCAAAAACAGCTGGGGAACTAATTTTGGAGAAAATGGATTCCTGTATGTTTCATATTATGACCAGTCTTTCCTGCAGTATAATCCGGGCCAAATATTTACATATGCAACTTCAATAATAATTGAAAATACAGTCCCATATAATAAGAACTATCAGTATGACCTAATATGGGGTGGAGAGTTCAAAACAGGCAATTCAACTGCAAGTTATATGAATGTATTTGAAGCTTTAGATGATGATTTGATTGCAGCAGTTGGAACATACTTCAACCAAAGTGGCATCAACTATACAGTCGAAATTTTTGTTAATGATGTGTTAAAACTAACTCAGGAAGGAGTATCTCCATATCTTGGTTACCATACCATCAAATTAAACGATTACATACCAGTCAAAAAAGGAGATGTCTTCAAAGCAGTGATTACCTCAAATGGTGTACCATTCATTGGTATTTCAGATATCAGGACACATTATACTGAAAACATTTCATTTGTTTCATTTGACGGACAGCCTTGGCAGGATGCTTACAACTTAGGTTATATTGCATGTTTGAAAGTCTATACCGTTGCAGATTCAAACAAAAGCAATACATTTACAGCATTGGAAAAACTTATAAATGCATCAGGCCAGTACTTGACTCTTGATGACGATTATGCA
>CADAOO010000051.1:0-15535 GCA_902789505.1 uncultured Methanobrevibacter sp. | reverse complement strand
AGTTGACGGGAAAAACCTATCAAGAATATTCAACATTACAGGAAAGAACATAACAATAAACGATTTGGTTTTAATCAACGGTAATGCTGAAAAAGGTGGAGCAATATATACCACCGAATCATTAACATTGAACAACGCCACTTTCATAGACAACTATGCAAGTAAAAGTGGTGGGGCTGTAGCACTCTACGATGATGTAACTCTTGATTGTAACAATTCCAAATTCATAGACAATTATGCTGACGAAGGCGGATCATCAATTGTGGTTGCGAAAGGAAAACTAAATCTTTACAATACATACATTACCTCAAAAGTATATGCCAAAGCAGGTCAGATTATGGGCTCAATAGGCGCCAGATTCTATCTCGAAAACATTACCTTTGCCAATACCACCGCCACATATTCACCGGCAATATATGTTGTAGGTTCCAAGATTAGAATAATTGATTCCAAATTCATTAATCTAAAAGCTAATCTGACTGCAGGTGCAATGAGCCTTAGGGAAGGTGGTGAACTATACATTAAGAATTGTGAATTCATAAATACCACCTCTTCCAGAAATGCGGGAGCGGTTTATGTAGACATTACCGGATATGCTCCAGGCAATGTTGGTAATGTGACAATAATCGATTCCAAATTTAAGGACGCCTCTTCCGAGTTTGCCGGAGCATATGTCCAATTGGGCGGACAGTTCTGGCTTAACAATACAGAGTTCATAAACAGTCATGCCATCTATAACGGAGGGGCAATCTATCTTTCATTTACAGAAACTGAAATCAACAACTGTACTTTTGAATCAAACGGTGTTGAGGTTATTGAAGGTTATCCAACCTATGGTGGAGCAATATTCTCAGACATGAGCACATTGAATATAACTGACTCCAAGTTCTTCAATAATGTTGCAAGTGCAGGAAACGCCATCTGCGCATATGATTCATCATACAACATTAGAAATTCACTGTTTGAAAACAATTCAAACCCTATCTACACATTTTTCGATAAGGTTGGTGTTTTAGACAACAACGTTTATATCAATGATGATAACATCTCAACCAACAATACATTCTATGCAACAATAATGGTTGGAGAAGGTATGCCTTTGACCCTTATTAACAATACCATTGATGTTGATACTCTTCCGGCCAGATTTGATTTGCGTGACTGGGGATGGGTATCATCAGTCAAAAATCAAGGATGGATGGGTGCCTGCTGGACATTCGGAATGTCAGGGTCATTAGAATCAGTATTATTAAAAGCTATAGGAATTCCATTCAACGTTTCTATGAACAACATGAAAACCGTGATGAAATATTCCCCTTATGGTGCTATGGAAGTATTTGAAGGAGGAGCCAATCTTGCTTCTGTAGGTTATTTATTAAGCTGGCTTGGAGCAATTCCATATGACGCCGATACTTATGATGAGCTTGGAAAAATTACAAAGCCGATCGCAACCGACCAGAACATTCATGTTCAGGATGTGACCTTCATACCTAATAATGAGATCCCTAACGGAACACAAATGAAACTGGCAATCCTGAAATATGGATCTCTGGATGTGTCCTTTTTCGGGCAAGAAACATTTGATGCGGAAAGTCCATATTATAATCCTGAAACCTATGCACATTATGTCAATGTTCCTGAAGGTGCAAACCATGAAGTATCCATTATCGGATGGGACGATAATTTCCCAAAAGAAAAATTCCTAATCACTCCTCCAGGTGACGGTGCATGGATTGTAAAAAACAGCTATGGCACAGGATGGGGAGACAATGGATTCTTCTATGTTTCATATTATGACCAATCACTCCTGGCATATACTCCAGGCAAGGTCACTGATTACGCCGCAGTCGCCATAATCGAAAATACTGAGCCATACAATAAAAACTATCAATATGACATTACATGGCTTTCTAATTTTGAGCCAAGTAAGGGAAATATAAGTTATATGAATGTCTTTGAAGCATTAGACGATGATTTGATTGCAGCTGTCGGAACATACTTCAACCAAAGCGGCACCAATTATGCTGTTGAAATTTATGTAAATGATGAATTAAAATTAACTCAAGAAGGAGTGTCCCCATATGTTGGTTATCACACTATCAAATTAGATAGTTACATACCAATCAAAAAAGGCGATGTCTTCAAAGCAGTAATGACATCAAATTGGGTACCATACCTTCTCTTGGAAGATACTAGGGTTCATTATACTCAAAACATTTCATTTGTCTCATTTGACGGACAGCCTTGGCAGGATGCTTATGACTTAGGTTATATTGCATGTTTGAAAGTCTATACTGTTGATGAGGATTCAAGATTGAACACAAGCATCATGGCCAATGAGTCCATGACAGTCGTGGTCAGTGAGTTGAAAGACGGTCAGAAATTCAATATGACATTGGTCTCTGACGGAGAAGCTCTTGCAAACAAGACAATGTCAATAACATTCAACGGCGCAACAGATGAATATGTCACAGATGAAAATGGAATGATTTTCTATGAAATTCCGCAGGTGAGTGCAGGAAACTACACAATCGATATGGAATTTGCAGGAGATGCCATCTACAATCCGGCAAACGCATCTGCAATCGTTAATGTTGTAAAAGCCGAATCCAAAATATACCTGCGCAATGCGCTGTATTTTGTCACCCAGACAAAGATGGTGAAAGTCACATTGTGGGACGGCAACAATAATGCGGTTGCAGGAAAGACTGTCCACATTACCATAGACAACTCAACCTGGTCAGGTGTAACCGACGAAAACGGAACCGCATCAATAAGAGTGGGTGTGGGCTACGGCAACCACAACGCTACTGTCAGCTTTGACGGAGACGACGAGTACGCAGCATCCAACAGAACAGGCGTTGTAAGGGTAATCAAGGAAACACCTTCAATAATGCTTAGAGGTGCAGACTCAACATTCAATGTCAAAGACACCAGTAAAACAGTGAAAATATACCTTTGGGACCGTGAAAGCAAGCCTCTTCCTGCCGGATCCAAAGTGGCAATCAAAGTAAACGGCCAGACATACATCGGATACACTGACAGCGAAGGCATTGCAAAAATAAACATTGACATAAATAGCGCCGGAACATATGAAGCAGAGCTCAAGTATGCCGGTAACAGTGCATACAATGCTGTAAGCAAAAAAACAAAAATTTACATTAGAGATTAAACACTAATCTCTAATACCTTTTATTTATTTTTAAAAACACCAAATATTAATTTTATATTTTTACTGAAACCTAACCAGTTTCACCAAATCAGACAGAATCCTGGTTTCGTGAATATTCATTGACTTCAACATCAATAATCTCCTTGTAGCCAAATGTTATCGGCAAAATATAGGAATCATTATATACATATAATTGACACAGATTATATCATGAAAGCCTCCAGCATTGATTTGTAAAGAATGCGGATAAGACCTATCCAACAGTCAGGACAGGTAATTTGGTGAAGACAACCGCAATAAGGTCTTCCAAGGGAGATATTATAGCGAAGATATCAATAAGAGATGATCGGCGAAAACTACTGATTTCAAAGGAGAATGCTAATGAAGGAATGTCCAGAATGCGGATCTGTGATTGCAGACAATGAACCCTACTGTGAAAACTGCGGGTTCGACCCGGGCTTCGACGCAGGAAGCTGGAGACATGGAAGCTCAGGGTCAGTTAGATATGCACCCAAAAAGTCTGGCAAAAATCAGGAAAATTCCGCTGATACTGCAATCGGGTGTATCTTTTTAATATTCATGATTTTTTCACTGGTATTTACGATTTATCTTTACTTTTCATGAAAGGCCATGATGCCAAATTAAATATTAAAAACATGATAACAGGAGGGTGATTCTTATGGGAATTTGTCCAAGATGCGGCTCATGGGTTGATGAGGGGGAACCTTATTGCCCGGAGTGCTGCTATGGCGGAAGCGCAAGCAACAGCAGAATCAGAGACAATATTCATTTAGAGAAAGTGATTGAAGTCAACGGCTGCGAATATTATGCAGAAGACGTTGAAGATGCATTGTCTGAGATGGGATACGATTTGTCCGATCTGGAAGACGGCAATGTGGATGAGTACGAACTGGAAAGAATTCTGGAAGACTATTGAATGCATGATGGTGATTAAATGACAAAGCAATGCTTTTACTGCAGTTACCCAAACAAGGACGATGCAACAAGATGCATCAACTGTGGAATGGAACTCAAGAAGTACTGGGACAAATCAGGCGACAGACCGCGCCTTGTCGATGAACGGGATAACTGAATTACATAACACTTTTCCGGATTTTCCTGCGACTTGCTTAAATATCTGTTGAAGTCTCCGGCCATTGATTTAAATAAAGCGAACTGCCAACAAGCCCCTTTCTATCAAATTCTGAATTAAATTCAATCATCATCCTTATTTCTTCTGCCTATGACTATCGCGGTGATAACCACTGTTAAAAATATGATTGTTATGCATAATATCGGTTCAATAAAAGCTGCAATCATTGCAATTATGAAGCCAATATGCTCAAATATTCTAATTTTAGTTTCATGATAATGATCAAGTCCGATGTCCGGATTTTCCTTTGTTACCTGTTTGTCAAGCAATTCAAGAGATAATGACCATATGAACAATATTAATGCATATGAAAATTCAGGAAGCGGACTGAAAAGAAATTCACCAACCCATCCGGTTGCAAAAGAATATAAAGACGAATACGCCAAAAAATCAAGCGTTGAAGGACCATTCGGAATATTCAAAGAACAATTCCAAATAGAAAAAGAAGTAGTCACCGGAATGATAAAAACAGAAGAAAGAATAAACTTAGATGCATTAGCATACAATTTAATACGATTATACCTGCGAAAGCACATCAATTAAAAACCAATTAAAACTCGATGTAACAATATATTAAAAAAAATCAACAAGTCAACCAAAATTTAATTTTGGCGGACACCCTGAAATATTTAAAATATAAAAAGAAATCTGGATATTTCTCAATTTCAAAAAGAAAAATTAATAAAAAAAAGATAATTCAAATGAATTATCCTATTTTGACAATATTAAAAAAATTATTCATTTTTTTGAATTAATTCCTCACTCTTGCCCATAACTAGAACAAACACACCATCTACAATCACAAAGACACCAATAATTACAGCAGTTAAGACAGGTTGTGATGCAGCAATAACTGCAAGTGCAACAGTCAAAATACCTAAAAGTATACTGATTGCTGAAAGAATAGCGTATTTTTTATCATCCAAGTATATTACTCCTAATAACCCATATACTATCATCAGGAATCCGATTATATAAAATTGCAGGGATACAAGGAATGGTAAAGCATTTAAGAAGAACATGAAACATATTCCAAATATCAATGAAATTAATCCAATGGCAAAGGATGAAAATGCATAGCTTCGATTTTCTGTAAAAACAAAACTCATACACATTGCTGACATACCAAAACAAACCAAAGTAAAACCAATTACCATAGAAAGTACTGCAGATGAAAATACTGGAAAAATTACTAAAAATAAACCAAAAATTATGCACAACAATCCCACAAGTTTTTCCATGTTCACTCTATCACCTCCAAAATATGTATAGAAAATTATTTTTGAACTGCCTCAACTTTATAGAAGTTGAGGATTCTTACTTCACGGGCTGTATACTCTAATGAGTATAGGGTTACCGTGCTATCCCCCTCGTCGCGAAGGTTCAGACAGATTCAATTAATATTGCTTTTTAAACTTGGTTATCATTGAAAAAGTTTAATTTAATTGTGTCATTGTCATGTATTATTTTTTGTTATCTTGTTATTTAAATAGTATGAATACCCATATTTATGCAATTCATCCATGGCTTAAAGAAGTCGGAGTATTCTTGCACGTTTAAGATAAAATTTAATTATATTGACAATTAAAATTATCCATAGTAAGTTTATGATACATATCATCATTAGATTGTTTTGTGCCTGTAACATTATATGGCCCGAAAAATCAATTGAAAAATTAATCTCTTCTTTTTTATGATTTTACTAAGCATTAAAAACTGATATGCCGGATGGTAATATGGAAACAACTTTTACTGATGAAAAAGATGAAAGATTTCTAAATCTTGTAAGGGAACTTGATAGAGGATATTACGAACGTATTGGAGATGAATTATCAAAATATGATAGTTATAATGAATTTAAAAATCCCCATGTTGTCATATTGGCATTCGATAATAATATTGCAGTTGCCTGTGCCAGCTATAGGATTTTTGACAATGATTCTGTTGAATTTAAACGAGTTTATGTCAAAAAGGAGTATCGAAAAAGAGGAATAGCCTATAACCTAATCATACAATTGGAAAAGTCAGTAACCGAAAAAGGTTTCAAATATTCATATATAGTGACCGGTAAAAACAACCAACCAGCAATAAAATTATACAAAAAGTTAAATTATGAACTGATAGATAATTTTGGGCAATTTAAATATGATGATACAGTCATATGCATGAAAAAAGAATTAAAATTCTACTTTGAATAATATTCCAATCGGAAAATGCAATTTAAGAATAATAATAATATGAGAATGTATTCCTGAAGGGATGAAACTAATTTGTAATTCTTGTTTGAACAATTAATCCAAGATATTTAAAACTGAAACAATATTCCACCCTATATCTCCACAATTATTAAATAATTGGTTTTATTGAGTTGGCCTAATGGAAATCCTCCAGTTACTACAATTAAATCACCCTTGTTTAGACCGAATTCCCTTTGGGCTATTATTCGTGCATTGTCAACCATTTCATCAGTGCTTTCATACATGTCTGTCACTACAGGTTTGACGCCAAAGTTTAAAATTACCTTCTCAGCAATATGATTGGAAGGACAGCACGCCATGATTAGGGAATTTGGACGAAAGTTACTGATTCTGCGGGCAGTAAAACCTGTCAGGGTTGTTGTAACTATCAATTTAATGTCTGAAAATTCAACGGCATCAACTACCAGTTTTGCAATCGTATCGCTGGGGCCGATTGTTCCCTTGTAGGCAACATGTTTCGTATAATCAATGGTTGATTCCACATATCTGCATATTTTACTCATTATTTCAACTGATTCAACCGGATACTTTCCAATGGTTGTTTCACCGGACAGCATGACACAATCTGTCCCATCCAATATTGCATTGGCCACATCTGAAACCTCAGCTCTTGTCGGTCGGGGATTTTCATACATGGATGCCAGCATTTCAGTAGCTACAATAGCAAACTTACCTTTCTCACGGCATTTTGTGATGATGTTCTTTTGAAGTATCGGCAACTCTTCAAGCGGAACATTAACTCCCAAATCCCCCCGAGCCACCATAATTCCATCAGATTCATCGATTATCTCATCTAAATTTTCAATGCCAGTATGGCTTTCAATCTTTGAAATTATAAGCGCATCTCCGCCGGCATCTTCAATTATTTTGCGGGCATCAATCACATCTTTTTTTGAATTCACAAAGGATAAAGCCAGATAGTCACAGGCATGTTTTGCAGCAAAGGCTATGTCTTTCTTGTCCACTTCACTCATGAATTTCAAATTTAAATTTACACCGGGGACATTGATGGTTTTTTTGTCTTCAATTTTACCGTCAGCCAAAGCCTTCAATACCACATAATCATCCTTCTTGTCGATGACTTCCAATTCAAACAGGGCATTGTCTATAAGCACTTTGTTCCCCACTTCTATAAAGTCAATTGCATTGCTGTGATTAACTCCGAATTCTTCCTCATTTCCAAGTATGCAGCTTTTACTCATTTTTATGGTATCATCCTTTTTAAGAGTTACACCCCCATCCTTGAATGATAAGGTTCGGAATTCGGGTCCTTTGGTATCATACATAATTGCCACAGGACGATGGGATTCTTTTCGTACCTGTCTTATGACATCAATTATTTTATCTATGTCCTCATAGGTAGCATGACTAAGGTTGATTCTTGCACAGTCCATGCCCCCATTAACCATTTCTACCATAACATCTGCGCAATCACATGCAGGACCTATACTGCATATAACTTTTGTTTTCTTCATTTAAATTCCCCGGATAATTTTTTTTGTTAAAATATGAACAGTATTTAAACTTCTCTTACTAATAATATAAAAAATGAAATAAATATAATTATTGAATAATATTTGCATTAACAGTTTTTTTAACAATCACAAATCGCCGCCTAATCTGTTTAAAAGATCTGTTTTTAAAATGTTAACCTCTTTCATTATCAATAATTAAATAATGTTTTAAAAAATTTTAAATATTCTAAATAATAAAATAGCAAACAACAAACTATATTTTAAATTTTTTAATTTTTATGTAAAATATAGTTTATATATTTAGGTGATCGAAATGAGTATTGAAAAAGTTGTAGTAGCTGGAGGAGGAGTTTTAGGCAGTCAAATTGCTTATCAATCTGCATTCTGCGGTTTTGATGTGACTGTCTGGTTAAGAAGTGAAGGTTCTATCGAAAGGACGCTTTAAAAGAACAGGCCCAAAAGGCATTTGACAGCTTGACATTAACTACAAGTTATGAAGAAGCTGCAGACAATGCAGACCTTGTTATTGAAGCGATTGCCGAAGACCCTGCACAGAAAATTGCATTTTATGAAGAATTGGCAAAATATCTCCCGGAAAAAACAATCCTTGTGACAAATTCATCCACCCTGCTTCCAAGCATGTTTGCAGAACACACCGGAAGACCTGAAAAGTATCTTGCATTCCACTTTGCAAACAACATATGGGCACAAAACACCGCTGAGGTCATGCCTCATCCGGGAACCGAACAGGAATACTTTGATGTGATTGTCCAGTTTGCAGAAGACATCAACATGGTGCCTATCAAGGTATTGAAAGAACAGCCGGGTTATGTGCTTAACTCATTGCTTGTTCCGTTCCTCTCAGCAGCACAGGCATTATGGGCTGAAGGGGTTGCAGACCCTGAAACCATCGATTTAACATGGAGACTTGCCACAGGAGCACCTAACGGTCCTTTCCAAATTTTGGATGTTGTAGGACTTGTAACTGCATATAACATCGGCATTATGGACCCTAGATCCAAGGACCCTGAAACAACCCAGGGAAAAATTGCCATAAAGCTTAAAGAGAAAATAGATGCCGGTGAAACAGGTATCAATGCAGGCAAAGGATTTTACGAATATTAAATGATTTTTTTATCATTTATTTTTTTTATTTTAATTTTTAACAAGTACAGTTTAAAAAATGAACATCTATAGAACTAATTTTCCAATAACTATAAAATAGGATGTCGTTTAAAATAATAACATGGGAAATTACAGCAGAAAGGATATTGCCGGCATAACATTTTTTGCAATGAGTGTTTTAGCGTTATGCTATATGATTTTATCACCGTTAAATCATGTTATTGTTCACTACGATGAGTATTTTACATTGACACTCCTTAATCTGCCTGTAATGGATATGATAACAATCACTGCAGGGGATGTCCATCCGCCGCTATACTATCTGATGGCAGAAGTTTTTGTAAACATCACCAAACCTTTAGGATGGGATCTTCTTTTCAGTTTAAAAATCTTATCTGTAATACCATACTTTATCATTTTAATTTTTTCAGCAACCAAAATAAGAAAGGACTTCTCCTGGTTCACAGCAGGTCTGTTCAGCCTATCATTGGCCATAATGACAGAATTCTTTTCACATTTCGTTCGTGCAAGAATGTACAGCTGGGCAATATTGTTTGTAATTCTTGCATTTGTTGCTTTTATGGATATAATCAAAAAGGAAGACAGGAAATCCTGGATTCTTCTTACAATATTCAGCGTATTGTGTGCTTATACCCAATATTTTGCCGCAATAACTGCAGGATCCATTTATCTAATTCTTTTGATTTATCTGGTGAAATTCAAAAAGGAAGAAATCAGGACATGGGTATTGTCTGTAATGGCTGCAGCAGTATTATATATTCCATGGGTATTTACCCTGATAAGCCAGCTGGAAACAGTCCACCATACATACTGGATTCCCGGCATTACTATAAGTACAATCATCAATGCCCTTGGCTATTTCGCATACAATAATGATTTGGCATTCAGTGCGGCTGCAGTAATAATTTTAGCGGCAATAACATTTATATACTCAAAAGAAACCGAGAATGCTGATGAAAAGAACCGGTTTTTTACATTAAGCGGAATAATGATATATCTTGGAACAATCATCCTATCAATAATCATTTCTGTTGTATTCAGACCAATTTTGGTTATAAGATACCTGATTCCAGCCTCAGCAATATTGTGGCTAACCATATCAATTATCCTAAGCAGGATTGAAAACAGGAAAATGTTTTTAATTTCAATGGGACTGATTGTAATTCTGCTGATTAGCGGACTGTCTACAACAATTTCAACAAACGATGACCTGTATAAAAACGGTGTTGCCCAAAAAGAGGTATTGGACAATATTACACAGGACTCAAATTCAGTTCTTATCGTAAGCAATCCTCATCTGATAATGTATTTCCTGCACTTATCCAATCTGACTGACATGTATTGTCTGAATATAGCGCAGCTCTTTGGAGAAAACATGACAAGACTTCATCAGGTGTTTGATTTTAAAAGCTATAACGGAAATGACATCAATAAAATTACTGCAAACAATACTGATAAAAATGTCTATATAATCAGCTGGAATGATCCTGTTTTAAATTCATCTACAGTTCAAATAGATAAGCGGGGAAATATTGTCTTTTCAAAAGTCACCCCCACAAATGCCACATTAACAACTAACAGTTGATTCCTGCTATCCACAGATTTATCCGGTATTCTTCTCTAGTGAACTAAGGGTCTTTTTTTCTAAACTGGCAAACCGCAATGAGGTAATCATTAATCCATATAGTTTTAAGTGGACCAACCCGGGAGATGCTTATATAATCACTATCATATGATAAATTATTGTACAATTTTTAGAAATTTAAAAAAATAATTAAATCAAATAGAAATTTTTATAAAATTAACCTCATATGATAAATTATTGTACAATTTTTAGATATTTAAAAAATATGTAAATATAACAGAAATATTTATATATATAATTAATAAAAAAATAGGAATTAGAGGTGAAATTATGAATAAAAATATAATTATCGTAATTTTGGTTGTTCTTATCATTGCGCTTGGTGCTTTTTTTGTATTAGGCCAAAACAACAAAGTAAATACAGAAATCAAAATTATAAACAATGAAACTTTTCAAAATGGAGAACAATTACAAATTGAACTAAAAGACGCTCAAGGCAAAGCCGTTTCAGGCCAAATGCTTAACATTAGCTTCAATAATCAGAAATATTCAATAACTACTGATCAAAATGGTAAAGTTTATCTGAACTTTAATGGATTATCTGCCGGAAAATATGATGTTGAAGCCAATTATAGTGGAAATGACAAATATAACGGATGCAGTGCTAAAGAAAGCATAACCATTACAGATGAAGCTGCAGACAACCCTGCTACAAATTCCAATGCGGTAAATATAACTAACAATAACAATACCAATAATACCGACCCACATGCCGGCTGCTACTTTGTTGGCCAATATGAATTATGGGTCAGAAGTAGTGACAATGTAGTTGTCGACACTTTCTGAGTGGGAGGCTAAATACGTAAATGATGACCCTGTAAATCAAACTAAACCTTAAAATTATAATTCAATAAACCATCACTTTTTCTTTTTTATTTGCTCCATATATTATGAACAATTATCATCATCTAAAATAACATCACGACAGATGAAAATTAAAAAGTCTTTCCAGCTATTTATAATATGAAACAGACCTAATATCTCACTTATTTAAAACCAATCCTTCAAATCTTCATAAGTCATATTAACATTGAGTGGAGTCAGACTTGGCCGTTTTTCAACAAATAATGCATATCCGTCACTGCCTTCCTCATAATCCTTTACCAGATCCGATGTAATCATGACCAAATCATCACTTTTTTGGTTTTCACCCAACGGATAGTTGAAAATCTCCTTTTTTTCTTCATGAGTATTGTCAATGACATGTTTGTCAAGCATTTTGTCTGACAGATGTGTAATCCTGACTTCTTCAGATTCATAATTTGAAGGCACATTCAGATTAAATAGATTTACTCCATCCGGAAATCCTTCATCAATAATCTTGGATACGAGGTCATGGAGAACCTTTTTAGCCAAGGTAAAATCATAATCTATATACCATTCCCCTTTTTCATCCTGTTTATATGAAGTTTTAGGGTCAATGAACAAGGAACTTGCGATTGCAGGAATTCCCAAGCTGACAGCTTCAAAAGCGGCACAGACAGTACCGGATGAGGTAATGTCGCAGCTTATGTTGACACCCTGATTTATTCCGGTTATGACCAAATCGGGTTTTGTATCCATTACATAGTTTGCACCGACAATTACTGCATCAGCCGGACTTCCGGAAACAGAATAAGCCAAACTTCCGTCATCCAGTTCATGTGAACTGAGCTGCAAATGTTTGAATAAAGTTATGCGACGTCCGACACTGCTGTTGTTCTTATCGGGTGCAACAACAGTCACATCGCCCAAATCTTCAACTGCCTGTTTTGCAGCCAGTATCCCAGGTGCAAAAACACCGTCATCATTTGATATTAAAATATTCATGATAGTCAAAACCTTCAATTGTTATAATTAAATCTTAAATCTTTTAGTTAAATAGTTACCTAAAAAGGCAATATAATAAATCCTCATAACTTTCCTACAATAACTGAAAAACCCAAGAAAATATTATATAATGTCCAATTATATAATAATATTCATCAATAACTTGAAGTCATAACGATTTAAAACTGAATACTAAAACAGCAATATACATTATTAAAAAGGATATCAAAAACATATGCAAGAAAAAGCTTTAGATACAAAAACAAGAAATTTAATCCTCATACTATTTTTAATAGGAGTGTTCATGGGTTCATTAGATACCGGAATAATAGGACCTGTACTGCCATCAATTGAACAGAGCTTCCAGTTGACAAGCAGAGACTCCAGCTGGATATTCACACTATTCGTAATAGCATTCATGATAGGTTCCCCAGTCATGGCGAAATTTTCTGACTTCTATGGGAGAAAAAAGATTTTTATATTGGATGTAATCCTTTTCGGAATCGGATCCTGTTTAATAGCATTTTCATTCAATATCGGATTAATATTTTTAGGCAGAATCATACAGGGTTTTGGCTGTGGAGGAATATTTCCAGTTGCCGGCGCTTTCATAGGAGATGCTTTCCCATTGAATGAGAGAGGTAGGGCATTGGGAATTCTTGGAAGCGTATTTGGAATCTCTGCAATTGGAGGGCCATTGGTTGGAGCCGCATTAATTCCATTTGGCTGGAACTGGTGTTTTACAATCAACATCCCCATTAGTGTGGTATTGATAATATTTGCATTCTATATTCTGCCGAATTCACAAAATCAACGAAAACTGAAAATCGATTATTTGGGAATTATTATTTTAAGTTTGCTAGCGGTATTTTTATCCTATGGATTGAATAGAATCGATTCAGACAATTTCATCAATAGTTTATTCTCCCCTGAGGTGGCGCCCTTCTTAATAATGTTCATTATTTTAATTCCAATTTTTGTTAAAATAGAAAAAAGCGTGCAGGATTCAATTGTACCCATACATATGTTGAAAAACAAGGAAATAAGTATCGCATGTATTGAAACTATGTGTTATGGAATAATATACTCCTCAGTTATCTTCATCCCTTCCCTGGTGATTCTTTCAATGGGTTTGAATGATCAGCTTGCCAGCTTGATGCTGATACCTATTTTAGGTGCCAATGCCGTTGCAGCACCCATCCTAGGTAGAATCCTAGATATTACAGGTTCACGTACAATTATGGCAATCGGGACACTTATTCTGGCAGGAGGATTAATTGCAATAGCAATTTATCCCAACAACTTCACATTATTCCTTATTTCAGGATGTTTGGTTGGCGTGGGTCTTGTGACAATCATCGGAGCGCCTTTAAGATATATAGTTTTAAGTGAAGCAAAGCCTACAGAAAGAGGGGCAGGCCAGGCAATCGTCAATATGTTATCTAGTGCAGGACAGTTGATAGGCGGAGCTCTCATTGGAGGAGTCATTGCTTCATTTTCCGGAATTTTAGGTTATAAGATCAGTTTAATATTGGCGGCAATGGTTGCCTTTGTCGCATTCTTATTTACATTAAAACTGAAAAGCCGTGACGAACAGATGGCAACAATGAAATCCAACCAGTAGCATATGCAATTCATGTATGAATAAATTGTTGAACTAATTGATGAAATTAAAGAACAAGAAGCCAACCGAACAAATTTGCAAACAGAATGCAAAAAATTTATTATAATACAAATTAGATATATCTTAGTAGAACATTATTTTATAATCATCTAAAAAAAAACTGTAAATAAATGGGTGAAACGGGTTTTTCATATGAATTTCAGTGCATCAAATTTAAATAAAGAGGATTGGATTTGTTTAGCGATAGTTATTATATTTTCATTCTTATGCACTGCAAAGATGATGCTCTTCACCATGTCAGGTTGTATTCTTGACCCGGACATTGCCATTTATTTGCTTAGCGCTCTTAAATATGCTGGTCTGGATTTTTATGGTGTTGCTTATCCTCAGGACCTGTTTTATACTCCAACCATATCCTTTTTAACTTCATTAATTTTTAGAATGGGATATGTGGATAAAAATGCAATTATTTTTGTAACCGGCTTTTTAAGCTTTATAGGATATGTTGGATTGTACTATCTATTAAAGAATAGATTCAATTCCCTTTTAAGCTTGACAGGTGTGGTTATTTACGGCAGTTTTCTGTTGGTGATATTCAATATCTCCAAAGGTCTTGTTGACATTCCTGCAGTTTCCCTTTCAATTTGGGTATTGGTATTTGCAATAATGGCAATTGATAAAGACCCGAAATATTTCCTTATAGCATTTCCGCTATTGGTATTGGCATTCTTTACAAAGTATACTGCAGGATTTATATTGCCTCTAATCATACTTTACTATTTCATGAAAAGAAACATCGTTGATACGTTTGACTGTCTGCTGTCTGACAGAACAGCATTCAATGAGAAACTTAAAGGATATCTGTCTTCCAAAGAGTTCAAATACATTATATTTGCAATACTCATCAGTTTAATTTTGACTGCAGTAATCTGCAAAACATTGATCTTGGATTTTGGAGGTTCCCTATCCTTTTTTGATCAGTCAGTAAACACTTTCAACGGCCATGGCATTTCAAAAACAAGCATTGATTATGTAAGCGACAAATCCTATTATCTGGACAGGCTTACTGATATGCTTTTCGGATCCCGGGACATCAGTCCGATTTTAGCAGGACTGGCATATGGAATCTGCGGATTGGGCATATTGGTCAAGGCCATAAAAAATCGTTCCATTTTCAAATCAAAAAAAGAGTCCTTCAAAACAAGATATCTTGATAAAGTATTGATTGTCGCTAGCGTTCTTTTAATATTAAT
>CADAOO010000050.1 GCA_902789505.1 uncultured Methanobrevibacter sp. | reverse complement strand
ATCACTGCGAACGAAAATCAAACCGGCTGGCAAAACATCATTAACAACTGTATTAACAGCAGTATCAGGACCATAATTAGTCACACTAACAGTCCAAATGATAATGTTACCCATTTTAGGAGTATGATTATTGACAGACTTCTTAATTGCCAAATCTACTATAGGCTTAATTTCAACAGTATCATTATCCTCATTATTGGTCTCATTAGGATCATAAGTATCAGAAGTCACAACAGCAACATTAGTAATGTTGGTATCTGTTATACTTACTTTAGTTACAATGTTTAAAACCAAACCTCTGCCTCTGTGCAAATCACCAACATTCCACAAACCGGTTTTACTATCATATGCGCCATTACCATCATCAGAAACATAAATCAAACCAGCAGGCAAATTATCACTGACAACAACATTAACAGCATCATCAGGACCATGATTAACAACAGTTATGGTCCAGGTAATCTCATCACCATTGCGAGGTTTAGGATTAGACACGACTTTAGTAATCTCTACATCCGCCATAGGTGGAACTTCAATAGTGTCATTGTCCTCGTTATTGGTCTCATTAGGATCATAAGTGTCAGAAGTCACAACAGCCACATTAGTAATGTTAGCATTGGATATGGCAACTTCAGTAGTAATCTCCAAAATAACAGTTTCCTTATTATTCAAAGTACCGATAGTCCAAACATTATTCTTATATTTACCGTTGGAATCATCCTTAATGTAAATAAGACCTTCAGGCAACACATCAGTCACAATAACATCAACCGCTCCGTCAGGACCATTATTGGTCACAGTAACAGTCCAAATGATAATGTCCCCTTTATTTGGAGTATGATTGGACACAATCTTAATAACTTCCAAATCAGCCTCATGGCCAACATCAATAGTTGCACTGTCATTGTTGTTAGTCAAGTCAGACTCAGGAGTATCTGAAGTCACATTAGCAACATTAGTAATGACAGCAGCAGTAACATTGACTTTAGTCCATATTTTTAAAGTTGCACTGCTTCCGTTAGCCAAATCACCAATAGTCCAAACATTATTAGCATAATTTCCATCACTGCGAACGAAAATCAAACCAGCAGGCAAAACATCATTAACAACTGTATTAACAGCAGTATCAGGACCATTATTAGTCACAGTAACAGTCCAAATGATAATGTTACCCATTTTAGGAGTATGATTGCTAACAATCTTTTCAATAGCCAAATCAGTGATAGGATCAACGTTAATAGTGTCATTGTCCTTGTTGTTGCTTTCATTAGTGTCCGGTGTGGTGGAATTTACAACAGCCACGTTAGTAATAGTTTTATTTGATAAGGTTACAAGAGTTTTAATTTTAATGACGGCTTCACTGTGTCTTTCCATATTACCTATGTTCCAGACACCGTTTTTATAATCGCCGCCGGAATCGTCACTCAGATAAGTCACACCTTCAGGCAACAAATCCGTTACATATACATCAGTAGCACGAGACGGACCATGATTATAAACAATAATAGTCCAGGTTACGATTTCATCTTTTTTAGGATTGCTGTTATTGACTGTCTTGGTTATCTCCAAATCGCATGAAGGACCAACAGTAATTGTATCATTATCCTTGTTATTGCTCTCATTATCATCAGGAGTGGTGGAATTGACAACAGCCACATTAGTGATAGTTGCTTCAACAATATCTACAATAGTTTTAATATTGATAACAGCTTCACCGCCAGCTTTCAAATCTCCAATGTTCCACTTACCATTTGCATAAGCACCATTGGAATCATCACTCACATAAATTAAGCCGTAAGGCAATAAATCTTCAACATAAACACCTTCAGCATCATTAGGACCATGATTGGTTACAGTTACAGTCCATGTAATCTCATCACCGTATTTTGGAGTCTTATCTGAAACGACTTTAATAACCTCCAAATCGGCATTGATGGATACGTTTACAGTAGCATTTACCGGAGGATAATCCCAAACCTGAACTGTGTTATTCCAAATACCCTCTTTTATAGCTAACGCTTTAATAGTAATCAAAGCATATTTTTTAGCAGGGATATCTGTGATGTCCCACATTTGCGCATTTAAAGAACCAGTATATTGAATCAAAGTTGCATTCTCTACCGTGTAATTACCGGCATATACTATTCCTTCAGGCAGAAGATCGCTTACCCTAACAACTTCACGGTAATCGGTTGAACCGAGATTGTAAACTTTAATATAATACTCTATAAATTTGCCGACAAAGGTTTTTTCTACACTGGCCTCTTTGGTATAATATAAATCTACATGAATGGTTTTATTATCTACATTGTTGGACATGTTCCAGTCTTGTTCTGAACAAGTAACATTTACAACATTGTCAAAGGTACCGATTTCAGTTGTTTTGACTGTTAAATATAATATCCTTGAATTATCATGCGGTAAATCTCCAACGTTCCACACATTATTTACACTATCATATTCACCCTGCTCTGCTACAGCACTTACAAATTCTAATGATTTCGGAAGAATGTCTCTTACCTTTACATTAGTCGCGTTGGTTCCAACACCATAAACCCTTATTGTAAATATTGCATTCTCACCAACGAAATAAACATCCTTGTCACTGGTTTTGGTAACGCTTACATCAACATGAGGATTTACTTTGAATAAAGTAGTGTTCTCGATTGCAGTATAAATAGTATCGTCCGGGTGAGAAGCGAATACATTATATGTTCCTACGCGATATTGACCGTCAGCCAAGTCTTCTTTTTTGATTGAAAGCAGCACATTACCATACATGTCAGTTTTTCCTTCATACTCATAGACCTTTTTGCCGTCATAGGTAATGTTTACTTTAATGACCTGATTGTCCTCACGGGAATCCTGATAAAGATATTTTCCACCCTCACTCTTTTCAACTCCGTCAACCGGATTAATATAACCCGGTCCTGTGGTTCTTTTACCTGTCGGATATAATTGAGTTGGTTTGATGTAATAGGTTACATTATGGAAAGTAATATGCTCAACAGTGCGGTCATTATAAATCGCGTTTATAAGATTGTCTCCCCCTTCAAGAGTTACATTAACTAATGTTTCTAAATCTTCACTCCAGTAAGATTCTTGAGGTTTGGATTCTGTGAATAACAAATAACTCCAAGCCTGGTTGTGGTCAAAGGTATCATCAATTAAAGTTAAATTATCTCCTCTATTGTAAATGGCTGATCCATTACGTGCGGTATTGTATTTGAATTGTGAAAAAGAAATTTCGTTATGGTCACCGTCAATAAAAACAGCCCCACCCAATCCGTAATCCGGATTATATAAACTAGGAATTGCATTGTTGTAGTAGAATTGTGAATTCAAAATTCTCGCATTGTCCCCAATGGAATGAACTGCACCACCATGTCTTGAAGCATTGTTATTCTCGAATAGTGTATTATTAATGAGGGTATAATCACCTTCCACATAAATTCCGGAACCTCCATGGGAAGCGACATTTCCTTCAAAATAGGAATCAGTACAGTTTAAATAGTTTCCTTCAACATACACTGTACCCATTTCAGCCTCGTGATTGGTGAAATTGGAATTGTGGATAGTGGAATGGTTACCTTTCACATAAATCGCAGCGCCTGTACCGTTAATAGCGAAATTATCATCAAAAACACAATCAATCGCGGAGTTGTAATCTCCGGTCATATGTACTGCTCCACCTTCCTCGGATCCGATGTTGTTGAAGAAATAACAATTTTTCATTGTATTGTTATGACCCTGTTCATTATAACCATCCAAAGCAGTACCATTAATACCTCCAACCATGTAAGCGGCACCCTTTTTAGCGGTATTGTTGATAAAATTACAATCTTCAACATTTAAATAATTCTGGCTGGAACCTAATGCTCCACCCCATGAAATAGCACTACAGTTAGTAAAGTTACAGTTAATAATGTTACTGTGGTAGTTTTCATCTGTATTAGTACCATGAACGTATATCGCACCACCGATACCAGCACGACAATTTATGAAATTTGAGTTTGTAATGTTAACAATATTTCCTGGTTTACTGCCTCCTGTTCGTCCGGCAACACAAATTGCGCCGGAATGCCTGTTTGTAGTACAGTTATAGAAAAGAGAGTTGTTTACTTCTGATGTGTACAAAATAAGCATGGCTCCCCATTCATAATTAGTTGCATCAAAATGAAGACGGGAAGTTAAGTTAATGAATTTGCAGCCCTCAAATTTAGAATCCTCACCCGTACCGAAAGCGACAGGAAAACTCATATTTATAAAACTCACATTTGTTAAAACGGCTTTATTAAAATTAATAGGCCAGTTTGAAGCACCATTATCATAATAAAAATTCTGGAAAGTAATATTGACCAAATTACAGTTGGTAAAGCCCATTCCCGCTGTCGCATTTCCTGAAGGATTGAGAATACCATTGATAATAGTAATATTATTCTTTACATTAAAATATGTATGAGTGCCCCGGTAAGTTTTTCCACCCAAATCTATAATATTGCCATCCATTGCAATTTCAATGCAGTCCCGAATATCCTGGAAAGTTTGATTTGACGGATATATAACAGACCCATTAACAATAGGGCCAGCAGATAAAATATTTTCATCAAATGAGACTCCCAAAATGGAATCATCATTTCTACTTAAAGACTCTTTAAAATTCGTGCTTCTTAATTCGTCTGAATCCAATTTTATTTCATTATTAATGTCAATGCCCTTATCATCAGACGATTCTAAATCTATCGTTTCAACTTCCTGAACTGATGTTGGTTCAGCAACTGAAACAACCTGTTCATGTGGAACTTGAGTTGGATCGCTTGAAGTTGCATTTAAGCTGATTTCAGCAGCGCCAACGGCACTGACTGAAAGAATCGCCGCAACGATTAAAGCGACTACTAAAAGTTTCGCATTTTTCATGTTTTTACCTCATAAGTTTAAAATTGTTTTTAATAGGTTTCCAAATAAGCTTTACTAAAAGAAAAATCTGCATACATCATATTAATATTAAAAATGGAATTGTGACAATATTGAAATATATTATTGTCTCCAAAAAAAGATTCAAAATCTAAAAGGTTACAGCAAACAAAAGCATAAAAACAAGGGGTAATATTTGAACAAAAAGAAGAAGATACAAAAATGACCAAATTATCGCTGCCAACGACGGAGTTATCGATGCTGAAGGCAAAATCAGTAGTGATTTTATCAGTACCTTCTATTAAATCACCATTCAAATCAGCCATAAAGTCATCTGAAAAGATAAATGAAACATCCTGATTGATTAAAAGATTATTCTTTAATTCTAAAACCTTAATTAAACTACGCTTAAAGCTATGCGTCTCATAATTCGTTGTTTCAGTAAACAAATCATTAATTAAACGGAAATATTCATTATCATTAACTTCTTCAGAGATGAATATTAAAGAACCGTGCCTTATAATACTATTGTTTTCTGCTGCCGCTTCCAAATCAACATCCTCATCAACATCATTATGATTTACATTAACATTAGTAGTGTCACAAACACCAATTTTATCATCTTTGTTGATGTCGTCTGCATTGTTAACTTCATCATTAGGGACATTGTTGGTTTCAGTGGCAGGAGACTTAATTTCTTCATGTGTTATGAGAGGATTATTAGCAATTTCACCGGACTGATCAAGAACAGGAACATCCTTATTATATTCATTATATTCCTCTTCAATTTCATGACTTAGTGAAGCTTGTTCCTGAGCAAGATCAATCGGATCATACTCCTCGACGACAAAGGCTTCATCGCTTTCATCTGCATATTCAACAAAAAAAGCTTCGCTAGAATCTTCCGCAGCAATAACCGGAAGAAATACTAAAACTAACATTATCAATACAGATAATTTTAATATTCTAGAGTTGAAGTTCATTGTCGGCACCTTTCATAAAAATTCGTTTTTTAAAATCATAATTGTATAACAATATTTTTTCCCATAGTCATTATCGAAGAATAATTTTCGCAACTACCTCAAATAATAACTACAGTTATGTAGTTTTTTCATCATATATAAAGTTTACAGTTTAACATGAAAATTCAAATAAGATATACAGTTTGATATCTATTTGATATATCTTATCAATCAGTTCAACATTTTTCAAAAAAATAGATATTTTCAAAAAATACTGCACCTTGAATGGATAATATTCACCATATCGGAAAAAACAAAGAATATTGTTGTAGTGATGTTTAGGATTGCAAAACAGGGCCGAGACGCCAAAAAAAATCTATTGTAAATTCAAACACAATAATTGTTTAGAAAAACAGCTCAGATGAGTTATCATCATGACGGCCAGATTAAGATATTAAGTAATATATTGTATAGTTACATCAACAATACATATACTCCCGTGCCAGCAAATTATTGAATATACGAATCTCATCACAGTGAACAGAATAATATCAATCATCAATCAATTGTTAACTCTGAATAGCACATTGCCAAAGTATTATCCGAATTAACAGAGACAAACTCCCAATATGATTCTATTTACAAATGAAGAAATGCAGGATATAATAATTTACAATATATTCCTTAAACTCTTTAATATATCATTCATATAAATGCTTTGAACAATTATTTGAGTTTTTATTATCGTGTTTTTAGTTATATGACCTCATTAAAATTATTTTACAAAATTGCATGAATTTTATAATCTTCTACCAAGGGTTAATCCTACAATGGAAATTAATGCTAAAAGAGCCATTGCGATAGGGTTACCTGTAGCAGGTAAGGTTTCTTCAGCTGCAGCAGCTTCACCAGCATAGTTGACGTAACCAAAGTCAACGTTATTGCTAGGGTTAGGGTCATAGGTGGTGTCACTGTGAATTGAAGCAGCAAATATGGCTTGGCCATCATCTAATGCCACACCAGCAATGTATAAAGTTATAACATCACCAGGAGCCATATCTCCAAGATTTATTATTCCAGTTATAGGATCAAATATTAAAGCTAAATAGTCATTAGAGATTGAAACTGGTTCTGTCATGCCATTTAATGCATTGAAATAGGTAGCAAATGCATCATAGAAAGCTATGTTTCCTTGTAATAATCCAACTTGACCAATAACATCTTCAGCTACATCAGGACCAAAGTTGACAAAGTCAGTAGCCCAGACAACTAAGTCGCCTGCTTGTGCAGTCTGGTATTGCGGAGTGACTTTAACAGCTAAGTCAGCTGCTGGTAAGTCCATCATAAATCCGCTAGGAGCAGGGACAAGAGCTCCAACAGCAGCAGCAGGTTCGCCGGCAGCCTGGCCCTCTTCAAGTTCTGTTGCATCTTCAGCTTCAAGTTCGTTATCAGTGTCTGTAGAAGTTTCGGATGAATCATCCGCACCGGATTCAGTTAATACTGCATCGTCAGAATCGGCAGCAGCCTCATCATCTTGAGCAGTATCTTCAGCTGCAATTGCAGGGATTATCATTAAAATCAATGCAAATACAACTAATATTTTTAACATATTTGATTTAAAATTCAATTTTCACACCTTTTTCGTTTTAATACAATTAATATTGTATATTTTCCAGAACAATTATTCTGGAAGTAATTGATATTTAAAAAAATACCCATATATAAAGCTTAACAGAATATCATCAAAAGTAATATAAATTATACGAGTAGCTATCTATTTGATATTTTTTATTGAAATATTCAATAAATAAAATATAAAGTGAATATTTAACAATACAATAAAATTGCATTTTTTTATTCACAATTTAAAAACATTTAATCTTAAAAATTGAAACTTTGTTTAATCTCTGTAAAAAATGCAAATTATATTAGATATATATATTGTAAAACTAATTGTTATTTAATAGAACAGACTAAATAGTATTATGAGCAGTTTAGAAAAGATGAAAATCCTAACGGATTCCGCACAATATGACCTTTGTGATTATGTAAGTCACAATAAAAGCTCACAGGTTAATCTGCCTGGAATATATGAAGCTACAGGCCATAATGGATGCAAGATTCCTCTTTTCAAGACTCTCTTAACTAACAAATGCAAAAACGACTGTAAATACTGTATCAACCAGTCGAAAAGAAACTTTACCCGACTTGAACTTGCACCAGAAGAGCTTGCAAGGGCTTTTCTTGGATATTACAACAGAGGACTTGTCAACGGACTGTTTTTAAGCTCCGGAATTTCAGGCGATGTTGACACAACAATGGAAAAGCAGATTGAAACCGTTCAAATCCTGAGGAAAAAATACGGCTACGATGACTATATCCACCTGAAGGTCGTTCCGGGAGCCAGCAAGGATTCAATCAAAAGGGCAATGGCCCTGGCAAATAGGGTGAGCATAAACATTGAAGCTGCAACGCCGTCCGGACTTAGCGAACTGTCATCAACAAAGGATTATAACAAGGACATTCTAAAAAGGCTATCATGGATTAACAGCCTGGAAAACGCAAGCACAACCTATCCCAATTCAACACATACCACACAGCTTATTGTAGGGGCAAACAACGAAAGCGATAAGGAAATCCTTGAAAGAATGGAAAAAATATATAAAAAATCCGACTTGAAAAGAACCTATTTTTCAGCATTCACCCCTGTTGAAGGCACTGAATTTTCAGCTAAAAAAGCCTGTTCCACTGACAGAACAGCAAAACTGTATAATGCAGACAGTTTGCTTAACGATTATCATTATAAAGTCAAGGAACTGGTGTTTGATGACAACGACAAGCTGTCACTTACAACAGATCCGAAGATTTTGGCTGCAAAAAACATGGATATATTTCCTGTAGAAATCAACAAAGCGCCATTCGTAGACCTCATAAGAGTCCCTGGAATTGGGGTGAAATCTGCACGTCAAATAATTTCTATTCGTAGAAAAATGCCATTTACCAAAAAAGAACAGTTGAAAAAATTAGGGGTTGTAGTTGATAGGGCTGAACCGTATATCAAAATAAGCGGTGAAATTCAGACTACATTCGATTTATAGAAATTTCAATTAATTATATTGAATTTGAATCTCTTTTTTATAAGAATAAATTTATAAAAAATCCATCAAACCAATAGAAAAAGATAGCTATACAATAGATATTGTAAATTATACCATAGAACAGTTTCAAGTGTAAAAATTGTCAATGAAACAAAAAATAGATTAAAATTTGGACTCAGTAGTCATCGAACAGTGCCCATATTTCAGGATATTTTTTGGAAACCGCTTCATCTATTAAAATTGAAGCTTCCTTTGAAATACTGAATTCAGGTTCGGTTTTCCTTAAATATCTAAAAACAGCAGAAGACCTAGAGGACCAAAGGGTGATTCTTGGATTCTTGTCAACGATCTCCTTAACCTCAGCTACATGTTCTTCTTGGATTTTGATTTCTTGTGATGTCTGTACAGTCTCTTGGCTGCGTGTATCGCTATGTAAGTCTTCGGATGTTTCGCTATCCTCATCATTTTCTTGATCATCTTCTAAAACCTCTTCATCATCATTCGGAGA
>CADAOO010000049.1:1457-11291 GCA_902789505.1 uncultured Methanobrevibacter sp. | reverse complement strand
CCTAATTGATAAATCATGTCTTCAATGTCTTCTACTGTAAATTGTTTTTCAGTCACTCAATCACCTCAAATTCTTTAATATAATAACTATGCACTTTTTCTTTCTCTCTATTATTCCATTCTTCTACTTTCTTGTAAGCATTTCTCCTATTAACATATCCAGTTCTTAATCTTTGTTCAACACCATTATGCAATTCATAAATTAAATAAACAATCAATTATCATCACTCACATTATTATATGCTTTTATAAGTAGGATACAATATATTGCAAGAACGAGATTCAGTACAAAACTTGAACCTAAAAACAGACCATATAAGAAATCAGTCATTTTTTCACCGGGTTAGGTCTATGAATTTGTTGTTTTCCAATTGTTGATAATGCCCTTGCAATCTATGATAAATCTTTTATTAGTCATTAAAATCCTCCATTACTTTTATCAGCTCTATGATTGATATCACCAAAAATACCAGTTGGCAATCCTATTTTACTACCTATTTCACAGATAAGATCATGCTATTTACTGCATCTCTTATATTTTTGAGCATATTCTTGAAAAACACTTAATCTGTGTAAATGGCATCTTTGACTTGATTCGTATTCGTTTTTTCCCATTTCAAAGTACTTTTCTTTTTCTTCAACTATTTTATTGACAAGCTCTAGAAATTCTCTATCCACTAATCCATAATATTTGATGTCTGTTTCAGTATCTAATATTTCTTGAGTAGAAAGAATTTCCTGAAACCTTCCTTCAACTGGAGGAATGTCAATTATTCCAATAATGTCATCAAGAGGGGACTGTTTTTCGTTTATCATTCATTCAATACCTCCTTTTCCAGTATAGGTATCAAAATCACCTAAATCTTTTTCTGAATATGATTTTAACCTTTTAAAAACCTCTAAATCTTCTTCATATGCTTCATAACTCGGAATAAATGAAAACCAAGATAAAGCAACTCTAATATCTTTCTGCATCTGATTTCTAGCCATCTATTATCATCCCTATGTCATCACAATAATCTTTTATTTTTTGTAGCAATTTTTTTGTGCTTTCCAATTTGAATTTCAAACAATCATTTTCTATTTTTAACTCAGAGATGATAGAATCTATGGTTTTAACTGATTTCAGCAATTTATTTTCTTCATACAATTTATTTATGAGATCACATAATTCTTCCCAAGTCAATTGTTTGCCATTGTCCTATATGCCATATGTTTCAATGATGAATCTTTCATTGACCATTTTCATTCCTCCATAGCTTTATTTTACTTAATTAAACTGTAATTAATATTATCATATTAAATTAGAAATGATATATAGTTTTTGTTTGAAATTAAAGCAATTTTACGGAGTGAAAGCAATATTACAATATCAGACAATGATTTTAATGTTTTCAACGGTTTCAAAAGATTTAATAATAACTACAAAACAAATTTTTCATTAGAGTTTCAGTGCTGAAAAAGAGTAAGTACCGGAACTTTTTTATAAGTTTTAAACGTTAAATGGGGCTTGTTTAATTTTTTCAGAATCCGATTAAGGGCTTCATTCATTTGATTGCTGTAATGGATTGACCATTATTTTCACCCAAAAGTTTTATGATTAATTCAACATAATTATGATTAAGGTGATATGATGGAAGATGTGTATGAATGGAAAGGATTGAACGGACAGCTAGTGACTTTCAAAAAAGAAATTGGAGATGCCCAAAAGATTACATATATCGGGTCTCCGGGCGTTTGCACTCCATTTGCAGAATTTCTGACCAATGTCGTTAGGGATAGGGAGAATCATTTCATTCCTCTATTGGATATAGATGACTGCCATCAGTTCGAGTCAAAATCATATGCGATGGTTTTGAATGATGAAGTTTCAAATCCTCATGACTCTGATGTGGTGGTATTGCTTGGAGGATTGTCCATGCCAAAATATGATGTGGATACGGAAGAGTTAAATGAACTGATAGATGAAATTCTAAAAGAAGATGGCCGAATCATTGGTGTTTGTTTCATGGATATGTTTACCAAGGCAGGCTGGCTTGACAAGGTAGATTTTGACTGTATTATCGATGGAACATTGGTTGGTGCTGTCAAAAAGTAATCAATGAGATTTAAAAAGATGAAAAATAAAAGTATCATTGCAATCACCATTCTCCTTGTTGCGATTTTATCGAATGAATAGTATTGGAAAATCACCCCATGAGGTATGTCAAATATCTGGGAGATGTGTTGCTTGTAAATGATGTAAGATACCGTGGTGAAGAGATTCACAACCTTCGGGACAGTTGAATTCCTTTTCATTACTTTTTTTTTAATTTTTGATTGGGATGGCAATAATTTACAGGGCGTTGGAGAAACAATTATTGGAAAATCCTCATGTTTTAATAATCAGTCTTTGAATTCATAAATTTGTATTTTTGTTTAAAAAATTTCAAAATTTTTATAACCCCTAAAAGTAGAAATTATTTTAGGGAATGTTTGGGGATGTTATTCTATGTTAAAATATTCATCTAAAAATTTGATATTTTTAATTTTCTGTATGCTGTTGGTGTGCAGCATGCAGGCCGGCTCGGCATGTACTGCCGTATATGTCGGTTCGGATGTTAGTTCCGACGGTTCAATAATTTTTGCCAGGTCAAATGACTATCGGGATGTTTATGGGAGTCATATCACAGTGACTCCAAGAGTAGAGAATGAACCTGGCCGGTTCATGCCTATTGATGAAGCTGAAACGGTAAAAACGGAGATTCCGGCAACCACTTATAAATACACTGCAACACCATATATGAATAGTACAAAAGAATACGGTGAGGTCAGTTCGGATGCAGCTGCATGTACCAATGAATACGGTGTGGCCATGACCATGTCCGTTACTGCTTTTCCGAATAATGAGTCATTGGAAGCAGATCCATTAATTGAAGATGGAATATGTGAAGATACTGCTGTAGACCTCGTAGTTTGTCAGAGTAAAACCGCCAAGGAAGGAGTGGATGTTCTTTTAGGACTCATAGATAAGTATGGCAGCAGCGGGTCCAATATAGCCATCATCGCTGATCAAAACGAAGTATGGTATGTTGAGATGTATACCGGACATCAGTACGCTGCAGTGAAATTGCCAAAAGACAAAGTATCTGTCTTTGGAAATGAGTATTCCTTGGAGTACTTATCAGAATATGATGAAAATATCATATCTAAAGATTTAATCAGTCTTGCCGAGCAAAAGAATTTCGCGGTGCACGGTAAAAATGGTGAGATTAATCTGTTTGAAACATATTCCGGAAAGCAGATGACTAGCGAGTACGCACATATGCGAACATGGATGGGACACCAATTGTTGGCGCCTTCAAAGTTCGGCACAGACTATAATCATAATTCAATGTATCCTCTCTGTTTTACACCTGATAAAAAGGTTTCAGTACAGGACGTCTGCCAGGTTATGCGTAATAGATATGACGGAACAAAATATTCTCCTGATGATACTGGTAAAATTGATATGAGGGTGATTGGAACTGAAACAGCACTAAGTGCTCATGTGATACAGGTGTTCCCTAATCTTCCGGCAGAAATGTCATGCGTTAGCTGGGTTAGTTCCGGTCCGCCAATTTATGGCATGTTTGTGCCTGTATCTAATGATTGTATAAATGTCAGTGAAGCTTACGGAGCCAATCAGCCTGCAAATGACACAGGTGAATTCGATACAGATAATTATCCATATTATGTATTTAAAGATTTATGTACACGTTGTACAGGACCAGAAAACCACAAAACTTATGGCCAACCTGTGCAGGACTATTGGCATGAAGCCGAAAATAATATGTTCGATGGAATGAGTAAAGTGCTTGCACAGGCAGCAGAAATCAAGGATAATGATACCCGGGCAAGTTATATCACTTCATACTGTAACGATAAACAGACTCAGGCATTCAAAGATGCAAAACAGATACTTAACAAGGTAGTTTGGGAACAAAACAAAAATAGTAATTCATTTAAAATCAAGCGTAATCCTGAAACTCATCAGATGACTGGTGAAGTCATAGTTCCATCCCCAATGGAACTGAAACTTGATGCTTCCTATTATAAAAATGTTCCTGCAGCACCATAATGGATTTCCAATAAATCTATATTGTCCATAGTATTTCTGCCAATGCGTAACATGGCTGGTAGCCGACAAGAAATTAGTGAATAATCTCAGTTCACAAAATGAATACAGTTTTTGTGGATATGACATGAAATCACTATTTTTTTAATTTTATTTTGCTTATTTTTTTCAATTTTAATGCATGAAGTCAATATTTAATTATAGGCGGGAAAATCGCAACAAATAAATCAATTGAAAATTTTGCTCATGTCAGTTAATATTTTTTTAAAAAACATATCATAATATCATGATATGACAACATTTAAATACGTGGTCTGTAATATTATAATATATAATATATGTGATACTATGAAAAATAATTATCTTGAAAATGAAAGTGATGATATTTGTGAGGTATTTGATGTTCATGACGATGCCGTTGCTCGTGTGAAGGAACAAATGCTTTCAGAAGAGGAATACTCTGATTTGTCAGAATTCTTTAAAATTTTTGGAAATCCAACAAGATTAAAAATTATTTCATTGCTTAGTGCTGAAGATTTATGTGTTTGTGATATCTCGGAAGCATTAGGGCTAAACCAGACTACAGTTTCAAATCAGTTAAGGGTATTGAGAGCAAACAATATTGTTAAATACCAAAAAGAAGGTAAAATGGCAAGATATTCATTAACAGATGAACATATTGAAATGATTTTCAAAGTAGGTTTGGAGCATATATTAGAATAATTTTTAATTGGTGATATTATGGCTGAAAATAGATGTTATGATGCGGATTGCAATGATGAAGATTGTCGCAATCCAAAACATTATAACTATATCTGTTTTGACCCTGAATGTGATGAAGTTCGCTGTGAAAATTCAAAGCATTATGATAAACAGTTATTAAGAGATTATCAGAAAAGCACTGATTTAAGCGTACATGACCATAGAGAAGAAATAGATTATGATGAAGATGTTGATATAAGTCTTTGCGGTTGTCCTGATTGTGCTGATGACGATGATCACGACCACAATCATGACCACGACCACGACCACGATCATGAGCATGAGCATCATCATGAACATGAACATGACCACGAGCATGAACATGACCACGATCACGACCATGATGACGTTGATATAAGTCTTTGCGGTTGTCCTGATTGTGCTGATGACGATGACCATGACCACGATCATGAGCATGAGCATCATCATGAACATGAACATGACCACGATCACGACCATGATGACGTTGATATAAGTCTTTGCGGTTGTCCTGATTGTGCTGATGACGATGATGGTGACGATGATGACGATGGAGAATTATTGGCTGAAGGAAAACCGTTGATAGCTAATAGGCCAATACAAATCATCGTTGCAAGCGGTATATTATTTGCTTTAGGGCATGTTTTTGAATGGCTGTCATTTGATCCTACAGTTATCACTCTCACATATATGGCAGGTGCTGTAATTGCAGGTTATGAGATAGCTGTTTTAGCTTATAAGTCCCTGGTTAAAAGACATACTATCGGTCCTGCAATGTTAATGTGTATAGCATGTGTAGCTTCATTTATCATAGGACATCCTGAAGAGGGTGCAGCAGTCACTTTCCTTTATTATATTGCAGAATTTTTAGAAGACTATTCAGAATTTAGAGCAAAACGTTCAATCAAATCATTGGTTGAAATAGCTCCGGACACTGCAAGAGTTAAAGTCGGAGATAAAGAAGAGATTAAAAATGTTGATGATGTGAATATCGGCGATATTGTCATTGTAAAACCTGGGGATAAGGTTCCTTTGGACGGTGAAGTTATTTCAGGTTCATCTGCAATCAACCAGGCTTCAATCACTGGTGAAAGTGTCCCGGTTTCGAAGAATGTGGGTGATGAAGTATTTTCAGGTACTGTTAATGAAGACGGATATCTGGAAATAAGGGTAACAACCGCAGCTAAAGATTCAATGATTTCAAAAATCGTAACTTTGGTTAAAAGGTCACAGCTTAACAGGTCTGAAACTGAAACTTTGGTTGAAAAAGTGGCAAAATACTATACTCCGATCATGATGGTTGGAGCGATTCTTGTTGCATGTATTCCGCCATTGCTGTTCGGTCAGGACTGGTCTGACTGGATTTATAAGGCTCTTTCACTTTTAGTAATTTCATGTCCGTGTGCATTTTTAATTTCAACACCTGTTGGAATGGTATCAGCCATTACTTCAGCCACTAGGAACGGTGTTATCATTAAGGGAAGTACCTACGTTGAGGAAATGCGTAATATTAAGGCAGTAATCTTTGATAAGACAGGTACTTTAACTGAAGGTAAACTCGAGTTGAGCAATGTTGAAGTATTGGATGAAAATTACACAGAAGAAAGTGTCGTTAAGATTGCGGCTTCCTTGGAATCAGAATCTTCCCACCCTATTGCCCAGGCCATTGTGGATTATGCCGGTGAACAGAACATAGGTTTCGATAAAGTCGAAGAGTTTAAAAATGTTCCAGGTAAAGGAATATTGGCTAACATTAATGGGGAACAGTTCTATGCAGCTAATGAATCTTTAATTGAAGGAAGTTCCTTTGAAATATCAAGAGATGAGATTAACAGATATGCCGGTGAAGGAAAAACATTGATATTTATCGGAAACTCAGAAAAGGTTTTAGGTATCATCACAGTATCCGATAAAATCAGGGATAATGCGCTGGAAGTTATCGCAGATTTGAAAGATCAGAATGTGGAGACTTTCATACTCACCGGGGACAACAAACATGCCGCAGCAAGTGTGGCTTCTGAAATTGGAATAGACCATGTTTATTCTAACCTGCTTCCTGAAGACAAGTTGAACATATTGGACACAGTCAGAAATAAATTCGGTGATGTGGCAATGGTTGGTGACGGTATTAACGATGCGCCTGCTCTGGCACGTGCAAATATTGGTATTGCGATGGGAGCCGCAGGTTCTGATGTGGCTATTGAAACAGCAGACATTGCCCTGATGCAGGATGATATCTCAAAATTGCCGTATCTGTTCTCTTTAAGCCATAAGACAATGGGCATTATTAAACAGAACATTACTTTAGCTATTTCAATTAAATTATTATGTGTAGTTTTAGCTATTTTAGGTATTATTACTTTAATGATGTCTGTTGGTTTCGGAGACCTTGGATTAACACTTTTAGTTATCCTTAACTCATTTAGAATTGGAATGGTGAAAGATCCACTATTCTAATTTCACTTTTTTTTTAAACTAATGCATATGTTGCACAGGTTCAGACAAGTTGCCCTCAAAGTGGGGAATGGCTTAATAATTTCTCCTGAAAATTAGGCAACTGAAAAATTATAGAATAATTAATTTTATATTTGAATAACTTTTAACTATTAATGATGCTGAATAATGAATCTTCAAACAATGTTGATATGATGCTTGAAAATCCGAAAAAAGCATTAATAAAGATGTCCGTTCCGCTTATTGTTTCATTATTGATAACCAGTTTTTACAATTTGATTGATGCTGCATGGGTTTCAGGCCTGGGTGCTGATGCGCTTGCGGGTGTCGGATTTTTCACTCCGATATTTATGATTCTGGTCGGTTTTGGAAACGGTTTGGGCTCAGGTGCAGCTTTTGCTTTGTCAAAGTATCTTGGTGAGGATGACAAACACAAGGCGGACAATGCATCTGTTCACTCGATAATTCTGGACATTGCAGTTTCACTAATCTTGACTGTGGTTTTGATGGTCCTTTTAAATCTGATTTTAAATGCCATGGGTGCAGGTGAGACAATCGGCTATGCAACAAACTATGGTGAGGTTATTCTTTTGGGTTCGGTTTTCATAATATTGTCTAATGCATTATACGGCATTTTTAGAGGGGAAGGGGATACCACACGCCCAATGTATGCAATGATGGCTTCAGCCGTTTTAAACATTGTTTTGGATCCGATTTTCATTTATACATTGAATTTGGGAGTGAAAGGAGCGGCAATAGCTACAATCATTTCATCAATTTTTGTAATAATGATTTTGCTCTACTGGTTTTACATCAAAAAGGATACTTATTTAAGGCCATATTGGGTTAATTTCAATTTTAAAATGGATATCTCAAAGGATATCATAAAGGTTGGCATTCCGGCAAGTATTCAGCTGCTGAACAATGCATTTTTTGCAGCGGTTTTCTCAGCGCTTTTGGCATATTTAGGTTCAACCGATTCAGTTGCGGTTTACTCAACCGGCTGGAGGATAGTTGTTATTGGTACCACTCCAATTTTAGCTATTGGAACTGCACTGATTAGCGTTATTGCAGCGAACTATGGTGCAAAAAAATATAAGAATATTCAAATCGCTCACAGATATGCGATGAAAGTGTCCATAATCATAGGATTTATTGTAGCAGTTTTGACTAATGTCTTTGCAGGTGATATTGCTTTAATTTTTGCTTCAAGCGGAAGCAGTGTAAGGATTGCAGGGGAATTGACAAGTTTTCTGGCATGGATTGTAATCTATTATCCTACAATGGGTGTAGGTGTTGCTTCAACATATGTTTTTCAGGGTCTTGGAAAAGGAATCACTGCGATGTTTCAGACAATCATGAGGGAGACAGGCTTTACAATATTATTTGCTATTTTATTTGGTGTAATTTTGGGTTATGGTGTCTGGGGGGCCTGGATGGGTATTGTTTTGGGTGAAATTGTTTCAAACAACATTACAATGATTTGGGCAGACCTGCACATTAAAAATCTCATTAAATTGGGCTGATTAAATATTATTATTACATTTTTATATATTTTTAATAATTATGTATTACTTTTTTATAAAAAAGTATTTATACTATAATTCCCATATTAATATTATATAAAGTTTGGAGTAATGTATTTAATCGATTAATTTTTAATGCCATATACACCTATCTTTCAAATTGCCTCTCCTCCAATTACTTCAAACTTCCTTTCTTTTATCAATTTTTGAAAAAAATAGCTCTTTTTATATTATTATGGAAGTTAATTTTGAAAAAAAATAAGGTATAATAAAAGGTAGATTTCCTTTTATTATTAAATTTTGTTGATATCCTTGAGGTAGATAACATCATCACATATTGTATTGACCAGATCCATGTCGTGGCTTACAATCAGAAATCCCATATTTCTTTGTTTCACGATTTTTAAAACGGAATCCAGAATCTGCACCTGGGTGATTGCGTCAAGCATTGTGGTCATCTCATCGGCAATGATGAATTTTGTTTTCGGATTCAATGCCCTTATAACGGAGAATCTTTGCAGTTCCCCTCCGGACAGCTCCTGTGGAAATCTTGTCATCCATGATTTTTGAATACCGAAGTCTTCTAAAAGGGCATCGTCAGGCACCCATGATTCATCCAAAACAGCGGACATTTTCCATTTTGGGTTCATTACCTTTTCGGGGTGCTGATAGATTAGCTGTACAGGACAAAATTCCTTTTTAGGAAGTTCCTCACCGTTGAGTGTTACCCTTCCTTCAAATTTTGGGATATAACCTGAAAGAATTTTACACAATGTTGACTTACCGCTACCACTATCTCCAACTAATCCAGTTATTTTTGTATTGTCAAGATATATGTCAATATCTTTTAATATGTATTTTTTAGCTGAAGGGTATTTGAATGAAATATTTGAACCGATAAGTTCCATGTTATGCACCTTCCTCGTATTTGAAGCATCTGACTTTTTTGTTTCCGAGATTTATTAGTTCGGGTCTTTCGTTTTTGCATCTGTCGAATCTCATTTCGCATCTGTCGTAG
>CADAOO010000049.1:0-1430 GCA_902789505.1 uncultured Methanobrevibacter sp. | reverse complement strand
TGTGTATGGGTGTAGTAGGTTTTCTCCGTTGCCTGTGAAGTCTTCTTTGAGTGCGATTTCGATTACGTATCCTGAATAGAATATTCCGATTCTGTCTGCAACTTCCAGTGCTGCGTGAATGTCGTGTGTTATCAAAAGAACACCAATTCCGTCTTCTTTCATGTGTTTGAAGTGATTTAATGTTTCTTGAACTGTTTTTTGGTCTAGTCCTGGTGTTGGTTCGTCTGCAACGACCAGTTTTGGGTCTGAAAGTAGTGCTGTGGATACAAGCACTCTTCTGGCCATTCCTCCGGATAGTTGGAACGGGTACATGTCGTCCACTTCGGGTCCCAGATTGTAGTGTTCGAAGATTTCTCTTTGTTTTTGTTTTTTCTCTTTCTTTTCCGCATCGCTTTCTGTGTGTCCTATTGCCTGGTCGGATATTTTCATTAAAGGATCTAGGAAATTCACGGATTGGGGAACAAGCACTATGTCTTTTCCTCTGATTTCTTCTTTGTCTTCTTGTGTTAGTTCTTTTCCTTTGTATTTGATTTTTCCGTTTAGATTTGCGTTTTCGGGCAGTATTCCGAATATTGCATGCGCAAGCAGGCTTTTACCTGACCCGCTTGAACCCAATACTGCCAGTATTTCACCTTCAGAAATATCTAAAGTTAAATCGGTGATAACTTTCAAATCCCTTTGATTTAAACCTTGAGTATATTGAATGAATGAAATAGAAACGTTTTCAACATCTAATAATTTCGCCATTAAATCACCTTTTCAATTTAAAATGATAAGTTTTATATATCAATTTGTACTTTATCAATATTAAAGTTATTCAAAATCAGTAAAAAAGTATTACTGTTCGATTAAAATCATTGTGAAATGTAATACTTTTTTTGAAGTGTGGTTGGCATGAAGGTTACTATTAAGGAATTAAGTAAAAATTCACAGGAAATAAAGAAGGTTCAGGAATTTTTATTTAAGATGATTAAACTTGAATTCGGTTATGATTATGTTCCGGAATGGCATCAGGATATTGTGAACATGGATGAATATTACGTCAATCCAAAAAGAAATAATTTTTTTGTTGCCTATACAGAAACTGGTGAAGTAATAGCAACCATTGGCATAAGAGCTTATGACAAAGATTTTCCGGAATTTAGACATTTGTATTCTAATGAATCAACTTCAAGCATATGGAGATTATTCGTTGACAGGAGATGCCGACGTTGCGGACTGGCTTCCAAAATGTTTGATGTGGCTGAAAATTTTGCTAATCAATCAGGTTTTGATGACATTTACTTGCATACCCATAAAAATCTTGATGGGGCTATTAAGTTTAAAAAAAAAATGGGTTTTGTTGTTGTCCTTGATTCCAATGATGAACTTGAAACTGTTCACATGGACAAAAAGATACAGGGTTTGGACATCAATCCTTTGGCTAATGA
>CADAOO010000048.1 GCA_902789505.1 uncultured Methanobrevibacter sp. | reverse complement strand
AATAATACCTTTACACATTTCAATTGATTTTAAATATTTGAAATCATTTTTAATAGTTAAATCAACTAAATCATATTCATAGTCATATATATAATCTAACTTAATCCCCCCCTTAACTTGAATATTAATTAACAATAATATTTATATTTTAAAATAATTAAATTTGACTGTTTTTTAAAGTAAATAATAGAATTTAAACTAAATATTACTTAATTAAATCAATTTAATAAAGTCAAATCAATTTCCATAAATTCTCAACTTAAAAAAGAATATATAGAAATACAAACAAAATATAAAATAGTATAAATTAATGAGGTAAATATAAATGTCAAAACCCGTTGTTGCGATAACAAGGCCAAAGGACAGGGCGAAAAAAGCCTGCGAGATTGTAGAAAAATTAGGAGGAGAAGTTGTTCTGGCGCCAACTCTTGATTTGAAACCTGTAAATACCCAATCTCTAAAGAATCTGGTTTGTTCTGGCGCCAACTCTTGATTTGAAACCTGTAAATACCCAATCTCTAAAGAATCTGGTTGCAAACAAAGACGAACTTGACTGGATTGTTTTTACATCTCCGACAACAATCGTTTCTCTAAACAAGTTTTACCCAGACTTTTTAGAAAGTTTAGAGTGTAAAATAGCTGTTATCGGAAATAAGACAGGCAAGCTGGTTGAAAAGCAAGGCATGACTGTTGATTTGATGCCTAAAGAATTTACCGCCGAAGGCCTTATCGAGGAGTTTAAAAAAAATGGAATTACAGACAAAACCATAGGAATTCCAAGAACCGCTTCTGCAAGACCAGTGCTTCCTGAAGAGTTGGAAAAACTTGGAAATACTGTTATTTTGGCTGAAGCATACAAATCATTATTCCCCATGGATGAAAAATCAGTTGAGGAACTTATCCAAAAAATCGAAAACAGAGAAATTGATGCAATTACATTTACAAGTCCATTAACTGTTGAAAACTTCTTTACAATAGCTGATGACAAGCAGAAAATTGCAGAGCTTTTAAATGAAAACCTGCTGGTCGTCTCAATCGGTCCGATTACTGCACGTGTTTTGGACAAATACGAAGTTAAAAATATTTACCCTGATACTTACACAGTTCCAGACATGATGGAATTATTATTTGAAACTTTAAATGAAAGGTGTTAAAATGATTACAATTTGGCCGCAATATTTGAATAAAAATTTAAGTCTTTCAGAAGGGCGTAAAATTTCAAAGGATGATGCCGTTGTTGAACCAACCATCAGCGATATTGAAAAAGCGTTGAAAAGACTTGGATTACAATATAATGTACAGAAAGAATTTTCATATCCCGGAAAATGGTATGAAAAATCAGGAAGAGTTTTAGTTGAATGGGATAAGACAAAACTGGAGCTTATCCGCGAAATCAGTTTAAAAATAAAAGAATTCAAGAAATGATTACTATGGAAATACCACAACTAATGGCTGAACAATACCGTGAAGCAAAAAAAATGATTGAGGAATCCGAAGACATTAAAGTGTATTCCCACATCGATTGTGACGGCATTTGTTCAGGCGCAATATTATCAACCATCCTCGACAGGCAAAATAAGGCCCATGAAATTGAATTTGTCAATCTGGATGTACTGGATGACATCGATTTAGACCATGAACTTACAATATTTTCCGATTTGGGTTCAGGCCAGAGAATTGATACAAAAGCAAAGGACACACAAAAAATTATAATTCTGGACCACCACCCCCCATTAAGGGATTTGGACTATGGAAATGATAAAAATTACGATTATCTTGAAATAAATCCTCTGCACCACGGCATTGACGGATCATACGATGTCTGCGGCGGAGGACTATGTTATTTTCTTGCAAAGGAATTTGGATACCGTGATTTGAGCTGGATTGGAGTTCTCTCAGCAATTGGAGATATGCAAAACACCAAATCAGGGCATTTTGAAGGATTGAACAGAATAATCCAGCAGGATGCCATCGATGAAGGCTATCTTAAGTTAGATGAAAACGACATTAACATTTACGGACGGAATACAAGACCGCTGTTTGTTGCCCTTTCCTATTTCAGTGACGTTAAACTCCCGATTACAAACAACACAACAGAAACCATGGCAATTTTAGAAGAGCTCGGAATCGATGAAAAGCATAACCGCAAAAAACTTAATGAGCTAACAATGGAAGAAAAGACAAAACTATATCAGAAACTTCTCGGAATGATATCCAAGGCAGTTCCCGGCAGATATATCCAGTATATTCCTCAGCTGATAATTGGAGATGCATACACATTCATAAAAGAGGATGCAGACAGTTTCCTGAGGGACGGGTCCGAATTTTCAACAGCTATGAACGCATGCGGAAGAAACCATGAGGAAAAAGTGGCAATGGAAGTGCTGAAGGGAGACAGGATTGAAGCTCTCGATGAACTTGAATCAATCAGCAAAACCCACAGGTATAATCTTGCAACATCAATATCACAGATTGCCGAAAGTGATGAAACAAACATTATCGAATTGGAAAACCTGCAATACTTTGACGGAACAGGAATAAAACCCGAAATTGTCGGGACCGTGACAGGAATGATATTGGGATACTGCAACTGGAAAAAGCCGATTATCGGATATACGCAAACCGACGATTACGGCCTTAAGATTTCACTTAGATGCTCCAGACTGCTTTCATATGACGGAATACATTTTGGAAATATAATGCGCGAAATAGCTGCAGATGTTGGCGGAACCGGCGGAGGACATGCCATGGCCTGCGGTGCTTACATACCAATTGATAAAAAAGATGAATTCCTGAACCTGTTCAATGAAAAATTGAACGGAAAAATTTCAAGCTAATTATATATAATATAAAATGAATAAATAAATATCAATCTAATATTTTAGGGGAATGAATATATGAAAACTTTCAAAAAGAGGGGGGCTCTTACACATTTTCAGATACTGAGTGAAATATCTAAACAAGACCCTCATCTCAAACAAAAAGATTTGGCTAAAAGTTTAGGAATCACCATTCAGGCGGTTTCTGAAAATATAAAAACATTAATTGAACAAGGTTATATTACCTCCAAGGACGGCAGGTCACCTTATAAAATCACTCAAGCAGGTATTGATAAAGTAAAAAGGGATGCAATTAGCTTGAGAAAATATACTGATTCTGTTTTAGAAACTATGAACCATTACAAGACCATCTGGCCTGCAATTGCAAAAGAAGACTTGAAAAAAGACGATATTGTTGGACTTTATATGGACAATGGAGTCCTATTTGCCCATAAAAAAGAAGAAAATGCAACCGGTCTTGTTCTGGAAGATGCTGAAGCAGATACTGACGTGTCATTAACAAACCTTACAGGCATCATTGACATGAGCGTCGGTGAAGTCACTGTTATCAATGTTCCTACAATCAAGGACGGCGGTTCCAAAGCCTGTGATTTGGAACTGATTAAAACCATTTTTAAAAACGGAACCAACAGCGGTGCTGAAATAGATAAGGTTGCTGTTGCAGGTACTGTTGCACGCGCCGTTGCAATGAGACTTGACATACCGATAGATATTGAATTTGCAGCACCTCAGGCAACTGCAAATGCAGCCCGCAAAGGATTAAACGTTATTGCAATCTGTGTTGGAGATATGAGCAAAGCGTTCATCCGTGAGCTTGAAAATGAGAAAATTAAATTTAATATTATAGATGGCGGGAAATAACTATTTTTCCCTCAACATTTTTAATAAACCAGCAGCTATCTCTTCACTGCTAAGATTTTTTGAAGAACTCTTTTTAATTATTTTAACATATTTTTCCAAATCATCCTCCTTTAGAGATTTTTTCACTTCATTTAGGATTTTTCTGGTTTTAATTGCATCGATTTCATCTTCCGAAGGGACATTCTTTTGGATGATTCCTGTCTTATTTTTGCCTTTGATATTTGCAAAAGAATTTTCATCCTGCGGTGTGACCAGGGTAAATGCAAAACCGCTTTTTCCGGCCCTTGCAGTCCTTCCAATGCGATGAACATAATCATCGCTGTTTAGCGGAACATCATAGTTTACTATAAAATTCAAATTTGAAATGTCCAAACCTCGAGAAGCAACATCAGTTGCAATCAGATAGCTTACATTTCCATTTCTAAACTTGTTCATCACTTTATCCCTTGTTTTTTGAGTCATGTCCCCGTGCAGAGCTTCGGATGAATATCCATTCTTTTTTAAATTTTTATAAACAAAATCAACGCCTTTTTTAGTGTTGCAGAATATTAATGCGGATTTTATATCATAGGCTTCAATCAACTTGCATAAATCATCGAATTTATGTTTGGGATGGGTTTTAAAAGAGTATTGTGTAATTTTTGGAATGTTTCCAGTTTTATTTTTGACTTTGATAAATTTCGGATTGTTCTGATAGTTTTTGGCTATTTTTTTAATATCCGAAGGTATTGTTGCTGAAAAAAGTAGGGTCTGCCTTTTAAAAGTAGTGTTTGTGAGAATGAATTCAATATCCTCTCTGAACCCCATGTCAAGCATTTCGTCTGCTTCATCCAGAACAACTCTTTCAACACCTGCCAGACCCAAATTGCCCCGTTCAAGGTGATCAATGACACGTCCGGGAGTTCCAACAATTATATGGACTCCTTTTTTAAGGACTCGGGTTTGTTTTCCGATAGGCTGGCCACCATAAACCGCTAGAATCTTAAGTTTTTTGATGTATTTGCCTATCTTTGTAATTTCATAGGCCACCTGAATGCATAGTTCTCTTGTAGGGCACAGAACAATGGCCTGAGGGGATTTGTCCGGAATAAAAATATTTTCCAAAATCGGAACTGCAAAAGCGAGGGTTTTTCCGCTTCCCGTTTGTGCCTGAGCGGTAATGTCCATTGATTTCAATGCAATTGGAATCGCCATTTTTTGAATTGGAGTAGGTTTTTCAAACCCCATATCACCAATAGCTTTTAAAACACTATCCGAAATATTAAAATCCTTAAAATTCATCATATCAATATATAAAAAAACAGATATTTAAATCAATTTGGTCTGGTAGGAACTTTGGGGAAATTCATGCAGATACCTGAATATTTCATTAAAGTTATTCAGAATGCCGTTCTCCCGTGTTCTTGTCCTGAAGAGTTTCATAAGATGTTTATCATTGGGACTTGGAAGTGAATAGGAATCTCCGAATTCCTGGATATATCTGTCTTTAAGACCCGGAAAGTGCTCATCCAGCTTTGAGTAAAAATACTCACGATTGCCCTTCCTTAAAGTCAGTCCCATGCCATGGCAGAAGATTCCCTTCACATTGCTTTCGATGCAGTAATCAATGATTGAATTGATGTTTTCTTCCGTGTCATTGATATAGGGAAGAATCGGGCAAAGCCATACGACTGTCGGAATGCCTTCCCTATCCAATGTTTTAAGCACTTCCACACGCCTGCTTGTTGTGCAGACATTAGGTTCCAAAACACTGCACAAATCATCGTCAGCCGTTGTCAAAGTCATCTGCACAACCGCCTTAGTTTTTTCATTAATCCTTTTAAGCAAATCCAAATCCCTTAAAATCAGGTCTGATTTGGTAATGCATGTAAAGCCAAAACCGTAATCATGAATCAGTTCCAAAGTTTTTCTGACATACTTCAAATGATTTTCCAATGGAATATACGGATCGGTCATTGCCCCTGTTCCAATCATTGCCTTAGGTCTTCTTTTAAGCTCCTTTTTAAGCAGTTCCAGGGCATTTTCCTTTACTTCAATATCTTCGAATTCATGCCCCATTCCATAGACATCACTTCTGGAATCACAGTAAATGCAGCCGTGGCTGCAGCCCCTGTAGAGATTCATTCCATTATTTTTAGACAGGATGCCTTTTGATTTTACATAATGCATGACATTACTATATCAAGACCCATATATAAAAAAATCCATAGAGCGAATGAAAAGTATTACATAACCGGAAAACAAAAATAAAAATATGCAACAAAAAAACATTACAGGATTTGAAAAGGAATACGAAATTAAAGAACATCCTTCAATAAAAGGCCTTCAAATAATTGAAGGAAAAAACAATTTCCCCATTAGTTGGCTCAACCAGCAAGGATATTGTGAATACCAGATATATCTCGAGTACATGAAAGGTATAGAAAGTGTCCCAACACCCGAAATGACACATGGAAGTGCAATACACGAACAACTTGAAACAATCTTCAAGAAGGACGCAACACCTGCAACATTCGAACAGGCCGTTGAAGCATCAAAGGAAACCGCAATAATATCAAGAGAATGTTTTGTAGTTGCACCAGAATATGGAATCCGAGGATATATTGATGAGATATGGATGAAACCTGATGAAATTGTAATAATCGATGACAAGCCGGGGCGTACACCTTACCAATCCACAATGAACCAGGTCAGGGCATATTGCCTTGCATATAAAAATATGACCAATGAAACCAGAACAATCAAATCAGCATTACGTGAAAGGGGAACTAATAATCTCTTTTGGATTGAGATATTCACTCCGGAAATAGAAAAAGAAATCAAATTCACAATTGAAAGAATGCACGGTCTTTTAGATGGTAAAAAACCGTTCATACCAACTAAAAATCCGAACAAATGCAGATCCTGCAGGTACAAACGTTATTGTGAACATTACAAAAAATAGCTAAACAACCCTGTTTAAACCCAAATATATTTTATTTTTCTTATAAACCTTATCCAATATTTCATTCCATTCTTCAACACTGATATGGCCCTTATTAGGAATCAGGTTATCGAGGGATGATTCGTTTAAGTTCAAAATATCAGCTAAAATAAATGACAGTGTCTTGCCTGTTAATGACAAATCATAAGGGTCATAACCGGTAACGGCCAAAACCCATAAATTTTCACGGGTCGCTGTCTTATACTCCTTTTTTAGGGCGTCAAACCAGCTTGTTATTCTATTATCATCCTTGCCTATGCCGGGACCTATTGAAATATAGTAGTCCTCATGTGAAAAATCGATTGATTCTATGGCCTTGTCTATTTTGGATTTGAGTTCAGGAGAATCAAGACTTAATTCAAATTCTGCATTGGCAAGGAAATCAGATACATGATTTTCAAGTTCCTTTCTGTTTTTAAAGTATCCGACAGGTTCCAGCCTATCAGAATCTATGTCGCATAAATCATAAATCAGATCCTCTTCAACGTCACATATTTCATAGCCTTCCAGTTTATGAGATTTATACTCCTTGAAGTCTATGCAGTAGTTTTCCAAATCATCCTTGTTTAAATACCATAAAACTTGAACTTTCTTAATCATTGTATCAAAAAAATAATGGATTTGAGCTTATCTAAGCTCATCAATCACAACTGTTTTTGTAAAATATGACAATATTCTATCATGACCAATAATTCTGCCGATGGCCCAGTCAAATATTATTGGTATCCAGAAAATTTTGCTTAAGTTACGCACGATTGCCTGTGCCCAATTTATATAAGCGCCATTTCTTGACCTTACTTGCAGATACATCAAAGCTTTACCGACAGTAGCTCCGTGCACCTTTTCACAATAAACAAAGTAGAGCATGATTAATATTGGAACAACGATAGGGAAATACTGATAAACACCGTAAACATTGACTGGATTGAATATTATATAACATAAATAGGATACAATCCACATGAACGCAGATACCACAAAGAAATCAATAACATATGCGATAACTCTTCTTGTAAACATACTTACCATTTTACCACCTTAACATACTCTTGGAACAGGGTCTGCAATTGGGGCTTCCAAAATTCTTTCACCACCAATTGGAGTATTGACAATTACATAATCTCCTTCAACAACTTCACCAATTATTGCTGCATTTTCACCATACTTTTCACTTCTTATTGCTTCAAGGATTTCATCAGCCTTATCTGCTTTGACTCCCATAACAACCTTTCCTTCATTAGCTACTTCAAACGGATCAATGCCCAACATTTCAGAAACAGCATGAACTTCCTCCTTAATTGGAATTGCATTCTGTTCAAGTACAACACCAACACCCGCTTTGGAGGCCATTTCATTTATCGCATTTGCAAATCCTCCGCGTGTAGGATCCTTCATTGCTGTAACTCCGCCAATTTCTAAAGCTTTATTAATAATATTCCACATTGGAGCAACATCAGATTTCAAATCAGTCTCAAAACCAAAACCTTCTCTAAAAGACATTAAACTCATTCCATGATCGCCAAGACTGCCTGTGACGATAATCTTATCGCCTACTTCAAGGCCGGAATCACGAACGACTTCACCTTTTTTGGCTATTCCAATACCGGTAGTTACCATTACAATCCCTTCAAGCTTATCCTGAGGCATTACTTTTGTATCTCCTGTAATTACGGCAACATCAACTTCTTCACATGTTGAATTTAAGGATTTAATTATTTTGTCCAAATCTTCAATAGGAAACCCTTCCTGCATGATGATTGCATTGGAAATAGCTAACGGACGTGCACCCATTACAGAAACATCATTTATTGTTCCTGCTGCAGAAATTCTACCAATATCCCCACCAGGGAAGAATAATGGATCAATAGTATGACCATCAGTTGTAAAAACGATTTCATAGTCTCCCAATGGAATAGATGCGCCATCATCCAAAGCATCTAAACTAATACCACCATTTACACTCTTTTTTGTGATATTATCTAAAACAGTACTGGCAATTAAATTTGCCATTACCTCTCCACCAGCACCATGATTCATATTAACTTTATCATCTGACATATTTATCTCCTAAAAAAAACTATTAATGAAATAATATATGTCAGAACAAGTATATAATTTTAGTTAAAAAAATTTAAAAAAAAAGAGAATTTAAAGAGATATCTTTAAATTAAAATTCCGTTAATAACACCATCCTGACCAGGTCTGGATGTTACTTTAGCATTACCTTCAGGGGTTTCTACGATAGCACCTTTGGTAATGATGTTCCTTCTTACGTAGTTAGGGTTTGCAGTGTTTTCAACTACACCAAGAATATCTACAACTTCGGTTTTACCATTAGCATCAGTAACATTGATTTTATTACCAGTAGCTAATCTGAGTTTTTCATTTCCGCCACGGGTTCTGATTTTTCTTAATCTTTTTTCATCTAATCTGGTTTCAGCAGGATCTCTGCCTAACTCTGATTTCCTTTTTCCACGGTTTGCAACGTTTCTTGCACCGGATGGACTTCTTGTTGATTTTCCTTGAGAAATTGCCATTATTTCACCTAAATAAATATAATATATTAAATAATAATCGCGTCAATAAGACTCTTTCAATTAAAACTGTAAGCAAGAAAAAATAACAGTTCAATTCTGAGAGCAATAAAGAGCCTTAAAGAATAATGATAATAAAATATTACTTTATCATTATATATAAACTTTTATTTTTTATGGAAAAAATAGGGATTTTATTTTTTATTTTTCAAAATAAACTCGTCAATCAGTTTATCGAAATCCTCTTCAGAGAGTTTTTCATCAGAAGCGGCATCCAAAATTTTTTGAATTTCACTCTCAGGCACAGAATCTCCTAAAAAATCAACCAGTAACTCTCTTAATTCTTCATCATCAATGTATGCAGGATTATCTGAAGATAATCTCTCAGAATTACCTTTCAAATCTAGAATATAATATGGGATTTCTTTATTCATAATCAATCATCGTTAACAAATTCATAATAAACAATTCCATAAGGGTCATCGTCGTAAAACCAATAATTGGCCCGTGGAACATATTCCTTATTCTTATCGAATTCCACTCCATCTTCAAAAACGCCGTCAACTTCAACAACAATGTTGATGTTATCGCCAAGATCCTCAACATCAATACCGAGTTCGTCAAAGTCGATTACCAATTCGTCATTAGCTGAATCCTGGGGTACGACAATGACAACTTCATCAGCATCATCAGAATTATTCTTTTCATCATCAAGAACAATTATTTCTTCATCTCCTTCAAATAGCTCTATGGAATTTTTCTTATTGTTGCTTGCAAGCAAATAACCTTTAGCAAATAATTCTTCAATGTCTAAACTGCATTTAGGACAGATGAAACTTTGCTCATCCAATTCATTTCCACATGAAGGACAATAATTTATTTTAACCATAGGCATACCTCAAAAAGAATGTTAATAATAATATTTAAGAAGTAATATTTAAAGGTATATCAAAAAAATTGAATAGGACACCAATTCAGTAATTGGTATCCATTAAAAAGTTTAGCTTGGGAATTCCATATCTGTTTTCTGAAATAATTGAGCATATCTTCAAATCCTCAATGAACACTATGAATGACAGGAAAAGGCTATCACAATCAATGGCTATCTTAACGTTAGCATTTTCCATCATGCT
>CADAOO010000047.1:10337-15651 GCA_902789505.1 uncultured Methanobrevibacter sp. | reverse complement strand
AATTTTTAAACACTACAAGGGTCATCATGTTAAATAAATCAGATAATATAATCGAAAAGGAATTTAAAAATTTACGTAAGGAGCTTTTGGATTTAACATTAAGAAATCAACTTCTTAACTTCAAATCAAGAGCTAAAACTATCACTATTGTAAATCAGTCCCCTACAAATCTTTTTCAGACATTGGTTCTGCAGGAAAATAAAATGTATTTTGTAGCCAATAAAAAAGATAAGAAGGAAGACAAGTCATCTGTCTGGGATCACATTCCATTTGATTTTTCCAAATTTTCCGAAGGGGACAAGAAACTTGCTACTGAATTGACTCCAAAGGAGCTCCAGAAAAGATTATATTACATAAATAACCAAGCAAAAACAATGCTTCAGGAACAGGGTTACAACATTCTTTATCTTGCAATCGGATTTCTGGAGTGGAAAGACAAAAGCAAACCAAAACAGAAAAATAAGGCTCCGTTAGTGTTGATTCCAGTTTCAATGGAAAGGAAGAAGGTTGGTGAATCATTTAACCTTGAATGGACTGGAGAGGATATTCAGACCAATATTTCACTTAAGGCCAAATTACTGGAAGCGGGTATTGAATTTCCACGCTTTGAATTTAAAAGATATGGTGAAGTCATTGACCATTATATTGCAAGTGTGAGGCGTTCAGTCAGCAGAATGGACGGCTGGAATGTGAACAGTGATGTGGCTTTAGGTTTCTTTAGTTTTACTAAGTTCGTAATGTATAATGATTTAAATCCGGAAGCTTGGGCGGAAAATGTGGATTTGACTAAAAATGAATTGATACAGGCTATTTTCAATCCCGCTAAAAATGATCAGGAGGCATTTCGGGAAGAGGACATTGACTCCCAACTTGAATATCAAAACATGTATCAGGTTCTGGATGCGGATTCATCTCAGATTGCTGCTATTCAGGATGTAAAGGCAGGTCGTAACCTTGTTGTGGAAGGACCTCCTGGAACAGGTAAGTCACAGACTATCGTGAACTTGATAGCTGAATTGTTGGCAGAAGGCAAATCTGTTCTGTTTGTTTCAGAAAAAATGGCCGCGCTTGATGTTGTAAAGGACAGATTAACTGGTGTTGGATTAGGCAAATTTGTTTTGGAACTTCATTCCCACAAGACCAGACGTAAAAAATTCTTAAAGGATTTGCAGAAAGCAACCAATGTCCGTGCTCATGAGCCCTTAAATATAGACCAGACAATTCGTAAGTTGGAAACATTACGTCGCCAGCTTGATGATTACTCTCAAATTATTCACAGGCCAGCTTTTGCCGTTAATTTATCTCCATTTCAGTTGTATGGAATGAAAGAGTCAGCAGATGATCATTTTTCAAGGAAAAACGCTATAATGCCTTTGGTCAGATTCCAAAACCCTGAAGATGTTACTCTTAAAGAGTTGGATGACATGAAGGTGTCTCTTGAAAACCTAGCTGAGCTTTATCAAACTATTTCAAAAGAAAATCCGTGGAGCAAATGCTCTCCTAAAAGCTTGCTTCCGGCGGATTTGAGAGAAATTGAAATGTTAATAAACGATTGTTTGCATGCATTGGATAATTTCCTGGTGGAACGTGGCAGAGTCTATGACATTTATGGAATCAAAAAACCGGATACATTGAATGAATTCCAAAATTCACTTTCAGCTTTTGAAATTATAAAGTCTCAAAATGCCGAATTAATTGACGGAAGCATAATCAAGTCCGGAGCATGGAACAACAACAATGATGATGCATTCAGATTAATTCAGGAGCTTGAAAGGTATCAAAAATACTCAGGAATTTTAAATAAATTCAATCAGAATATTTTCCAGGCAGACATTGACAGATTGATATATGAGTTAAGAAACATTTCCCATAAGAAGTTCCGTTTCTTCAATAACAAGCAACACATTGAACTTGTTGAAAGGTATTATGCAGTACCTGTCCCTGGAAGCATTGATGAGATTATAAGGGATTTGCAGGAAGCAAAAGCTGTTATCAAAATTAAAAATAATCTGGAAGCCAATAATGCATTAGGTCAGAAATATTATGGTGGATATTGGCATTTGAATGCCGATCCTAATGATTTAAAAGCAATCGCCAAATGGATGTATGAATTTTCAGCTCTTGTTCGTGAAGGAACATTTTCTGAAAATACAATTGATTTGATGAGTAAAGATTTGTTTGACATTAATCCCGAAAGGGACCTTGCAGACTATATCGATGCCGGAGAGGAATTTGTACGCGTGCTTACAAGATTGAAGGATAAATTAAACCCAAGAAGCAAACTGATATTTAAAAGGGAAACAGGGGATGTTAGTTTTGAAGCATGGCAGGAACAATTATACAACTGGAGAGGACAGCTATCCAGTCTTCACTTATGGTCACAATACTTAAACACTAAAAATGCTCTTCAGAATTCCAATGCAAGAATGTTCGTTGATTCAATAGAAAAGAGAAATATTAAGAAAGAAGATATTGAAGCATTAGTTGAAGGTAACTTTGCAGATTCACTTTTAAACATATTATTCGTTGAAAATCAGGAATTGGCTACATTCATTGGAGAATTGCATGAAAACAGAATCCGTGAATTCAAGGAATTGGATAAAAAAATCTTAGTTTTAAACAGAAAAAGAATTTTCCACAAGCTAAATAGCAATATTCCGAAAATATTTGGTGGAACCGAAAATCCTCAAGCCAAGATACTTGCAGGTGAATTTACAAGAAAAAGCGGACACATGCCGGTTAGAAAACTTCTGGAAAAAGCCGGCGGAATGATAAAACAGATTAAACCTTGTTTTATGATGAGTCCATTGTCAATTGCACAATATTTGGATCCGACAAATGAAGAACTGCAATTCGATGTTGTTATTTTTGACGAAGCAAGTCAGGTTAAACCTGAAGATGCTCTCGGTGCATTCATGAGAGGAAAAACTGCTGTAGTTATGGGAGACACTCAGCAATTGCCTCCAACTTCATTTTTCGACCAGATGTCAGATGCAGATAGTGACGAGGAGGAGGCAACTTCACTTGATATGGAAAGTATTCTGCATTTGTGTAAATTGTCGTTCCCTGTTAAAATGCTCAAATGGCACTACAGGTCCCGCCATGAATCCCTGATTACAGTTTCAAATCGTGAATTCTATGATGATGACCTGCTGGTATACCCTTCCCCTTCACATTCAGACCCTGAACTTGGTTTGAAGTTCCATTACAACCCGAATACTGCATATGATAGAGGTTCATCATCTGCAAATCCTTTAGAGGCGCAGGATGTTGTGGAAGAAATATTCAATCATTTTGAAAAATATGGCGATACAAAAAGTTTGGGTGTTGGAACATTTTCCGTTGCTCAAAAAAATGCAATCTTGGAAGCATTGGAGGTAAAACGTAAGCAGTATCCTCAATATGAACCTTTGTTTTCAGAAAATAGGGAAGAACGTTTCTTCGTTAAGAACCTTGAAACAATTCAGGGTGATGAAAGGGATGTTATTCTGATAAGTGTGGGTTATGGATTTGACAATGAAAGGAAAATGTCCCTCAACTTCGGTCCTTTAAACCAGGATGGTGGGGAAAGAAGATTGAATGTACTGATTACACGTGCAAGGGAAAAATGTGTGGTATTTTCAAACTTCAAAGCTTATGACATGAATTTAACAGCTAACCCTCCTTATGGCGTCAAATCATTAAAGGAATTTTTAGAGTATGCTGAAAACTTGACATTGGGAACTCCTGCTATGGAGGCACATTCAAAAGAGCCGTTTGAAGATGCGATAGCCAGCTTTTTAGAAGAAAATGGTTATACTGTTGACAGACAAATCGGATGTGCTGGATTTAGAGTTGATTTGGCTATTGTTGATGATGAAAATCCTGGAAAATACATTTTAGGAATTACAACTGATGGAAAAATGTATTCCTCAAGTAAAGTAGCCCGTGATAGGGACAGGTTACGTGAACAGGTGCTTACAGGATTAGGATGGAAATTATACCATTTATGGTCCACAGATTGGTATAGAAACAGAGATTTAGGTCGTAAAAAACTCCTGGACTATGTTGAAAAATCAATTAAAATATCTCGTGAGGAAGAAAAACGTAAATCTGAAGAAGCTAAAAAACTAGCTGAGAAACGCAGGTTGGAAGCAGAGAAAAAAGCTGAAGAATTACGTCTTGCCCGTGAAAAAGAAGAAGCAGAAAAAAAAGCTCAAGAAGAATCTCAGGAAATTAACCCTGAAGATATCGGACCTAGCGATTTTGTAGAAGTTGAAAAAGTTGATGATGGGGATATTTTAGAAAAACCTGTTGATGTAAGTAAGATTAATCCAACTGAATTTTTCGATGATGATGTCATTAATGAAACATCAGAAGCTAAAGACGAGTCTGAGTTTGTTGTGGTTGAGGAAAGTGAGGATAAGTCTCAGGATTTCGTTGTTGAAGATGAGTCTGAGTTTGTTGTGGTTGAGGAAAGTGAGGATAAGTCTGGGGATTCTGTTGTTGAAGATGAGTCTGAGTTTGTTGTGGTTGAGGAAAGTGAGGATAAGTCTGGGGATTCTGTTGTTGAAGATGATGAAATTAATAATGTTTACATAGAAAATGATTCTGAATTTGTTGTTGACATTCATGAAGAGTCAACTTCAGATAAAAAGGACTCTGTTTCAGACGACAGTAACTTGGAAACAAATTCCGAGGGGGATGCTGAAGTTTGGGAAGCTAAAGATGATAAAGTAACTGAAAATGATGATGCTGAGGTGTGGGAAGAAACTGAAGATGTTCCTCCACAGGATGATGCTGAAGTTTGGGAAGATGAAAAGGATTATACTGAAGACAATATCAAAAAAGCATCAAATCCTATAAAAGAAAAAATTAAATCATTCTTTAAATCTGATGATGCTGAAGAGAAAATGGATAAAAATCCTCTATTTTCAGGACTTAAATTTACTAAAGACTTAGGAAAAAATTCTGATTTAGAAGAAGAGTTAGAACAATCTGTTAAAGAAAATTCTAAAAAAGAATCTGTGGATGATAAAGTTGATTTGGGCTCAGATGATGATTATATTTATGTTGATCACAGTCATGACGATGAACGTGTATTGGATGAGGAGGAACCAATTATATTTGGTAAAAGTATAAATTCGGATATTAATGAAGATATTCACGAAGATAAACATCAGGAAAATAGTCATTTTGAATATGAAAATGACATTGATGAGTCTGTAAAAGATGATGTTGTTGATGATTCTGTAGAGGATGTTAGTGTTGATTTGGGTTCTGATGATGTTGTTGTTGATGATTCTGTAGAGGATGTTAGTGTTGATTTGGGTTC
>CADAOO010000047.1:0-10225 GCA_902789505.1 uncultured Methanobrevibacter sp. | reverse complement strand
TGATGTTGTTGTTGATGATTCTGTAGAGGATGTTAGTGTTGATTTGGGTTCTGATGATGACTATATTTATGTAGACCACTCAGAAGATGAGCCTAGTTCTAATGAGGAATCCGTAAAAGATGATTTGGATAACGCACCGGAGATTAACAAGCAGGTTAGAGGTAAATCAGGTGTTAAAGATAAAATCAATTCATTTATATCTGATGTAATTAACAGTGATTCCCAACTTGAACCTAAGGAAATTGAAACGGTTAGAGGCGAAGTTATTGAAGAAGATGAAGAACCATTACATAAACCTGCTCCAAAGGATGAATTCGTCGTTGAAGCTGAAATTGTTGTTGATGGAGAAGAATTAAACATTTTCAATGATGAACTGCCTGATTTGAATAATGATGATTCATTTGATGATGAGCCTGAAGACAAATTTGATGATTTGGAAAGACCATCTCAAAAATTTGATTTTGACAATGATGATGAATTAAATATTTTCACAGATACAGACCTTCAGTTTGATGGTGAAATTCGAAAAGAAGCAACAAGAGTTGTTGATGATGCAGTAAGTGAGTTTATGGATGATGTGTTTGATGATATTATTTTAGATGCATCTTCAGATGATAGTGAACCAGTAACTGAACAGGAAAATCCTCAAGAGGATAATGTGCCAATTGTCGAAGACAATGAAACTGGGGATGCAAACGATGAAACCGCTGCACCAAATCGCCCTGAAGCTGATGGCGTAACATATTATAAAGGTTCTAATGATGTTAAAAGCAAGCTTAGGAAGAATAACTTTTATTATGAAGAAGAAAAACCAAGGTCTGTTAGAGAATCAATTAAAGGATTTAAAAAAGACATTAAATATATTAATAAATCATTAAAGGAAATTGAAAATCCGACTCAAATAGATTATGTTTCTGTTGTTGATAGGACTGAAGAATATAATCCTGAAGATTATTTGAACATGCCGAGTGATGATGATTCTCAATTAATTATCGAAAGGGAAGAAGGATTGACATTTGCAGAACAGGAGGAAAAACGAATAGAAAAAGAGTTGATGATGGACGCTCTTAAAAGGGAAATAGCTGATGATGAAAATGTCATAGTCACAGTCCATGAACAGAACAGAAGGGAAGAAATCAAAGACCAGGCTTTGGAGGACATTATTCTTTCAGCAAATGAAGATTATAAGGAAATTGAAAAGGAAAGATATCAAAGCAATAATACTTTAAAATCATTTGATGATAAGAAACTTCCAGGAAAAGGAAAAATGGAAGATAACATCGTTGATTATGTCCAGGCCAATGAGATAGGCATATCATCTCAGGATGATTTGTATAAAATGCCTGCCGGTGAAGTTGCAAAATCTGTTAATTATATTGTTGATGTTGAAGGACCTATCCATGTAAATGAAGTTGTCAAAAGGGTTAAGGACAGTTGCGGTATTAAAAGGGCAGGTTCCAATTTGAAAAAAACTGTCAATGCGGCTATCGGTGAGGCGGAAAATTCCGGAAGCATCATCAGAATTGGTGACTTTTTATACGATGCATCTGATAATAATGTGCTTATCAGAAAAAGGGATAAGCCTAACATAGATTTGATTTCTGATGAAGAAATTTCTAAAAATATAGAACTGGTCTTGCTTTACAATCAAAACCTGAATACAAAGCAGGTTGCAAAAGAAACTTCCAGAAACTTCGGATTCAAATCAACATCCAAAAAGACTGCGGATAGGATCAATGGCGTTTTGGATTTGATGATTGCAAACAATAAGGTCAAAATAACTGATGATATGGTTGAACTTAATTAGGGAGGTTTTTAAAATTGTCCACTAAAGTCAAATCTCCTGATAATCTGCCGAACAAACCCGGTGTTTATATCATGCGTGATAATACTGACACCATAATCTATGTTGGCAAGGCAAAAAATCTTGTAAAAAGGGTTAAATCTTATTTTAGGGAAAAGCTTGACAGACCTAAAACTCAAATATTAATGAGTCATTTTGATAGTTTAGAGTATATTGTAACCAATTCTGAAAAGGAAGCGTTAATTCTTGAAGCTACTTTGATTAAGAAGCATCGCCCAAGATATAATGTTCAGCTGAAGGATGACAAGAGATACCCTTATGTAAAGATCACCAATGAAAAATTTCCAAGGTTGATTATTACAAGGGATGTTGCTAAAAATGGAGTTTATTATGGACCGTTCACTGATGTCGGTTCAGTTAAGCAAACGGTAAAGTTTTTAAAATCTTTATTTAAAATCCGGACCTGTCGCAATATGGACGGGCCTTGTCTTAATTCTCAAATTGACTTGTGCCTTGCTCCATGTGCAGGAAACGTTTCAGAAAAGGAATATTCTGAAATTATTAATAAAATTGATTTGTTCTTCCAGGGCAAATATTCGACTATAGTTAAAAATCTTAAAACTGAGATGGCTGAGGCCGCAATGAAGGAGGAATATGAAAAGGCAGCTGTAATAAGGGATCAGATTGAATCAATAGAGGAAATTATGGAAAAGCAGTTTGTCGATTTGGTTGATGATGACCTGGACCAGGATGTAATAGCAATTGCCCCTGGGGAAAATGAGGTTGTAGTTATTATCATGCCGATTAGAAACGGAAAAATTGTAGGGCGTGATGACTTTTTAATGAGCGGTTCTCAGTACGATTCATCATCAGAAGTACTTTTCGCTTTTATTCAACAGTATTACGGATACAACAGACATATCCCAAAGCAGATTCTTTTGGATGAGGACATTGATGACAAGGAGCTTCTGGAAGACTGGCTGAGTGATTTGAGGGGAAATAAGGTGCATATTAAAATTCCCCAAAAAGGTGTTAAATCACGTTTGGTAAAGATGGCCAAGAAAAATGCCGAAATCATTAAGCATCAGAAGAAAACCATGGAAAATTCACTGATAGAGCTTAAAAAATATCTTAAACTTGAAAATTTGCCTCGTGTGATTGAAGGATATGATATCAGTAACATTTCAGGCAAGTTTGCAGTAGGTTCAAAAGTGTCGTTTAAAGATGGAAAGCCAAACAAAAAAAGCTATAAACATTTTAAAATAAAAACTCCCGGTCCGAACGATTTTGCCATGATGGAGGAGTTGCTGACCCGCAGATTAAAAAGGGTGGACTCAGACCCGGAACCTGACCTGATGGTCATCGACGGTGGTAAGGGACAGCTGGGTATGGTTTGCGGAGTTTTGGAGAAATTGAATTTAACTCATATTCCGGTTATAGGGCTTGCAAAGGAATTTGAAGAGATATACACTCCTAACTCTAAACGTCCGATTATAATTCCAAAAAACAGTAAGGCCTTGCATTTGCTTCAGCAAGTGCGTGATGAATCTCATAGATTTGCAATAACCTATCATAGGAAACTTCGCAGTAAGAATATTCAAGCCTCTTCTCTTGACAATATCGCTGGCATTGGTAAAAAACGTAAGATTAATCTTTTAAAAGAATTTGGAACTATTGAAAATATTAAGAAAGCTTCTGTAGATGATTTGGCAAAAATAGAGGGCATGAATAAGAAAACGGCTGAAAATGTCTATAATTATTATCACTAAATTTTAATCTAGTATTAGGAAAAACAACTAATTTTCCATTAAGTTTAAATATAAGAATTATAATAAGTTTTTATAAGAATATTCAAAAGGTTAAAAATTATGGTTAAATGTCCCCGATGCGGCTATGAAAATGCAGCCTCATCAAAGTATTGTGATAATTGTGCCTATCTTTTAACTGACCAAAACGGTAACAGAATTAAAAATAATCAGAGGTCCAGTTGGAATATAGGTATTGCTAAAAAAATTGTCATTGTTTTAGGTATTGTTGTTATCGCTTTGCTGTTGTTCTCTTTTATTTATAATAACACTCAGCCTTCAAGTGAAGAGTCTCTTAATGTTATTACTGATAACGGAAGTGTAGACCATTCTTCTTCTTATCCGTATGTTGCAGTCATAAAATACGATGGTAGTTGGTATGCTCGTATGGGTGATCCTAATTACCTGTCCGATCAGGCGGGCAGTGGTGAAAAAAGATTTTCACTGGACTGTGCATCATGGGAGAGAGTATCAATTAATGCTCAAAAACAAGATTATGGTGAAGGAAATCTTACTGTACAGCTTTTAAGAAATGGTAAGGTTGTAGCTGAAAACTCAACTACTGGTACTTCAGGAAGCATTTCAATACATTACAACTATTAATTATAAATTGTTGATTTTTGCTTCCAAAAGCTCTACTAGTTCATCAGTTTTGTAGAGACGAATTTCCTGTTCTTCTTTACCTTTAAAAATTTTGATAAATTTAATAAGATCATTGCATAACTGGTCATATTGAATATTTAATGTGTTGAAGTTAGACAGTAGTCCGAACGCTTTTTGCTGGTCTAATTTGGGATTGTCTTTTAATATTCTTTCAATGTTGGCGAAATGTGTTTCAATCATTATTTTTTCCTGTTCTAAACTATCCATATATTCTTGAATTTTATTTTCACTAGTCATTTAAATCACTTATTTTTAATGTATAATGCTTAAAATATAAATAGTTTCAGAAATAAAGATTTGTATATTATAAGGGGCATTAAGAATGATAAAAGTTGAAAATGTAAGTAAAGATTATGAGCTTGATGACGGTACAAAAGTAAAAGCCTTGAAAAATGTTAGCTTTGAGGTAAAAGAAGGTGAAATACTTGGAATCATGGGCAAAAGCGGTTCAGGTAAAACCACTCTTTTAAGGGCATTGAGAGGTGTTGAACATATAGATGAAGGGAAAATCACTGTTGGAACAGACAGTGTCGATGCTGATTCCTCCCAATTTTATTACAATAATCTTAAAAAAGTGACTGCAATTCACCTTCAAAGGTCTTTTGGATTATGGCCGGATACTGTACGTGAAAACGTTTTAAGAAAATTGTATGCACGCGAATACTTTGATGAGGGAGATACTAATTTCCAAGTCGCAGAAAGTGAATTCGGCCAGGAAGCTGATGAAATATTGGAACTTGTTTCATTAACTCATAAAAAGGACCATTATGCTTCTGTATTGAGCGGCGGTGAAAAGCAAAGACTCATCATGGCCCGTCAACTTGCAAAACAACCTAAAGCTTTACTTCTTGATGAACCTGCAACCATGGCATGCCCTAAAACCAAACAGGAAATATTGGACGCGGTCAAAAAGATCAACAGGGAACTGAACATTACAGTCGTTCTTGTTTCTCATTTGCCTGATGTTCAAAAGTACCTGGCAGACAGGGTGATTTTGCTGGATGATGGTGAAATCATCGATGAAGGAACTCCCGGCGATATCTGTGATGAGTTCATGGCTGATATGGAGCCTATTGCAGATATTGAAAATGTCGCAACCGATGAAGATTTGATTGAAGTAAATGACGTATTCAAAAGGTTTTACCTGTTGACCGGTGGGGAAGTGCTGCAGATTGAAGATATCAACTTCAAGGTTCAAAATGAAAATATTTTAAGCATAATAGGTCCTAGCGGTGCCGGCAAGACAGTTCTTTTAAGGATGCTTGGAGGGCTAGATGACCCCGACAAGGGTGAAGTGTTATACAAAGTTGATGATGAATGGTATGACATTGACATTCCTGGTATGGGCCGTATGAAAATAAGGTCTAAATTAGGATTCATGCACCAGGAATTTGCATTGAATCACTATGCTACTGTTTTAGACCAATTGGCTGTACGTTTGGGATATAAAAATCAGGACATCATTAATGAAGCTCAAAAAAGGGCAAAAAATATAGGTTTAAGTGAAGAATTATTGGATTCATTCTATTTATTAACTGATTTGCCTGAAATTGAAGCCAAGGAACGATTAAGGCAAGTCGGACTTGACGCTGAAATTCTCAATGATCTGTTCCCGAAATTCCCGGAAACTGCAACAAAAGAAGCTGTGGCGGATATTTTTGAAAGCCTTGATTTGGACTTGGATATTTTATACAGGAGGTCTTATGAATTGTCAGGTGGTCAAAAGGTTCGTGTAATGCTCGCTTTAATTTTAGTTTCAAGACCTAAATTCTTACTTTTGGATGAACCGTTTGGTGATTTGGACCCTATAACTTTAAGAACCGTGACAAATTCTCTTAAAAAGATTTCAAAAACTTATGGAATTACAATAGTGATGATTTCCCATAATACTGACTTTATTAAAGAATTAAGTAACAGAGCAATATTCATGGATGACGGAAAAATCATTGATGACAGTGAGGATATGGATAAGATTGTATCCAATTTCATTGATTTCTGTCATGCAGATTATCTCAAGGGAGATAATTAAATGTTTGATGTGATAATGGTGCCTATTGACGGGTCTGATTATAGTTTTGAAGCTGCAGATTTCGCCATTGAAATAGCTCAAAAGTTTTCATCAAAAATTGCTGCAGTGCATGTATTGGAAGAGTTTTCATTAAACAGCTTTGATTCACAGGAGGATTCCGGTGATGCTCTTTTAGCTAAAGTCACTAAAAAGGCAAATGATGTTGGAGTGGATGTTGTTGAACATTTGCTCACTGCTGATCCTTTAAGAGACATGAAATTCATTGCAGACCAGACACGTGCTGATTTGGTTGTGATTCATGCTCATGGAGCTAATAATAATAGATTTGTGTCCTTTGATGAAAATGAAGTTTCAGACACTCAAATCGGTTCGGTTTCTGAAAGACTTTTAAGAAATTCAGATGTACCTGTTTTACTTGTAAAATAATTTATTTTATCCTTTTTTTTTAATTTAACCCTATCTTTTACTAAAATTATAAATATAATGATAAACTTACTAATATTAATATAAACTGTTGATGTTAGGAGAAATTTTATGATAGTTAAAGATTGGTGCTCATTCTGCGGAGAATGTGCCGGAGTTTGTCCAAGAAATTTGATTCAGGTAAGGGAATACTCTTTAGTATTCAATGATGATGACTGTAAGGATTGTGACACTTGCATTAAAGCATGTCCAATTGACGCATTAGAAAAAGAGGATTGATTATATGATAGAAACTGATGTTATTGTAGTAGGTTCAGGACCTGCAGGTTCCTCAGCAGCAAAACATGCTGCATTAGGTGGAGCAAAAGTTATTTTAATGGATAAAAAATCTGAGATAGGTTCACCAAAAAGATGTGCTGAAGGGGTTTCAATTGAAGGACTGGAAAAATTGGGTATCGAACCTTCTCCTCGTTGGATTACTAAAAAAATCGAAGGAGTAAGAATACAAACTCCTGACGGAACTGATGTCTGGTTAACTGAAGACCAAGTAAAACTACCTGAAGCAGGTTATATTTTAGAGAGAAAAGTTTTTGATAAGCATATGGCAATGGATGCAGCAAGGGCCGGTGCTGAAATCAGAATCAAAACTTTAGTTACCGGCGTTGAAAAGATTGATGACGGTTATATGGTTATCACCGAATCCATGGGCAATGAAGAAGTATTTAAATGTAAAATTTTAATTGCAGCAGACGGTCCTGAAGGTCACGTTGCAAGATGGGCAGGTTTAAGGCCTGCAGCAAAAGCTAAAGAAATGGAATCAGGTGTACAATACGAAATGTGTAATGTCGAATTTGAAAAACCAGGTATAATTGAGTTTTATTTAGGATCATGTGCACCTGGAGGATATGTATGGATTTTCCCTAAAGGTGATGACATTGCGAATGTAGGTTTGGCCATTTTACCTCACAAGGCCGATAAGACAGCAAAAGAATACCTGGATGATTTTGTTGCAAATTCACCTTACTTGAAAAATGCCCAAGCGGTTGAATTAAACGTAGGTGGAGACCCTGTTGGTGGAATGACTAAAAAACTTTATGATGATAATATTATGGTTGTTGGAGATGCAGCAGGTCAAGTAAACCCATTAACCGGTGGAGGAATTATTTCCGGTATGACCGGTGGAATGTGTGCGGGTAAAGTAGCTGCACAGGCTATTAAGGAAGACTGTTCCAAAAAATATTTGAAATTATATGATGAAATGGCACATGAAGAATTGGACCATGAAATCAAAAGATATAAAAAAGTACAGGAATACCTGCTTACCCTGTCTGATGATGAGCTTAACAGCATTGCTCATGCATTCCAGGGTGAAGAGTTTGACAAGATTTCAACAACTGAAATTGTTAAAAAATTAATTAAGATATCTCCTAAGGCTTTATTAAAATTAGGTAAATTTGTATAGGTGTTAAAATTGATTTTAGTTACTGGTGGCGCAGGTTATATTGGAGCCCATACAAATAAGGCGTTGCATGCTGCTGGATATGATACTGTAGTTGTAGATGATCTTTGTAAGGGTTATGAGTCTTTTGTAAAGTGGGGACACTTCGAGAATTATAATTTTGGAAGTAGTGATTTAAGAGAGGTTTTTGAAAAATATGACATTGATGGTGTTATTCACTTTGGTGCTTTTTCATCTGTAGCTGAATCCGTTGAAATGCCGCAAAAATACTTAAAAAATAATTATAAAAACACTTTAAATCTTTTAAGAATCATGAGGGAATTTGGTGTTGATAAATTTATTCTTTCATCAACTGCAGCCGTATATGGAAATCCTGAAAAAATTCCAATTACAGAAGACACTGAATTAAAACCAATCAATCCTTACGGACACTCCAAATTCATCACTGAAAAGGCTTTGGAAAGGGAAGCTGAAAAAGGTGATTTCAATTATGTATCTTTAAGATATTTCAATGCGGCTGGCTGTGATTTTGATTGTGAGATTGGGGAATTGCATGACCCTGAAACTCACTTAATCCCTTTGGTTTTGGATGCAGCTATCGGAAAAAGGGATAGCATTTCCATATTTGGGGATGATTACGATACTCCTGACGGAACCTGTATTCGTGATTATATTCATGTAAACGATTTGGCTGATGCCCATATTAAGGCATATGAATACTTATGCAGTGAACATGAATCCAATATATTTAATTTGGGAAATGGCCAGGGCTATTCTGTTCGTGAAGTTATTGACATGTGCAGAAAAGTCACAAAATGTGATTTTGAAGTTAAAATTGATGAACGCCGTGAAGGCGATCCCGCCATATTAATTGCTGATTCAACCAAAATCCATGAAAAGCTGGGTTGGACTCCGAAATATGATCTTGAAGAGATTGTTTCATCAGCGTGGAAATGGCATGAAAAAGTTAACATGATTTAGGTAATTTCCATGGAAAATGATACTCATGAGTCAAAAATTGATGTTCGTATAATTGTTCAGGGATTAGATGTTGCTCAGATGGTTTCAAAGGCAGTGGGCAATATCCAACTTGAAAATGATTACAATATTATTGTTTCATCCATTATTCCAACAACAGAACTGAGCATTGTTAAAAAAGTAGCTAAAGGTGCAGATATAATACTTATTGGAAGTTATGGCAGGGATGAAACATATAATGTTTTGTACAATGAATTGAAAACTGATTTTAACAATATCGGATTGTTTGATTACAATAACATAATCATAGAGGACGAGTCCATTGACTTCAATTTGGCCCAAAAGGAAATTTTAAATTCAATAATCAAATCAACATTGTCCTATTCTTTGAATTTAATAAATATCCATACATTGGAAAACAAGCTAATGAAGGTAACTCATAATTATAATAATCTTTTGGATGACTACAATCAGGTTATAAAGGAAAATGAAGTATTCTCAAGAGAAAATAAAGAGTTGATTGAAGATATTGACAATGTCAAATCTGAATTTTCCGCATTCAAACTGCGCTATGAAGATATATATTCACGCAATATTCTGGAAGTATTCGATTTGAATGAGCTGTGGCAGGATACCTTCAGACAGGAATTGAATAATGAGGAACAGATTGTAATAGCTACAAATAATTTCAAGCCCGAAAAGGTTATTGTGGGGCAGGGATATATAGCTGCCCAATCAAAACAGGATGCAGTTGATTGGCTTAAAATAATCAGAACTGCACTGATATTTATTGAGGATAATGAAAAGGATTTAAAGGAAGATTTGGATGAAGTTAAGGAATCCAAGCCTCCGGAAGTGTTGGATGATTATGAAGTCCCTAACAGTTTTGAAAATTTTTGGGATTGATTAAGTAAAAATAAATATTATTTTATACTAGTTGGAAGATATTTATTATTATCTATTTTAGGAGTTAGCACATGCACGGAGAGATGGAAGATAAGTGTGGTATTGTAGGTATTCATTGTAGTGATGAATCTAAAAATGTCGCATCCTTTGTTTATTAT
>CADAOO010000046.1 GCA_902789505.1 uncultured Methanobrevibacter sp. | reverse complement strand
TTCAGCTTCGAGGACGTCGGTGACTTATTGTTTGAGTTTTCGGTAACACCATGGGGAAAGCTCTACAACAGGCAGTTCGTAATCGATTCAGGAGCACAGTTCGCCCACAGGATTTCATTCCATGACAACAAGTTTTTCTGGGAAATGCTTTTCAACTCAAAAAGGATACAGTTTTTAAATGAAACCTATTACGTAAGAAGAATACATCCGAAGTCACTTATCGGCTCAAGAGACAGGAAGTTCTTCAACGTGTTCATCGCATATGACCAGATATTTGAAATATTCCGTAAATATAATCAGTTCGAAAGATACAAGGCTCCTCTCTACAACTGGAAAATAAGCATTTTATATTTCCGCTTCCAAAAGATTGCCGAGGATTTCAAGCAGGAATTCCTTGACAGGACCCGTGAGGAAATCCAGAAGATGATTGATGAGGACGGAAAGCAAACGGTTGAGAATCTGCTGACTGCCCAGAACAGGGTGATATATGACCGCATTTTTGAAGCCGACACATATAAGGAGTTCAGCCTTTTGATGAAGGTTGACGAATTGAGCCGAAAGCTCAATTATGTGAAAAACAAGAACGCCAAGCTTCAAAAGGATTATGAAAGGGTCAAAAAGATCAATGATGATCTTATGAATTCAACCAGCTGGAAGCTTACAAAACCTTTAAGAGGCATACGCAATATCAAGAAGTAGTTATCATGAGCAGGATATCCGTTGTACTGCCTGTTTTCAACGGCGGGAGATATATCAGAAAGGCTATTGATTCAGTTTTAAGCCAATCTTTTGATGATTTTGAATTGATTATTGTCAATGATGGGTCTACAGACAATACTCTAGATATTATCAGCGGCTTTGATGATGAAAGGATTATCCTAATAAATCAGGAAAACAGAGGCCCAGGTGCTGCAAGAAACAGTGCTCTGGAAATTGCAAAAGGCGAATACGTAATGTTTCTTGACTGCGATGACTGGTTTTGTGAAGATGCATTTGAAACCGCATACAATGAGGTTGCAAAAAATGATACAGACATCACCATATTTCAGATAATCAAGTACGATTCAGGTACCTACAGCGAAAATGACTGGTTCAATCTCAACAATTTTGACAGAAACTTTGATGATAGGGTATTCAATCCCCATGAGTGCAGGGATTTTCTCTTTGACATATCAGTAAGTGCATGCCAGAAGATTTTCAAAAGGCAGTTCATAGATAAAATAGACGCAAGATTTCCCAAAGGAATATACTTTGAAGACATGCCCTTTTTCTTCTACACTTTCTTGAATGCCGAAAGGATTTCATTAATCAGAAAGCATCTCTATGTCAGGCAGAAGCATCCCGGATCTATAACGGAATCCGTCGACAGCAAGTTTCTGGATACAGTTCCCGCAGGACAAATACTGATGGACATATTCATCGAAAGCGGCTTCTATGATATGTATCGGTTTGACCTTCTGGCATTCAAGGTAAACGGACCCAGATATGCTCTGATGGGTATTGAAGACAAATATAAAGAAGAGCTATACTGGCTGATAAAAGATGATTATGAAGAGATAAGAAAGACCCAATACTATGGCGATTATCTTGAGGATCTGGGACCTGTAAAAAGGAAGTTCTTTACTGACATATTGAAATCAGATGACTATAATGAGTTCATGACCCTGAACCGCGAATAGTCCAAGCAGGGACAACTCTTACTCACATTTACATGCAAAATATATATATTACTGTTTTTTTTACAATCTCACCATTCTTAAATATGAAATATTACATATATAAGAACAGACAACACTTTAAGATAATTCATTTTTACCAAATCCGTTTGATGAGGAATATGGCGTGATGTATAAGAGCGGTGATATGGCAAGAATTCTTCCTGACGGTTCTTTAGGTATTGTCGGCCGTCGTGACAGTCAGGTGAAAATCAGAGGAAACCGTGTTGAATTGTCAGAAATTGAAGCGGCAATCCGTGAAATGGATGAAATAGATGATGTTACTGTTCAAATAATTGATAATGAGCTCATTGCCTATGTCGTAACAACGGATAAAATCAGTGAATTGAAAAAGCATATTCAGGATAGTCTTGCAGTGAGCAAACCTGACTATATGATTCCTTCATTTATTATGGAATTGGATTTCATCCCATTGAATGTTAACGGCAAAGTGGATAAACGTGCACTTCCTCAATTTGATTTGGAAAGTATGCGTGATGATTATGCAGAGCCATCAACTGAAACTGAAAGGATAATTGTTGAGGTGTTTGAAAGTGCATTTAATCAAAAAGGCATTGGATTAAATGATGACTTCATCCGTTTGGGTGGAGATTCTATTAAAGCAATTCGTGTTATTTCACTCTTGGAGAAAAATAATATTTCATGCACTGCAAGAGATATACTAAACTATAAAACTCCATACATGATTGCACAAAATATAGAAAAAACAGTGAAAAAATCATGATATCTGGTAAGCGTAGGATCATCTGACAATTATTCCGATGAATTTGTCATTCGATTCTTAAATGTGTTCAAGGAAGTTCTTGAGGCAATAATCTATAAAAATGATTTGTCTCAAATCAGCTGTCCGCCGCTTTCGGGTTTGAAACTGAAAACAATCAGAAAAAACCTGTATGACTTATAAACGTCCGGAGTTGGTAAAAGCAGGAAATGATATTGAAAAAGAGGTTGTCAAAGCTTTTGAAAAGGTATTCAATAAAGAAATTGGCATTTATGATGAATTTATTCAGCTTGGTGGCGATTCTTTGGATGCGGTTAAAATCAAATTCTTATTGAAAGGAAAAGTTGATGCAGGAATCATATTAAAAGAAAAAACACCCTATAGGATTGCCCAATGCATCATTAAAAAAGGGTTATGAATTGTTAATGATTCTGTACCATACAAAGTCATGTCCTGCATAATAGCTTATCAGAACTGATGTTAAAGAAATAATAATGTATATTAAAGCAACACTGATAGGAGCAAAAAGCAAAAACATCACAACAAAGACTGTTTCAATCAGATAAAACACGATTTTTGAATTTCCGACATGAATATAGCTTAAGATACCCAGAACAACAGGTGTGGCTATAATGGCCAGTATATATAATATTGACATTTCAAGGCTCACAAGACCAGGTACCCACATATTAAAAAGATACATGTATAGATACATCTCAAGGACTGTCAAAAAAAAGCCCTGGACGGCTCCGCAGACTGCCTGAGCCATTGTGTGCTTTTTTAAAAGCACCCGTGACCAGATCATAATAGGATAGAACACTCCAAATGCTGCACCAATCGGACCTAAAAGCAGTATCAAAGCAGCAACAGGCCCGCTCATTCCTGTTGTGTGAACGCTGATTTTCCATCTTGTTGTTATCAGAAGCACGACACCTGTGTTTACCGCATAGCATAAGAGCAAAAGTGTTAAAAAATAATCAAGATTGAATGCCAGACAAATAAAAAATCCTATGAAATAGCTGACTATGCCGACTACCAAAGGGGTATACCTGTCGCCCCGGTTGGAGATGTCCTTGTCTGTGTTGAGCTTTTTAGCCCAGTAGAGGATGATTGCCATCGGAAGAATTGAGGCAAACACCAGTGAAACCAGCTCCAGAACAATGAATTTGCTTAAGTCAAATCCGTTTGCATCGAACGACAGTACCGCACAGATTATCAAAAACAGAGGAATTGTTATTATCGGAGGATTGGTAAATGTTGATACCATATCCGCAATCTTTAATTTTTCCATGAGATTATTTATAAAAATTTTAATTAATAAGCATTTTTGAATTGACTGTTGACTGTGCAATAGTTGTCAATGCAACAGTTTATATATGATGAAGTAATAATAACTATACTATGAAATCATTAGTAGCTTATTATTCAAGATCAAACATTACAGAAAAGCTTGCCGAAGAAATCGCCGGCAAAACAAATGCCGACATAGAAGAAATTGTCCCTAAAGTAAACTACCAGGGAAAATTAGGTTATGTACGCGGCGGAAAGGATGCAATGTCAGAAAAGGTAATCGATTTGGAAGAACTCAAGTACAATCCTGGAGACTATGATGTTGTCTATCTTGGAACACCTGTATGGGCGGGAAAGGCATCAACACCACTATATTCCTACATCAAACAGAATGCAGACAAGTTCAAAAATGTCAAGTTCTTCGTAACTGCCGGAGGAAAAGGATTCGATTCAACACTGGAACAGATGGAAAGGATTACTCAAAAGCCACAGTCAACATTGACTCTGACAACCAAGGAAGTCAAGAAAAACGAATACACTCTAGAGGGATTCGTCGATTAAAATGTCTCTTGAGGAATTTAAGGCAATTGACTCTTCAACAATTCCGGTTGGAAACCTTATTGCAATGATTGCCAGAGGCCAGCAGATTTATCTCAACCACCATCTGGACGCTTTGGGCATTAACGCAACCCAGTTTCATCTGCTTATTGAAATATCAAACCAGTGTGACATCAATCAGGAAAACATATCAAAAAGATGCAACATCAACAAGGGTGCGGTTGCAAGGTCCATCAAAAAGCTTGAAGACAAGGGACTTGTCATAAGGGAAATTGATGAAAACAACAGGCGTCAGAACAAGGTTTCACTAACCGAACTGGGATGTGAAACCCTGGATAAATCCATCAGGATTTTCAACAGCTGGGAAGATGAAGTGATACTGGAAAAGGGGTATGTCGAAAAGGAACTGCTTCAAAAGGTATTGAAGGAAATAGCAATCAAAACAATGGAAATGAATATGAGGGATTAGATGAGCAAAAGTAAAAACATAGAAATGATTACAGGAGACCCTAAAAAGGCAATAATTAAACTTGCTGTGCCGATGATGATTTCCATGCTACTTATTATGCTTTACAACATCGCAGACAGTGTATGGGTAGCAGGTCTTGGTGGAGATGCACTGGCTGCAATTGGATTCATCACACCACTCTTCATGGTTCTTGTGGGCCTTGGAAACGGTATAGGTGCAGGTGCAAACTCACTGATTGCAAGAAACATCGGTGCAAAAAACCACGCACAGGCGAACAACGCAGCGCTTCATGCAATAGTATTGTCAGTAATAGTATCAGTAGTATTTACAATACTGATTGAAGCGTTCATGGTTCCAATCCTTAAGTTCATGGGTGCAGGAAGTACAATAGGATACGCTATGAACTACAGCTACATCATATTCGGATTTCTGCTAATTTTCGTATATTCCGGAGTTGCATCAGCCATATTCAGATCAGAAGGGGACATGAGAAGGGCAACAATAGCAATTGCAATTACCGCCATATTGAACATCATTCTGGATCCTATATTCATATATGTCCTTAATTTTGGAATAGAAGGTGCCGCATGGGCAACAGTAATCTCAGCAACACTATCCTGTATTATAATGAGCTACTGGATATGGGGTAAAAAGGACCTTTACCTTGATTTGTCCCCTAAAAACTTCAGCTATTCAAGTAAAATTATGATAGACACCCTTCAGGTTGCAATCCCATCAACACTTGAAACCATTATATTTTCAGCATTGGCAATAATCATCAACAGTATGCTTGTCATTGCATCCGGAACCGATGCTGTAGCTGTCTATACAGCATCCATGAGAATCGTTCAGCTTGCCATGATTCCATTGCACAACTACAAAAACCTTCAGACTGCTCACAGCTACTCAATTAAAATAGGTTTTGCAATTTCAGTGCTTTTGGGTTTGCTGATGTTCATATTTTCATCCCAAATCGCAGCAATGTTTTCATATACCGAAGCCAGTGCAGTATTGGCTCCCGAAATTGCCACAGCGATATCCGTTTTAAGCCTCTTTGTACTTGCCATTCCACATGGGATAATGTCATCCATGATGTTTCAGGGTGTAGGTAAGGGAACATACTCCCTTCTGATTACACTTCTCAGATCCCTTATCCTTGAAACTGTATTTGCATATATATTCTGCTTCATATTCGGATGGGGTGTTGTCGGAATTTACAGCGGAGTAATTATCGGCTGTTTTGTTGGAGGAACAATAGGTTATATCTGGGCAAAGTTCTTCATCAGGAAATTCAGGGAAATATCCATAAGGAAATATGGTCACAAAGAGGAATAATGCATTAAGGTGTGGTCGGTATGGAATTCATCCTGAACAGCAGAAAGTATTCAATCCAGAATCATGAACTCTACATTAACTATCTGATGGTGGACAACTATTTCAGAAACAGGTATTCCAGATATGACTATGATATCGAATTCGATTTCATAACACCTCTCCTGTCAAAGGAAAAGGTTGAATTTGAAGATATACTTGAAGGTACTGAAGTTCTTGAAGAACTGATTGAAAAAGAAGAGCTTAATTTCATACCGATGGGGCTTAAAATTGATGAAAAACCCGAGAGAAAATTTGACATCACCTATCAGGACATTGTATTCCGGGATGTTCTTGTAGGTGAAGCTATTCCTCTTATAATTGCGCTTTCGACCCTTCTAAACTACAAGCCTACCCTGTCCCTTACACAAATCGAAGAGGAACTTGAGCATTTCATCGGACAGTTCAGGTCCTACAACAAAGAAAATACTGAATGAATGAATCATTTCACCGATTAAATTTCATCTCAGAGAGTAGCTTTAAGTAAAGCTCCAGATAAAACTTATTTTTTATTAACTGCAATTCTTCAACTTTTTTAAAATTCAGGCAACAGCACCATAAAATATGAAAAATTATAATAATAAAAATAAGGAAAAATATTATCAACATTATCCTGTTTTTAATAAGGTGGAAAAAAATGAAAAAAATATTGATGATTGGAGTAATCTTACTTGCCCTATGTATCACCATCAGTGCAGTAAGTGCAGAAAACATGTTTGATTTTTTTGGAAAGGATGAATCTAATACAGATAAAATATTTATAGTTGGATTCAACAGTGCATTTCCCCCATTCGCATATTCCGGCAACAATGGGGAATTCACAGGTTTTGACATAGACCTTGCAAAGGAAGTGTGCAGAAGAAACAACTGGACATTCAAACCGCAGCCGATTATTGACTGGAATACAAAACAGATGGAACTTGAAAGCAATGAAGTTGACTGCATATGGAGTGAATTCACTATCAACGGAAGGGAAAACGATTATGCATGGTCCGAACCATACTATAACAATACCCAAGTCGTGGTCGTAAAGGCAGACTCCAACATTAACAGTACTGATGATTTAAAGGGCAAAATCCTGGAGGTTCAGCAGGGAAGTTCCGTTTTGAAAACCATAGATGACAACAAAACACTGAAAAATACTTTCAAGGAAATAAATCAGGTCGACGGATATGATACAGCATTCATGGACTTAAAGACTGGAGTGTGTGATGTTGTAGTTCTTGACAACGGATCAGCATATTATCTGCTTAACAAATATGATGACATCAGAATATTGGACAAACCCCTATCAAGTGAACAGTACGGTGTCGGTTTCAAGAAGGGAAATGAGGATTTGAGAAACCAGGTCCAAAAGACACTGAATGAAATGTTCAAGGACGGAACTGTTGAAAAAATAGCCCAAAACTACAGTGACTTTAAAATTTGCGAATCTCTAATATATCCAAAATAAAAGGATGAACTTATATGGACTTAGAAGATGACCACAACCATTTCTGCATCTATTGCGGAGAACCGCTTGAGCCGGGCCAGAACTTCTGTTCACAGTGCGGAAGGGAAGTATATCGTGAATTTAAAGTTGAAGTAATCAGAAAACTTTCCAAATATGAATTGAAAATAGATGAAATAGAGCAGGAATATGATTCAAAACAGAAAAAGGCATTTGAACTGCTTGAAAGGTCATTCGACCCGACCCATATGTCCTACTCCAAATTCTCAGCAGCAATCAAAAAATCCAATCAGCTTTTTAAAAGTCAGCTCGAAGTTACCCGTGAAATGCTTAAAGTGGACGACGATGACAACAGGATAGTTGAACGGGAACTTGAAAACAAGATTAAGATACTTGAGACATTCATCGATAAAATCGAGGATTTGATAAATGAGCTTGTAATCCATTTAAGCTCCAACAAAAAGGATAATGAGGATATAGACAATCTCTTTCATGATATGGATGACCTGATTGATTCAGTTAAGAACTATTGAGTTTTCCATTCATATAACTTTTTTTTTACAATCGAAGATTAAACTATAATCTTAAAAGTGTCTTGATTCCAATCAGAATAAGTATTACACCACCGATTATCTGGAACTTGTCACCGAAGTAATCGCCAAGCTTGTGGCCGATATATATGCCGGCAATGCTGAATGCGAATGCAACCACACCAATTATGACTGCTGATATCCACAGAGGATCATTCAAAAGGGCAATTGTTATTCCAACGGCAAATGCATCGATGCTTGTAGCTACTGCAAGCAGTGTGACTTCCTTGAATGAAAACTCATCGGTAATTTCCTCATCATCACCGGACAGGCTCTCGCGTATCATGTTCGCCCCTATACCTGTAAGAAGGATAAATGCAATAATCGGTGCGAAGGATTCGACGGCAAAGGATACTGTGCTAACGCAGTAATATCCGATGACTGGCATCATGAACTGGAAAAATCCGAAAAATATCCCATACCACAATTTTTGTGAACGTGTAAGGTTTTTCTGGGTGAATCCTTTAGTCAATGAGACGCTGAATGCATCCATCGCCAATGCCACGGCCACCAAAAAAACAGAAATTATGTTGAAAGACATTGATTATAATATGTAGATTATTTTATTTATATGCAATAACTGTTTCAATTTTAACTGTTCACTTAGAAACATTTATATTATGTGCAATACAAATTAATCAACATGAATGAAAAAAGTCATGAAGGCATATATGAATCATCCCCGTTTATCGCATGGATTCACAACCTGAGCAAGAATCAGATGAAATATCTCAACTCCAGGATTGATGAACTTAATCTTGGCCATGAAATGCGGTTTATAATGATGATTTACGACAATCCCAACATCTCACAGGATGACCTTGTAAGCATTTCGGGAAACAGCAAGGCAAACATTGCAAAGACCCTGAAAAAGCTGGAGGATACAGATTACATAAGAAGGGAAGTCAACCCCAAAAACAGGAGAAAATACATGCTTAAGACAACTGAAAAGGGCGATGAAATCGTTCCCAAAATCAGACAGATTTCAAGGGACTGGGAAGTGGAAGTCGGAATAACGGACCAAGACAATGAGCTTAAGGAAAGGATAAAGGAAATTGCGATAAACGCAATGGAACTGGTGGGATGATATTATGAAATTGGACCCTGAAAGGTATGCAGTCTTTGTAGCATTCATTACATCATTTTTTGCTGTGTTTCTTTCAGCAGGCATAGTTCTGGGGGTTCCGGCAATTGCAGAGGAATTCGGCATGAACAATGTAATCCAGAACTGGATTATCACATTGGCAGCGCTGGTGATAGCTGTGTTCACCCTGCCTGCAGGCCAGATTTCAGGTAAGATCGGCGTGAAAAAGACTCTGATTATTGGCGTTTCAATATTTCTTCTGGCATCGCTGGGAGCATGCATGTCATTTACAACAGAAATGTTTTTAATCTTTAGAGTATTCCAGGGAATAGGAATTGCATTTTCAAACGTTTCAGCAATTGCAATGGTGGTTCAGGCAGTGTCACCAAAAAACAGGGGGAAGGCTTTAGGATTTACTGTAACAGGAGTATATCTGGGAGGATCCCTTTCACCTGTGTTTTGCGGATTTCTGGTAAGGAATTTCGGTTGGAGAGCAATGTTTTACTTTGTATTACCATTCCTTGCTCTTTGTGTAGTGCTAATTGTAATGAAGATACCCGGCGACTGGATTACAGATGAAAATAGCAGGATAGACTCATTGGGATATGTCCTCTACGGAATTGGAATAATACTTTTCATTTACGGTTTCACCAATCTCATGACAGGTTTTGGAGCTGCATCATTCGTCATAGGATTTATATTATTGATTATATTCAGTTACTATGAACTGAGAACGGAAAGCCCTGCGTTCAATATGAATTTATTCAGGAACATGAAGTTCACATCATCAAACGTTGCTGCCCTTTGCAGCTATCTTGCTATTGCATCAATCACAACAATCCTCAACTACCACTTCCAGTACGTGATGGGTTGGGATGCACAGATTTCAGGGCTGATGCTTATCGTCACACCGATACTTATGGCACTGATAGCACCAAATTCAGGGAAGCTTTCAGACAGGATTCATCCGCAGAAGCTTGCGGCAATCGGAATGAGCATAACAACAGCCGCATTATTGATACTGGTGTTTTTGAATGCATCAACACCTCTCTATCTAATAGTTGCTGCAATGGTGCTTCAGGGTATAGGTATGGGACTGTTCACATCCCCGAACACCAATGCGATAATGAGTTCCGTTCCGCCCAAGGAAACTCCAAACGCTTCAGCGGCCCAGTCTGCCATGAGGACAATAGGTCAGACAATGAGTTTGGGAATTCTTACACTTGTGTTTGCCTGGATAATGGGCAGCCGGAAGCTGTCAAGCCAGTATGCAGACATGATTGTTCAATCTTCACAGTTAATATGTTTGATATGCACCATAATATGTATAATAGCAATATTCGCATCTTTGGTGGGCATCAAATCAAAAGATTCATTCAACATTTAAAGAGGGAAAATTATGAAATTTGAATTGGAAACATATGTAGTATTTGTATCATTTATCACATCGTTTTTTGCCGTATTTCTCTCAAACGGGATAATAATAGGTGTTCCGGCCATTGCAGCGGAATTTGCAATGAACAATGTGATACAGAATTGGGTGCCGACAATATTCTTCCTGGTCGTGGCAGTCTTTACTGTTCCGGCAGGACAGATTTCAGGAAAATTCGGAGTTAAAAAGTCCCTGCTTGCAGGAGTAATAGTATATCTGATAGCCTCAATAGGAGCATGCCTGTCATTTTCAACAGAGTCCTTCCTTGTGTTCAGGATTCTTCAGGGAGCTGGCGTTGCATTTCTGAATGTTTCAGCAATGGCAATGGTGGTTCAGGCAGTGAAGCCTCAAAACAGGGGAAAAGCACTTGGATTTACAGTCACAGGAGTCTATCTTGCAACATCACTTTCACCGGTTATTTGCGGATTTCTGGTATTTAACCTTGGCTGGAGGTCAATGTTTTACTTTGTGATTCCATTCCTGCTATTATGTATACTGTTAATGGTTCTAAAAATTCCGGGCGAGTGGAAAACATATGAAAAGGACAAGATCGACAAGCTCGGGTCAATACTTTATGGAATTGGAATACTGGCTTTCATCTATGGATTCACAACACTGACCACACCAAACGGACTGATTCTTACCATTCTGGGATTGGTAATTCTTGTAGGATTCGGTGCCTATGAACTGAGACAGAGCTCTCCTGTATTCAACATGAAGCTCTTCAAGAACACAAAGTTCACATCATCCAACATTGCAGCCTTATGCAGCTACATTGCGGTAATGGTGGTTACAACAATACTGAACTATCATTTCCAGTATGTGAGAGGATGGAATGCGCAGATGTCCGGTCTGATACTGATTATCACACCTATAATTATGGCAATCATGGCTCCTAATGCCGGTAAGCTGTCAGACACGATACATCCACAAAAGCTTGCCGCACTCGGAATGGCTATTGCAACAGTTGCACTGGGCATACTGACATTCCTTAATGGAGATACACCGTTATATATGGTTGTGGTGGCAATGATTCTTCAGGGTATTGGTATGGGACTGTTCTCTAGCCCTAACATGAATGCAATTATGAGTTCAGTTCCACCGAAGGATGCACCGACCGCATCAGCTTCACAGGCTACCATGAGAACAATAGGCCAGACAATGAGTCTCGGTCTTCTGACATTGGTGTTCGCATGGGTAATGGGCAGCCTGGAACTGGCTCCACAGTATGCTTCAATGATTGTTCAGGCATCTCAAATTATTTGCGGAATATGTACCGCAGCATGTATACTGGCGATATTTGCTTCCCTTGTGGGAATCAAATCCAAAGACGAATTCAACACCAAAAGACCAAATGATTAGTTAATATCAACTAATCATTTCTTATTTTTTATTTCCGAACTCTTCCCAGAAGTCAGTCTGGAAAACGCTGTTTTTACTTAGTTCTTCAAGTTTTAAAAAGAGTTTCCACGGCATGGAAAGGCACATATAGTCATTTGGAATGAAATGTTTCATGTGAGCCCTTGCGGCAAAGTCAAGAGGACTTAAAACGGGATTCGGAACATCCTTTTCATTTTGCTGGAAGGTGAATGATCCAATAGCCTGGCATGCTGATGCCTGAGGTGTTATGACACATGCGTTTTCACTTCTGAAAGACCCGTTCAGCTGCAGCATTGCTGAAAGCTCCATTGCATTCAATGTAAATACAACTGAATCCGGAATCTCATCCTCTTTGAGGTTTTCGATTCCCTTGAATATGACATACTGCTTTTCATCATAAATCGGCCTGTTTTTTATATGAGCCAAAGCGGTGTCGAAGTCACAGTAGATTCTCTCACCATGTCTGAACATTTCAGCTACGTTTTTTGGTCTGCTTTCCAATTTCTTGAGATATTTTTCTTTATCTTTTGCGGAATCCTCACCCAAAGACAGGAAAGTTGCCTGAAATTCCATTGCTTCAGGGCTGTCAAATCCATCTCCCCATCCCATTCCGGTGGCTATTCCTCCGCAGGTAATGTTTTCACGTCCGAATGCAGTTGTCTTTCTTTTGGAAATGGTCTGTGAAACAAATGCCATTACGCATCCGCCTCTGCCTTCCTTAGGTATAACTGCATCATCAGGTATTTCATCACTTTTGATAAGTACAATCGGACCAAATTTTCCATTCAGTTCATTAACAATATTGAATTCCATTTTCTAAACCTCAATTGTGTATTTTAATATTTAGTTTTTTAAAATTTACTATAAAAATATTGCCTTATGTTTATTATAATTTACATGAGATAATAGAAATTGTCATATTTGAAGTGTTACATATAGGTGAAGCTACTTAAATAATTGAATCTTTCATATTTTATTTCTCCCAAAAAATAAGAAATTTCATAAAATTTAATAAATTTTATTAATTTCTTTACGTTGCGATGTTTAAAGGACATATTGGTCAATGATTATTTGTAATTTATTTTGATTTAGATTATAATCATTTCAGATATATAAAATGAATACAGATATTTCTCTGTTCCTAAAATAAATTACATACGAGCTTTATTTTTAGTGGAATTAGTGTTAGTGTAATATTACAGTAGTCGGAAATGTACTTCCGTATATAATAAGTAAATATGTATTATACGGAAATATATAAAAATAGTAAAAATAGGTATTATAGGTATTCAAGCAGTTTAAGTATTAATATATATTTAAGGATAATAGTATTAATCATATTATCCTTTTTTCTGTACTTCTGTATTTACAGAAATACATATTATATATATTTTCCATATTTATGGAAAGTAATATTATACATATTTTACCACTAATACTCAAGTAATATTGATAAAATATCATAAATCAACAGCTTGATATATATCAAGCCATTGAAATTCACAAGTTTCTTTAATTTTTGCTGTTTTTTATTAAATTTGATAAAATTTAATAAATTTTATCTTCTTCCTTTTCTGAAATAAAGATATCTTAAATAGCGAACTACCTGCAGAACAGCAAATGCTAAAATTCCAATACAAATAACAAATCCGATAATTGATAAGATCGTTGTAAAATCAAATCCTCCTCCACCGGCACCGGATTCATTGTCTACAAACTCAATCGTACCGATTTTAGTGTATTTCGGAGCTATTGGAATATCTTCTGCTTTAATTGTAGTATTATTGAAATGAACATTATCCCTGAGTCCTGAAGTACTTAAACCATAAGCAGAACCATCATCATTTGATACATACATATCAACAACACTGGCATTGAATGTTGAGTTTTCAATATGATGCAAATCGAATGTGGTCACGTCTCTTCTGGTAAGTCCGAATCCATCTGAAGTGGCCAGATTAACCATTGTCTGCACTTTATCGGAAGAATTGAGCGGAACAGAACCGGTTCTTAAAAACTGAATCCTGTTAGGTATGGAAACATAATCTCCTGGATCCAATTTGCCTGTCTGAGTAGTGGTTGCAGTAGCAAGCCCATAATTTCCGTTAGGGGCTTTAATAAGGAAATGTCCTAAGCCGTAAGATGCTTTAATCTTTGAAATTTCAGACAGAGTGCTTTCTGAGATGGTATTGTTCTCATTGAGCATTTTTGCAGAGATGTTTTCAATTTTTTTATTGTCATCACCGTCATCAATTCCGCCGTATCCTATTGTCCATCCGTCTTCAGTGACTATGGCCTGGCAGAAGTAGCCTGCATCGGTTTTATACTGTTTAACTGCCTTATGACCATGCCATGTTACATTTTCTATAAAGATTTCAGCCTGATTGCCTGCGTCCCTTCTAAAAGACATCATACAGTCAGTTCCATTCAATTGAAGCATGACAGAACAGCATCCTGTTAATTCAGACTCATTGTAAGTACTGAGAATATCTTTTACATCATTTATATTATGCTGATAATCCGAAGCACTTACTCCCAATATCGTTACGCCAATTAAGATTACACTTAATAACAATAATATTTTCTTAAAATTCATTCTAACCCCAATATTCAATTGTTTATTCTTATTATAGTTTAATTTTCAAACTATTTAATAATATGCATTATTTATGTAAATTTTTAGATTTTTTAGATTATTCAAATGAATTTAGAATTATTTGCCTTTAACTTAAGTTTCATTTGTTCCCTGTCGACATGAATATATTTATCGGTTGTTTGGCTGTTTGAGTGTCCAGCAATTGTCTGAACCTCTGCAACAGTCAAAATCTCTGCATAATGGCTTAAAGCGGTGTGTCTGAGGATATGAACGCTGACATTCTTTCCATAATTGACAGGACAGTCAATTCCTTCACTTTCTATTCTCTCATCGGTAAGATTGGCGTATTTTTTTACAATATCCTGAACGCCTCTTTTTCCTATTCTTTTTCCTTTAATGTTTGTAAACAGTTCTTCACGAACTACCTCTTCAGCAGCCTTATTTCTCTGAATCACAGGTCTGTAGACATCATTTGTATTTTTCCTAAGTTTTGTGATGCGATCATATATCATATCATTGATGCTGACCAAAGTATCATAGGTTATAAATGTTGTACGGTCTTTCAATTCACCTTTTGTAGTTTCTGCACGCAGATAAACATCAATAAACTCATTAGTGTCATCAGGCAGTACATAAAATCCCTTTTCATCAAGTGGAACCTGGATATCAGTCTTGTTCAAAAGTACAAGTTCCTTCAGCCTGACACCGGAATCTATGAATGTCCTGCAAATTGCATAATCTCTTTTATTTCCGCTTTGTTGGATTGTATCCAAGAAAAATGAGCTTTGTGGCCTTGTTAAACTGATTTTTTCAATTCTTTTTTTAGCAGTTTCAGGATCTTCCGCTTTCACTTCAATAATATCCTTCATTTTGATGGTATCATGCTGGATTTCTTCCTGAACATCTTCAGAATTTATGAATTCCAGTATGTTCATCATATATGTTTTAACGGTAGTCCTTTTGTTGCCTCTCTGTTTTAAACAATGCCTACGATAATGTCTTAACTGTTTTTTAACATTACTACTGTTTAATTCATCTATTCCTTCATTTTCAAGATATTCAATGAATTTTGATATATTAAATGTTTGTTTTTTGATTGTTTCCTGAGTTAAGTTCTTAACTTCCTGTTTTTCTTCCAAGTATTCATCTAGGTAGTCCGTTAGCTCATCAACTTCAATCATAAGCTTTTCGCCCCCTAAATTTCTTTACTCAAACCCTTGATACTATATTATTTTTCTAAGTATATAAAGACTTCGTATCTTTTCATTTTTACTGAATATTATTACATAAAATATACGTTTTCTTTATATATAAAATTTGGTCAATTTGGGAGTTTGTTGGGAAATGTTGTAAGTGAAGTAAAACATATACATCAAGT
>CADAOO010000045.1 GCA_902789505.1 uncultured Methanobrevibacter sp. | reverse complement strand
GCAATCCTTTTCTTTGCACTTTCGATAAGAAAGCAGTACAAAAACGATACGATTTCAAGGGCCTGGGCGGCGGTATAGCTGCCGTTCAGCATACCCTAATTAATATATACGACCTTGTGATGCGCAATGGCTTCCTGCAGGATCTGCAGCTGGTCCGCGTATTGTGTTGTAAACAGGTAATCGATACTCTTAATGTTCATCAAGTCCTGCCGGTCGTCAGATTTCAGACCGGACATAAAGTGGTTCATAACATCTTTGTCGGATCTGTTAAGAAACAAAACAATATTCCCATGGTTATCAATGATTCCGTCGGACTCATGTTCTTCAATATATGAATCATATGCATCATCGCTGTCTTCGGGATCCGGGAAAAACCTGTAGATGTCGAAAGAGCCATTGTTAAACAGGTTAAGATAGAAGTAAATCTGATCATATTTCCCATCCTTAAAGTTTTCCAGAATAGCATTCTTATCATCTTTTGAAAAAAACTGTTTATAATCCAAATCGTCATGTTCAAGTTTGTAGTTCAGACGTGATAACGGATCACGATCAGATAATCCGATAGCGTAAGCGATCCGGAAAAGATATTTACTGGTAATAATATTGTAAATATCTTTTCTGATTACGGATAAGGGAACATTCATTTTGCGGCTTATTTCTTCCGCTGTCGGAATTCCGGGATGATTCCCCTTCGGCCTTGCATTCGAGAGCATATTGCAGATTGCGAAAAATCTGACTCTGGCATCGGTATAGTCACTGCTGGTTCCATTCTTTTTCATAATTTTGTATTGTCCTTATTGCGCTGCGACACATTAATAGAATCAACGGCTCCGGCTCGGAAACGATGGCTGCTCTGCCATAAGCGCGAAGATATCTGGCAAAACTGTTTAAACCGCGGATTGTATCTTCATAGATATATGAATTACCATCCTCTGAGTTCTGAAAACTGGCTGTTTCATGTCTGACAGAAACAAGAGAAGTCAACTTGTCTTCGGTGTTTTTCAGTTTATCAAAACGGACTTTAACATGATGACCCCTGCCTTCAAATTCACTCTGGAATATTTCTTCAAACACATTCTTATAATGGGAACTCATGTAAACGTCATTGGATTGTGACGATGCCTGATCAGGCAAAGTGACGTCAGATAGACGGAGAGATAACTCTTGCTTCCCACATTGTCCGACCAAATAAAACTGGCCTGTTTCCGTACTGAAATAAAGAAGGCCGGTTTTAAAATCGTATTCCTTTACTTTTTCCCCGGTTTTGTACCTGAGTTTCAGTACTTTTTCCTTAAATGGAAGTTTCAGCAATTTGTTATATTTTTCAATCTGGATGGGATCGAAGATAGTCTTCCTTCCTATAACATAAATGTCTTTAAGTGTGTCAGTGGAATCTGAATCTGACAGCGTCTTAAAATTCTGCAGAACAGATTCTAACGGTTTCCATATCCTGGCAATGCTGTTTAAGTGTAAATCATTCAGGTTTTCAGAAAGACTGCTGTACTTTTTTTCATAAATGGTATAGGCATTGGATAACGAGTAGTAAAGTGTATTGCCATCAACAGGATCCTTAGTGGTTTCAATTAATTCTTCTTCTCGCAGCGATCGCAAAGCCTCGTCCAGTGCGTTATTGGAAAATACGGCGGCTCCAGCTGTTGAGGAATCAGGAATTTCAAGAGAATCTTTTGACATTTTAGGTGAAAAGTCGAGATTGTAAAAAACATCATCGTCAGGATCGTCTTCTTTCAGAGGATTCAATTGGTCAGCAATGTTTTTTTTAAGGGTTTTTCTATTATAGCCGATAGTCTTATTATGTTTTAACTGGTACATAATAAGACATTGCAGTATAGCCTTATCGGTAATTTCTTCATATTGGAGTGAGTTTTCTACTTCTGATAATGAAGGAACGTTACGAATCAATCTGACTTTTCCCTTCCGACTTTCGAGGGTAAAATCCCTGTAATATGATTTATTGATTGCCGTAATGTACTCAGATAATGATGTGTTCGCAATATTATATTTCGCGCACAGCAGTTCTCTGGAGACAGCCTGCTGCTCCGGATTCGGATGTTTGCTTTGCGATAATAAATATTGCACGAGAGCTTTTTGCAGTTTGGCACCATTTGAATTTTTTCTATTTCTCATATCAACAATTATCTTTCTAACTGAATGCATACTGAATGAATTAAGTATGTCTGCCTGTATTTGCGATAAAATCAATGGCAAGGCTTCAGATATAGTATACGTTTTTCTTAATTCTGGGTAAAGAATCATATGTATTAATTCGGAAAATACTTCAGCTGGAAATTGATGAATACCAAAAATTCGGAAAACGCCAAATCGCCCCCGTTACTATGTGATTAAACAGATAGTGACGAGGGCCTTTTTACATTTCATCTATTTTTTTGAAGAGATTTAAAAAATTCGGAAATGACCAAAACGGGGTCTTTATACTGGAAATTGCTCAGGGAGGTTCCCATAGAAACATAGGAAGAAATTCCTTAGCAGGGGAAAGACCTGAATAATACGGCTGATCATCAGCAGGCAATTTAAGAATCGTTTTTTCGATTCCGACGAAATTTCAAAAGCGAATTTGTGTGAATGGACAAAAATTGTGCTTTTTGAAAGGAGAACGGAAATGAGAAAAAATGTTATCAGAATGCTTGTTGTGTTGGCCATGATCTTTATGCTTTCTGCAGTTACAACTGCTGAGGCAGCCCCTGTTTCCAGTGGAATCAGCCTTTGCAGCGCACGAAAGCGCAAACCCGAGAGGGTTTATATCTCTAAAACCTCAATTACATTGAAGGTTGGCCAGTCCTACAGGTTAAAAGCCTGGACCTCTTACTCCAAGAGAGTTAAGGGAAGTTGGTCCTCCAACCGCAAAAATATAGCGCCGGTGGATAGTTCTGGTTTGGTCACTGCCAAAAACCCCGGTGTTGCCTGGATTACCGTGTTCATCCATGGTAAAAGCCGGAAATGTAAAGTAACTGTCAAACGATAGGAGGGAGCTGCATTACAGGCGGCCTGGCTGCCTGTAATGCATAACCTCTAAATATATATAGCAAGGAGGGAATAGTGGAGTTCATTCGGATGATTATTTAGTCATATCGGGTACAGCTGCATGTCAGATCGATCAACATCTTGAGATGACAAGATAACAAACGAATTAACAGAAGATTTTTAAGTCCTGAAAAGGAACAGAGAACGAGTGTGTGAATGACGCAATAACTCTGTCTTCTTTGAAAGGAGAAAAGGATGAGAAAATCTTTATTCGTTCTGTTCGCTGCAGCAACACTGTTCAGCCTGGTTTCCACAAGCACGACGGCCCAGGCCGCTTGTGCAGGTGATGGAGACACCACTTGCGATACCGGTATGTCCACATCTGACGATGTGCACATCTCCAGGACAAGTATCGTGATCAGTCTGGGTGACTGTGACGGTTTTAATCTGGATGCCCATACGTGTTCTTCCAGGAACGAAGCCCCTTACTGGACGTCTTCTCGCTCTGAGATAGTTTCGGTGAACTCCAGTACCGGCTGGGTCACCCCCAAGCAGGTAGGGGAAGCAGATATTACTGCGACTATAAATGGCAGGAGCAATTCCTGCGAGGTGGTTGTAACACCTTAAACAAAAATAGCAGGGCGGCTTTCTGCTCTGCTATTTAAACTTGAATTCAAAAAATATGTAATTTTATTCAAATGTAAATACTACTTTGTCTTACTGTTGAATGGAATAAGCTAATCGAAATGCTATTTCAAAAACAGCCCTTAAAGGAAACATATTTTTGTTCAATGTTTCAAAGACAGGAAAGAATAAAAACGGTACAGTAATAAATAATATTTTTATACGATTAGGTTTAATTAAAGAAAATTAATGTATAATAAAAAAGGGTTTAGGTATAAAACAACAAAAAAAGACGGCATCTTAACTGTCGATTCCGCCATTTTTTAAAACATGTTTTTGTATGTAATTAAAATTATTATACTGTTTTTGTGAACTATGTCAAGAAGGTGAATAGCATGGCGAAGCAATTAAATAAGAAACAGAATTATAAAACTGATTTTAGTAATTTAAATCTTTATGATCTGCCTTCAGATTCAATGGCAAAATTAAAGAAGAAAAATGATGGAGTAATTATAAATGATTATGTGAAAAAAGGTGGCTATCTTGAGCCGTATCATTTTATTGATTTAAATCATAATGTCATGAAATCATTCTATACTAGACATACTGTTCCTGATCCGGATGACATTAGAGATGACTTATTAAGTGGAAAAATCAATATTCAGATTAATTGCAAAAATCCAATCGTAATTCATGGATTGTTAAGAAATACTATTCCGTCATCTTCATTAAGAGGTCTATTTCGTTCAAACTTAGCTGTGCTCAGTTATTCAGGTATGGTGGATGATATAGAGGATAGATATCTTAGATGGCTAAGAAGTCTAAATAGACATGATAACTTAATACGTGGAAAGACATCAGATCAGCGAGGTCATTCTATTTATAAAAACGTCTTTGCAGGTATTCTTAAGCATACAACAAATGGATGGTTATTGTACGTTAATCCGCAACAATCAAATAATAAACATTTTAATTCACGTAATGGCTATTATGCTTTGAATTTGTCTTTTATTCAGAAAACAAAAAGTTGGAGAGAGGCATTTAATGTCAAGATTGATAATCAAAACGTCTTTGAAGCTCTTGTGCAAAGAGATTATTCCGCAGCAAGACTAAACTATAAGGCCGTTACTATGAGGATAGTAGCTCCATTTTGTAAATTGGTTTCATTTGAAACGAACAAGCTCGATGAAATAGTTAGTATTAAAGAAGTGGGCCAATTAAGTAACACAGGATATTTGATTTCTGGAGGTGGTTTTCACGGGAAACATACTATTTATTTGGTGCCTGTTTACTCTGATGAAGCAAGTGTTATGGTAATTTCAGATGAAGATATAATCCGCTATGTAAGAGAAAATGAATCCAAGAGCGATTATTATAAATTACCAGAAATAAATGAAGAGAAGCCTATATTTTATATTAACCATAAGAATTCGATAGATTTTGGGTTTACATTACTATTTCCCTTACATGATGACACCGGGTTACATAATAGAATGCCTGCTGAAAATGGTCTTGATTTATTTGATAATGCAAAAGCTATTTTCGGATGTGCTTATTATAGGGGCAGAGTTTCTGTTTCAGATTTTCATATGAACTCTGGGTGCGGGAGAGATATGACAGATAATGAAAGACATATTATTTCGGTTCCAAAACCCCGTTTATTTAATAATTATTTTAATGAGAATGAATATATAAGAGGCTCAAAAGAATACTGGTTGAGAGAAAAAGTCATTCAGTCTTCTTATAAAGTGAAAGAAAAACAGATATATGATGATCGGAATGCCAGATTATTTGAGGCAGGAAGTCAATTTAACGGAGTTGTCAGATTCTTTAATTTATCGCCTAAAGAATTAGGACTTTTGTTATGGAGTATCGGGTTAAACAAAGACTGTGAGCAAAGTATAGGTGCATATAAGGCATACGGATACGGTCGAGTGAAGATAGAGGTTAAAGAGGTACAACTATTTTCTAACGGACCGCTATTGTTTGAAACATTTTCGATATTTGATAATAAAAACGTGGTAAGTGAAAAGCAACAAAATGTATTTATTGATGAATATCAAAAAGAACTCAGTAGATTTCTAGAAGATAATAATATTTCTCACATTAGACTTAAAGAGTTCTTTTTTATGAAAACACTTCATAAAGATATTGATATAAATATAACAGCATATTCTAGAAGAGCAACGAGGAATATAAGAAAACTAATAAATTTAAAAGCGATTTCAGGAAATGCAAAATGGTTATTATTAGAGCCGGGTGAGCTGTCTGAATTAATTGGTATTGATAGCATAGAGCAGTTTATGAACTCTCCTACAAAGAGGCTCCGAGAAGACCCTTTTTATAAAACTATCGTAAGCTGTTATAGAAAGTTAGCAGAGTATATGGAAATTTATAAGGAAAATAATAGCTATTATGTCAGAAAAGAAATAATAGATTTAATAGTGAATTATAGATATTTTTCAGTTCTTCAGTTATATGAAGCGATTCACAATAACGCTTATGCTTATTCTCATAAAGAGTTTGTGAAATACTTTGATATTTGTTTTAAAGAGATACAGCATATATCTGCTTTTTTTAAACAGCAGGGAGAATTATTGGTTTTAAATAGTGCTCCGAAGTTGTTATGTAGGAATAATGAGTACAGACTAAAGAGTACGCCGTATGATGGGGCAGACAATGTTACTATAGAGTTCACGTTAGAAAATAACCCTGCGTCAATGACAGCATATATTGACTCTGTGTCTGTAAGTTTATCCTATGAGTCTTTTGACATTCAAGATGTTGTTTGTATTCCGGGTGGAGGATCTAAGGAAATCAGTTTTTCAGTTAGCAAAGTATATTTTGAACAGCCAAAAGAACTTCAAGTATACGTTTTATTTCATTATATTGTGAATGGTAAAGAAGAAAATGGAATAGAACAATATATGATTTTAAATTTATATGATGAATCTAAGAGTCCAAACGCTAAATTAAAAAATCCATATGCAACATATGCCAATGGCGGGCCGGTAATAAAAGATGAAATGTTTTTTGGAAGGGAACAATTAATAGATGAGATCATTAACGAATTAAATGCTGCTGGAAAGTCTGACATTGCTGGTCAAGGCTATATCTTATTTGGACAAAAAAGATCTGGAAAATCCAGTGTATTATGCCATATAGCTAAAAGACTCAAATCACAGGAAAATCGATATTTAGTTGCAGATCTCGGAAACATCGGAGATGGTAGAAAGAGCGAACGAGATTTTCTATCATTATTGGTTAAGAGGATAGATTCATCAATAAAAAGGGAAAAAATCAGTGGTTACTCTATTAATAATGTTATTTATGGAATAATTCAAGATGAGAATTATAGATCTGTTTTTTCTGCTTTTATGGAACTGGTGAATGAAAAGATTGAGGATAGGCAGATAGTTATTATAATAGATGAGTTTACATATATATATTCTTATCTCCGAGAACATCTCTACCCGGACGATTTTATGAGCTTTTTCCGAGCTGTTATTCAAAATTTTCATTTGAAGGTAATAATCGTTGGCCAGGATTTCATGCCCGATTTCGTTAATGAATATAGAAATGAATTCGGTTCATTTTCTATGAAACGTCTTTCATATTTAGAACGAAACGATGCTGCAAAATTAATTAGAGATCCTTTCGTGAAATACAATTCCTATAATGTGTTCTCAGATGACGCAGTCGCTCGTATTATTGAGTTAACCGATGGCAGTGCTTTTTACATCATGATAATTTGCTCTATGTTGATTAATGAATTGAAAAAAACAAATAATAAGGAAATTGACAAGTCTTTTGTTGATCAAGCGGTAAAAGAAAAATTGTTTGATTCAAATAGCCAATCCCGTCTTGACGAGTATATTTTTGATCCACTTCTAAATGATGGATTTAACAAAGAGTTTTCAGACGCTAATATTCATTTGTTAATTATTGTAGCTAGGATTTCGGATAATTCAGGATGGGCCGAAAAAGGGAAGCTTATTGAAATGTCAATGAAAGAAAATATTTTGGAGCCGGCTGAAAAAATACAGAGATTAGTTTTCAGAGATGTTTTGACTGAAAAAGAAGGTCATTTGGTAAGAATTAAAGTGAAGCTTTTCAGTGAATGGCTCTTATATCGATATGGAGGTTTATTAGAGGATGAAGAGAGAAAACCCTTTTAAGACTGGTAAAATAGTTACTGGTGAAGGATATATAGGTAGAGATGAGTTATTCATGGAAATAACAGATAGCATATTAATGAGTGATAGATCACCCAACTATTCTTTGAGGGGACTTACCCGAATGGGAAAGACCTCTTTGGCAAAAAAAATAATAAAGGAGGTTAATAGGCATAATAATGAAAACATAGTTACGGTGTTTTATAGTCTTGCAATAGCAAAAAGTTTTTCGGAATTTCTGAGGGGCATAGTGCATTCGATTTATAACGCATTTAAGAAGGCCAATCATTTGAATGAGGAAATACAGGAACAATTTTCGTCGTTCGAAGAATGGATAGATGCTGAAAAGACTTTAGCGTCTACATTTTTTCTTAAAGAAAGCTTATATTCCTTTTTTGAAGCAATTGATGAAACAGGAGTAAAGACCGTTATTTTTATAGACGAGTTTGATAATGCCATTGTTGCTTTTGAAAATGATGCTACAAACTTTCAAATCTTTCGAAATATCATCATGGGTGAATATAATGTGAGTTGTGTATTAACCAATCGTCTTCCTATTAAAGAAATCGACAATTCACTTCCTGCGGGATCAACTCTTGGCGGTGTCATTAATGAGAGGAAAATTATCGGTTTTTCATCCAGGGAAATGGATAAGTATTTTGAACTAATCAAGAAATGTGGGGTTACATTAAATAAGAAGCAGAAAGAGGATATTATCAAATATGGAGGTAATTCTCCTTTTATCCTTTCATTACTGGGCCATGAAATATTGAATTCCAACGAATCTGAACTGGATGATAAAAAATGTATTGATAAAATATACAATAATAAATTAAAACTTGATATAAGAAAATACTTTGATAGTCTTATTACTCATATGAAACAGGAAAAGCTGTATTCCCCCATAATACAAATGTTTATTGGACCAAGGACTACAATTAATAAAGATGACATAAATAAGCTTCTAGAATTCGGTTATATTTATGATGATAAAAATCGAATGGAGGAATTTATAGATTCTATCACAGGTGAACCATTTCTCTACCAAACACTAAGTGTAGATTTTATTGATTATCTTAGAAATACATTAGAACCAATAAATGATAAAACATGGAGTATTATTATTTCGACAGAGCAGATTTTAAGAAGAATAATAGAAGATACCCTCATCAATATCTATAAACCTGAGAATTGGCAGTATAAGCTTAAAGAGGAAGCAAAAAGTAACGGATATTTCTCGGTTAAACAGGCCGAAAACTTTCTGAAAAATGGTAAAGAGAATTTTCCTGACACTTTTAATGAGAATATCCTTTCTGTGATTAGTTTTAATGCTTTATCAAATATCATTGAGTATTATTGGGAATCTAACTTCGAAAAAATATTTAATCCTCCCTATAAGGAGATTGAAAAATTGAAGGAAGTTCTGAGTTATTTAAATAATATTAGAAATCCTCTTGCTCATGGTTCTGAGAATTGTTTGACAAATGACATGCGCTTTTTAGTTATAGATTATTGTGAGGAGATTCAAAAAACAATAAAGAATAATAAGCAAAAGTAGAGGAGATAAAGGCTATAGGGGAAATAAATTGCTGCATAGATTATTAGCAAAATAATCAAGTGGAATGTGTTGTTTGTGTTTTTACACGCTAATAGAGAAAGACAATGATTAGAATTCATTTTAAGTTAATCACTCCTGTTCGATATAGTTCTTGTAATGGCTTATCTGAAAACATCCGAAGTTATTTGTTTCAAATGAATCCAAATACGGAGATTAGTATTCAAAAACCAGAAAGTAAAGTTAGGATGATCCATCAAATACGATTCAACCGAGAAAATGCCTGGCATAAAGAAGAATATTTTGAATGGAGTGAGGGTATTAATTTTATTGTTATTGTTCCGTCATCAGACATAGTAGAGAAACATAGGGAATTATTAGAGAATATTAATAATGGAATAACTAGATTTGGTAATGATATTACTTTAGGATGTGGTGTTCTGAAAATCACTAATATAGATGATGAAAACGGAATCCAATTTGTTGTCCCACAGAAGGATAATCCTTCTTATGTTCTTTTTTCAATGACATACAGTATGAGAGATGGTCTTAAAATAACTGATAACGGCAATGATCAACAGGCGATATCGGAAATAGGATCAAATAATATTGCTGTTAAGGCAAATACTTTAAAAGGTGTGTTTCGAAACAGGTGTCATAAGATTTCTACTGCTTATGGTATAGACAGCAGATGTATTGATTATATGTTCGGCAGAAGAGAACACAATATTAAAGGATGCCTTATTTTTCATGATTCATATTTTGAAAATACTGTAACCATAGAAAAACAGGTCAACTATCATATTGATAAATTTACGAGAGAGATAATATGTAAGGATAGCAAATCATATGACATTGCGATGGGAGATGTTCAGACATCGATAGAATATCTACAAAATAATGATAGCGCACTGTATAGAACAGAAATTCTGTTTCTTATTACTCGAGTTCTTTTAGATCTAGCTAACCAAAGATGTAGTATCGGAGGTGGATGGGCTCAAGGAAGAGGTTTCATAGAAGCATCTCGAATAGTAGCGAAACAAGGATTCATTACTCCAGCCACGCTATTTGAAATCGATTTCTCTAGAAATAAAATACAGGCTGGTGAAACTGAATTGAATTTATTGTTTAATGCAATGAAAAATCAATATAAATCAGGCTCTTCGGGGGTAATAGTGGGTAAAAAACACCCACTTCCCCTGTAAATAAGCGAATCAAGCGATTTTCAATCTTCGATTAGGCAATGGTACCCGTAAATCAGAGCAGACCAGGTACACCATA
>CADAOO010000044.1 GCA_902789505.1 uncultured Methanobrevibacter sp. | reverse complement strand
CTCATCAGTGTAGGCGATTTCTGTAAAATCATCAAAAACTGAAACTATGGAAGCATCATAAATCGGATACCCATATTCATCAACCAAATAAACCAGGAACCCGTCCCCACTGTTATAAGGAGTTACAATATCCAAAGCAGTGATATTACAACTTGTTTTAGTAATGACAACATTTACAAAAGTGCTTGAAGGATTATAATAATCATTACCTTCAAACTTAATCAAAGGAGTGTAGCTACCAGGTTTCAATCCCTTAACAGAAACATTTGCCATACCAATCTCATCAGTATAGGTGATTTCTGTAAAATTATCGAAAACAGCAATTATTGTAGCGTCATAAACAGAATACCCGTATTCATCAACCAAATAAACCGGAATTCCATCCCCTCTGTTATAAGGAGTTACAATATCCAAAGCAGTGATATTACAATCCGTTTTAGTAATGACAACATTTGCAACAGTACTTGAAGGATTATAATAATCATAACCCTCAAACTTAATCAAAGGAGTGTAATAACCAGGTTTCAATCCCTTAAGAGAAATATCGGCCAAACCAGATTCATTAGTGTAAACAGTTTCTGTAAAATCATCAAAAACAGCAATGATAGGAACATCAACAACCCCATAACCATTGGCATCGGTCAGATTAACTATGATTCCTTCACCGCTATTATATTTGGTGTTAATGTCTTCGGCAGTTAAAGTAGTTTCTGCATTACCTGAATCATCACCAAGAACAGACAAATCTTCTACGCCATTTATTTCATCAACAACATTATCATCACTGACTATTACATCTGAGCCCTGTGCAATAACATCCGCATCCCCAGATGCACTGACAGCACCTATCGTTAAGATAGTCAGTAAAATAAAAGCAACAATTAAAATCTTTTTATATTTCATATTTACCCTCATTATTAAATAAATTGTAATTACAATTCTTTAAAATAATATATAATGTAAAAACAAACTTATTTAATCATATCTTTATAAAAAGTGGTATTTAAAAACTAGGAAAAAAATACATTACATGAAAAAAATTAAATGAAAAAATTATAAAAAAAGAGTGATATTAATGAAAATCTTGCATTAATTAAATTATATAAAATCATTTATTTAAATGAAATTAACCAGGAATATTGTAATCAAAAAAATTTAATTACAAAACCCAATAATATAACAATATGCACTATGAAGAAATCAACATGGATGAAACCCACATCAGACTAAAAACAGACCTTGTCAAACATAATCTGAAAAATTACATCCACTCCATCAGATCCGATTTAAAGAATTACATCACAATAAACCGGGATTTTTTACTTTCAATCGAACCACTTAAGTTAGATGCCGAATCATTACCATTAATAATTAAAACAATGCATGAATCTTCACTTATTGCAGATGTTGGTCCGATGGCATGTGTTGCAGGCACAATATCCGAACTATCACTAAATTATTTAATGCAAAACAATTCTAAAAATTCAATTATCGAAAATGGAGGAGATATTGCATTAATAAACGATAAAACAACAATCTGCGGAATATATTCAAACAATAAAGTTTTGGGAAATGAAATTGCATTCCAAATAAAACCCCAAAAGGATTCATTGGGAATCTGCACATCCTCCGGCAAAATCGGCCATTCAATTAGCTTTGGCTCATCAGACAGCGTAACCGTAATTGGAAAAAGCGCTGCAACTGCAGATGGGCTCGCAACAAGAATAGCCAACGACGTGGTCGGTGAAACTTCCGAAGATAAAGTTTCAAACGCTCTTGAAACCTCAGAAAATTTTAAGGAATATTTCAAAGGAGCTTTAATAATTTCACAGGACCACATTGGAACAATCGGAAAATTGCCTAAAATTGTTGAAACCGATGAGTTCCATATTGGCAAACCATTTTGATGAAAATATCAAAGGAACTTTAAAAGAAATACTGGATTTTTTTAATAAATACAATTGTCATTCAAATTTGATGCAATATTTAAATATGATTAGATGACTAATATAATAATATTATTAAAGAGAGTGAATAAATTATATTTTCCATATAATTTGTTGTTTAACTAACGAATATGTTAAATAAAAGGTTAGATAGTTATGTATAAGGATGAAATGATACAATTACATCAATTTTTAGTATATGTTTTAAAATACTTAGCAGAAGATGATCAAATAACTAACGACTGTAGCGAATACATTACACTAAAAATAAGTCCACACCACATACACAAGACAAAAGCTGAACACAAACATGCTATTTTTGTCCTTTGTAAAATTATCTCACAAGTAATTGCTGATAAGGAGGGAAATTCAATCCCTGAAAATGTCCGCAATTCCTTATCCGATTTGGTTGCTCGTTCTGAAAAAGAACTTAAAGTAGCTTAATCTTTTTACTTTTTTTTGAATATTTTTAAATAATAATAACCTTCATAGTAATATTATGAAAGGTATTAATAAAATGCTTTGTTTGGTTGACGGTGAACACTATTTGCCTGTCACAAAAGAAGCGATAGATACATTAAATAAGTTTGAACACATTGACATAGTTGCTGCTGTTTTTATAGGGGGAACCGAAAAGCTTAGAGACGATTCTCCGGACACTTACTCAGAAAAACTGGGGGTTTCAGTCGAATTTGCAAAAGACAAGGACATCCCCTATGACATTATCGTCGATATGATTAGAAAATATGATATCGACACAGTAATGGATTTGAGTGATGAACCGATTCTTGATTATCCAAAAAGATTTAAAATAGCATGTAAAGTTTTAAATGAAGGAATAATCTATGAAGGACCGGATTTTAAATTTGAACCTACTTCACAATATGAAATAATGGAAAAACCATCCCTAACAATTCTCGGAACAGGCAAACGTATTGGAAAAACTGCAGTTTCAGGATTCGTATCAAGATTAATCGATAAAAACGGATATGAACCCTGCGTAATTGCAATGGGAAGGGGAGGACCTGAAGAACCTGAAATCGTGCATGGTGAAAAAATAGAAATCAATGCCGAATTTCTGCTTGAACAATCCGAAAAAGGGGTTCATGCCGCCAGTGACCATTGGGAAGATGCATTGATGAGCAGAATTTTAACCATTGGATGCAGACGTTGCGGCGGGGGAATGGCCGGTGAAGTGTTTATGACAAATATGAAAAAAGGTGCGAAACTAGCCAACGAAGTTGATGCCAAATTTGCAATTTTTGAAGGAAGCGGAGCCGCAATACCTCCAATTAAAACCGATGCAAAAATTGTACTCATCGGAGCCAATCAGCCTATTGAAAACCTTACAACATACTTCGGACCATACAGAATCGGTCTCGGAAATCTTGTTATTTTAACAATGTGTGAAGAGCCTATGGCCAACAGTGATAAGATTAAAGCAATTGAAGAGTTTGTAAGTGAAGTCAACCCTGATGCGACCGTCATCTCAACAGTATTCAGACCTAAACCATTAGGTGACATATCAAATAAAAAAGTTTTATTTGCAACAACTGCACCCGAAGGGGTTAAAGACAAGCTTGTTGAATATCTTGAAAGCAATTTCAGCTGTGAAATTGTCGGAACTACATCCCATCTATCAAACAGACCGTTGCTGCGTGAAGATATGGAAAAATACATGGATGAGGCTGATGTTATGCTGACAGAACTTAAAGCAGCTGCAGTGGATGTTGCAACAAAAGATGCACTGGCTGCAGGTTTAGAAGTAATTTACTGTGACAATATTCCTGTGCCGATAAGCAATTCATATCCAGACCTATCAGACTCCGTAATCAAATTAGTTGATTCAGCCATTGAAAATTTCAACAATTAACTATGGAATTAATTTTCCATATCTATTTTTTTAACAAAAAACATCCCCTATTAGAAAAACTTATTTTATAATGAAATACAAATAATAAAACTAATGAAAAGAATAGCTATTGGTGTTGGAGAAAATGAAAATATTATACAGGCGTGTCATATTTTCAAAGAAAAACACCCAGATACAGACATCAAATTAATATATAGTGATAATGACTTGGTCAGTGCAGTATTGGATAAAAATATAGATGGCGTAGTCCGTGGATCTCTTCCAGCATCCAATATAATGAAAGAACTTAAAGAAAGATACCCGAATCTCACAAGGGCAACCTATGTTAATTGTAATGAATTTGAATTTTTATTAACACCGGTTGGAATTGATGAGGGCAACACTGTTGAAGATAAATTCAAAATGGTAATGAACTGTGTTGAATTTTTTGAAAAAGTGGGAAAAACTCCTAAAATTGCAGTTCTCGCGGAAGGAAGAGAAGATGATTTCGGAAGAGGTAAAGAAGTATCCAATTCAATCAAAGAAAGTAGAAAATTAACTAAACTTATCAAAGAAAACTGTGATGTTGAAGTTAAAAATTACTACATCCTAATTGAAAAAGCAATTAACGACAAATCCAACATTATCATTGCTCCGAATGGGAGAGTGGGAAACATCATTTTCAGGTCACTTGTCCTTCTGAATTCATGGCCCAGTTATGGTGCAGTAACATTTGGAATAGACAGAACCTATATTGACACAAGCCGAGACCAAAGTATTGAAGGCTATGTTAGAAGTCTGATTCTAGCTAATGAACTTGCCAAAGGATAATAATTAAAATAAAAAGGGATTTGAATGGCAGAAAATATACTTTATAGAATATATGAATGGTACATTTCAAGAGGTTTAAAACCGGAAAAAATGCCTAAACATGTTGCCATTATTATGGATGGTAACAGAAGATACTCCAAACTCAAAGGAAACATTGATGTGCTCAAAGGGCATGAAATGGGAGTGGATACATTAGAAAACGTTCTTGATTGGAGTGTTGAACTTGGAATTGAAATCATCACAGCCTACGCATTCTCAACAGAAAACTTTAACCGGCCAAAACATGAAGTTGACGGACTGATGAGACTGTTCGTTATTCACTTTAAAAGATTAGCTAAACACGAAAAAATCAAGAAAAATGAAGTTAGGGTAAACGTTGTAGGCAGACTTGAACTGCTTCCTGAAGAAGTTAGGGAAGCCATCAGGGAAGCTGAAGAAGCAACAGCCCAATATGATAAAAGATTGCTTAATATAGCAATTGGATATGACGGACGTTTAGAAATAATTGATTCAATCAAAAAAATCATTAAAGATGTTGAGGATGGTAAAATCACCATTGACGACGTTGATGAAGACTTAGTAAGTAAAAACCTCTATACCGGGGGGTTGGATGATCCTAATCTAATTATAAGAACTAGCGGAGAAGAGCGTCTGAGCGGATTTTTACTTTGGCAATCTTCATACTCCGAATTATATTTCTGTGAAACATTATGGCCCGCATTAAGAAAAGTTGATTTTATCAGAGCTATCCGATCATACCAGGCAAGAGATAGGAGATTTGGAGCTTAGATAATGATTGACACCCATTGCCATATTGATTTTGAAGACTTTGATGATGACCGTGAAGAGGTTATTAAGCGAGCGCAGGACAAGCTCGATTTAATCATAGCATCCGGTTTTAACAAACAAAGCAATCAGAATGTATTGGACATTTCAAAAGAATATGAAGGTTTTGTTTATCCGACATTTGGTTTTCATCCTGTCAGTTCACAAAATTCAACAGATGAAGAACTGAAAGATGCGCAAAATCATTTAATTGACAATTTAGATAGTATTGTTGCTGTCGGCGAAGTTGGAATGGATTATTTTTACGTGACAGACAAAGCACTGCGCGAAAGACAGCAGGAAATTTTTACCAGTTTTTTGAATCTTGCAAACGAATATAAAGTTCCAATCGTAATGCATGTAAGAGATTGTGAGAAAAAGGCAGTCAATATTATCGAAGACTTTGATGACATTCCATATTTCGTTTTTCATTGCTATGGAGGAAGTCTGAAAACTGCAAAAAGGATAATGAACCGGGACAATTGCTTCATGAGCTTTTCTACAATGCTTTGCTATTCCAAACATCATCAGGATTTGATTGAAAAAATTGATTTGAATTATGTTTTAACAGAAACAGACAGTCCTTATTTGGCTCTCACTAAAGAAGAGAGAAATGAACCTGCAAATGTTGTAAATGCAGTTAAAAAAATAGCTGAAATTAAGGATATGGATTTAAAAACCGTTGACGAAATCACCACTTCCAATGCCCGTAAAATCTTTAAGATTTAGAAATGGTATGTGAAATTCAAGTTTATTAAAACATCCCTATTTTCTTTAACAGCCTCTATTTCCAATTCAAAATCTGTCAGGTCATCCATTACCAATTTTATTAAATTCCACTCAAGAAGAGAATCGTTTAAAAATATTGTAAATTGATTTTGATTAATAGTTACGGTTTTTCTGCAGAACAGCTTGAACGCATAGAAATAAAGCTCGATTCTAAAAATCAAATCTTCCTTATCACCAATGCCACTCTCAAAAAACTTTTTCAAATCTTCCTGCAAAATTTTACCCTCATCGCCAACATCAGCTTTGAAGGTTTCCATTTCAACCAGATCATCCATCAACTGCTTTTTTTCTTCTTCACTATACATCAAATCACTCATTAACCGGCAACAAATCCTTTTTGTAAAATACTTCCTTAGCAGCCACTATTCCATTAATCGCCTTTGGAAAACCTGCATATGCACTCATCTGCATTATCACTTCAACAATTTCAACTGGAGAATTTCCCACATTCAACGCTGCATTGATATGGTCTTTAAGTTGAGGTATTGTTCCAATAGCTGTAAGGGCTGCAACAGTGCACAATTCACGGGTTTTTAGGTCAACCTCTTCACGTGTATATATTTCGGAATATGGAAACTCAACAACAAATCTAGACAAATCAGGCGCTATATCTTCCAAATCTTTAAAAATTTCTTCGACAGATGATTCCTGAATGCTTTCCAAACATTCTTTTCCTTTTTCATATCTATCCATAATATCTCCTCCAAATAATTATATTGCCCTTAAACCCATTTAACATTAGCTGTTGTGTAAACGTAATGTGGTGAAAAGACTGGGTTATATAAACTATTTGTTGAAGAGGTTGTATTAAAAGTTATTGCAATGGATTTTCTTAGATTAAAATTTATTCTATCACCAATCGAATCCAATTCCTTTTTATTGAAATTTTTCGATGCCTTTGCATATACCTCAAACCTGATTTTCTTTTTATCATAATTATTGTCCCATCCAAGTTCAGTGTAGCTGATGTTTACCAATTCAACCGAATAGGGGTCCAGCAGATTATTTTTTGAATCTGAATAATCATAATATGTATCTGTCGAATAACTTGCAGAAGATGATGTTGAAATACCTTCAATAACACCATTTCTTGAGGCCGCCATTGCACGGTTTAGCTCATCTTCACCTGCAATGAAAACAAACGATAAAATCAAAACGATTATTAAAACACCGCTCAACAATAGATATTCCCCGCTGATTTGACCGTTATTTCCCTTCATGTTATCACTATTTTACCATCTTCAGTTTTTGAAATCAGATAAGTCCTTCCGCTATACAGTTCATACCTGGAAGAAATTTTTAAAGGCAATATTTTAGTTTCGCTGATTTTATTTGACTGCCTCATGGTCAATTTATCCCATTCAACCGTAATTTCATAATAACCTATTCCCGAATCCAGGTGGATGTATGCCGAATACCCCTCACCATGGGAATTTACCTGGTTTATCAGGCTGGCCAGATTATCCAAAACAAGCCGGTGCTCCACATTATTTTCAATATTATTATTTGATTCTATTGTTGCTTGAGTAAAAAATAACAATCCTGAAGCAATAATTAGAAGAATAAAAATTGAAAATAAATATTCTATTGAAATAAATCCTTTATCATCCATATTTTTTAATTATTTTAGAAATTAATAAATTTTGTTAAAATTTAAGGTCAAATATAATACATAATCATTAAATAATACTTGAAATAAAAAATTATACCATGAAAGGAAAAGTTATTTTCGTTGGTGCAGGTCCCGGAGACCCCGATTTAATCACCGTTAAAGGAAGAAATGTAATTGAAAAAGCTGATGTTATTATCTATGCAGGTTCACTTGTCAACAAGGATGTTTTGAACCCTGCAAAAGATGATTGTGAAATCCACAATAGTGCATACTTAAATCTGGAAGAAACCGATGCAATCATTACCGAAGCCGTTAACGAAGGCAAACTTGTGGCCCGTGTACATACAGGTGACCCTTCAATATATGGTGCAATTGCAGAACAGATCCGTGAACTCAAAAAGCATGACATCGAATATGAAATAATTCCTGGTGTCAGCTCCCTATTTGGAACAGCAAGTGTCCTTGAAGCTGAATTAACACTCCCTGAGATTTCACAGAGTGTTATTATTACACGTCCCGAAGGCAGAACACCCAAACCCTCCGGTGAAAGCATAGCAAGTTTTTCCAAACATCATGCTACAATGTGCATCTTTTTGGGTATAGGAATGATTGATAAAGTGGTTGATGAATTGCTTGTAGGTTATGAAGAAACCACTCCAATAGCTGTTGTGAAAAAGGCCACCTGGCCAGACCAGCAAATAATTAAAGGAACCCTCGCAGATATTGCACAAAAAGTCAAAGATGCCAATATAACAAAGACCGCAATGATTGTAGTGGGAGATGTCTTGGACCCCGGTGACTTTAACGCATCCAAGCTATATGACAAAAACTTCAAACATGAATATAGATAAATTAGGAAATATTACATTTCCTAAAAACTCCTTTTTTTAAAAAAATAAGACATTTTGACAAAAAATCAAACTACTGAACAGTGCACTTACACCAGCAACACCATAATCAGCAAAATATCCTGCATCAATACAACTTTTAGTTTTTTATCCATAAATCGGCTATTGACTATATTTATCTTTAATCTGATTCATCAGCTTTAATTTCTCAAATGCAACATCCTTTGGTGCCCTTCTAAGACCGCAATCCGGATCCAAAATCAGCTTGTCCTTTCCCACTATATCAATAGCTTTTATAACCAGATTATCCACATCAGTAATGTCATCGACTTCATTAACGGATGAATCCACACAGCCAAAACCTATTTTTTTGTTTCCAATTAAATCGGCATTTTTTTCCAAAACATCTATATTTACGTTATTTCCTGCAAATTCCATGTCTAAAATATCCACGTTAAATCTAACGATGTCCTTAAATGCATTGTCAAGGGTTCCGCAGACATGCATTGCCAGAGGAATTTCAAGGTTTTCGTGCAGAATGTCAATCGCCTCACTGGCCACTTTCATATCAACCATCCCTGTTGACAGGAACGGTTCGTCAATTTGAATATAAACCGGCTTGACTTTTTTGGCTATTGCATCCACTTCAAATTTAAGTGAATGGGCCAGGTCAATAATGGCATCTTCCTTGTTTTTATAAAATGATTGTATTCTTGATGAATGAATGATTGTTGTCGGACCGGTAATAATTCCCTTAACTCCCTTTCCTTCAGGAATATTACCTTTATAATAATCTTTAACAACCTTTTTTGCATATTTCAAATCATTCACAGAGATTTCCTGAGTAGGATTTCTAATTTTAGAAACAACAACAGTATTGCCGTCCTCAAGTTTCATTCCGGGAATATATCTTGTAAAAATAGAAACCATGTCACCCCTTACCTGACCATCCGATACAATATCCACACCTGCATCAAGCTGGGCTATGACACTTTCTTTAATGGACTGCTTATATTCATCATAAGCGCCCAACACATTTAATAATTTATCTTTGCCTGAAGATGGACCATTTATTTCAACAGGGAAGCTTCCCACAACTGTTGACTTCATTTTTTATTACCAGTATCCAATTTTCTTATTTTTTCAATTTCTTCCTCGTCAATAGGCAATTCCACAACTGAAGTTCCATGACAAGGTTTAGTATACGGCAGGAAAACAGTTCCCTTTTTATGGTCAAATCCAATTGGAATCGGTGGAATTCCAATAACTCTGACACCTAAAACCTCATCTCCAGGTTTTATGTATACTAAATCATCAGCTTTAAATCTGATAATCATTGCACAGTCTTTAAAACCAGCTTTTGAAGCATGGATTTCATAATTATCTGACTGTTGAAGATAAGTATCTAAACAAAATGACATTTTATTCAAACTCCTTTATTGCTCTGTCGAATTTGACTTTGATTGGAGATGGATTATGGAAAGCTCTTACGGCAGCTATTGTAGCATTGCTTCCGCTTTCCTGAATCATATTAACAAATTCCTCAACTTCATCCGCATCTCTTGAAAATACCAATGCTAAAGATCGGGTATTTAAAATCTGGTCAAAAGTTACGAAAAATGAAGCTGCAGCATCTTTATGTACAAAACCAACTAATAAATCATAATCCTTTTCACTAATTTCCCCTAAAGTCCTTTCCAAATCTATTATATTAAGTTTATAATATCCTTCAGGGTCTGAAATACTTACTAACTTTTTAGCCGCAGGATTTGCAGCTATTGTAACATCATAACCCATTTTTGTTAATTTATTAAAAACATAAACTGCCAACGGAGTCTGTGATGGAGTTTCCGGACAGCCCAACAATACCAAAGCTTTCATAATGATTACTCCTTATGATCTTGTTTTAAGTGTAACTACATTAGCTAAAATCAGTGCACCCAAGAATATGAATGTTAATAATGCCATACCATT
>CADAOO010000043.1 GCA_902789505.1 uncultured Methanobrevibacter sp. | reverse complement strand
GCAGTTTCTCAGAATTCCACTGTTAAATTGCTTAAAGAACGCACAAAATTTGTTGCTCCTGACCGAGTTCTTTATTCTAGAGATATTTCTAAAGGTTTTATGTACTCAGTAATTCTTAAAACTAAGGATGGAGTGGCTTTACCTAATAAAAAAGTATTATTAAATATCGGTGGTCATAAACAAGTATTGTTCACTGATGAAAACGGTTATGCACATTTTAATATAACAACAGATACTCCAGGTTTTTATATAATTGAACTTAAATTTGCAGGCACCATTACCTGTTATGATAATGTATCAGAAAATAGGAATTTTAATATAATCACTATTCCGACAGCTATTATTGCTCCGAATAGGGTTCTTTCCATATATGATATGGTTGACAGTTATGTTTATTCTGTTATTTTAAAGGATAAAGATAAAAATCCTTTAGCAAATAAAAAAATAACAGTAAATATAAACGGCAATAAGTTCACTGGGAAAACAGATAAAACCGGTTGGGCCGATATTAAGATAATCACTGCTAAAGAAGGTCTTAATGATTTGGAAATTACCTTTGAGGGTGATAAGTATTATAGAGAAGTAACTGAGCACAGATCTATCAAGCTTTTAGATGTAGGCAATCCATATGGTAAAAAAGCCAAAAAAGTGTGGATTAACGCTGATATTGGTAGTGATGATATGAAAAATGCTGTTGCCCGTTTACTCAGGCAAAATGGTTGGACAGTTCATGTAGGTGAAACTGACAGTAATGCGCATTATAAAGATTATTTCAGTGTTACAAAAGATTATCAGGCTTATATAACTCTTTATAATGGTTTCTGTGCGGGCACTATTCGTGAAGCATATTCCAGTTACATTCAAAAGACTTTAGATAAAAAGGATGTTACTTTGGTTGTTATGTGGGATACCAGAAACTGGGTAAACCCTGACGGTATGGGTCCATATAGGTATGGTGATTTCACAGGTTATGATGCAGCTAGGGCATGGGATGATAATTTCAGTGTTAATGATCCTGCTATAGATAATGTTGCAGTTTGGTTGAAGAAGAATAATGCCGTATACTGTGCATATCCGAGTGCCGATGGGCTTGTCGCTCAATTCTTGTCTGGCGGTTATTTCGCTATGCATCATGGAATGTAAATTCTCAAAAAACTTATGACATAATCATTATTCGCTCGTAACTTTGCCGTCAATGGCCATGTGCCATTCTCCAGGTGAAGTTGATTTTACTTTGCGGGTGTTAATGATTTCTACTTTTTTATTTTTTTTCAAACATGCATTTTTTAATCGTTTTATTCCTTGGTCATATGAATCAGAGAATTCATAATAGTTAATTATTCCATCTTCTTCAATCAAATCAACTGCAAGATCAAGGAAAGTATATGCAAGGCCGGGTAAGTTCATAATTATCCTATCAAATTTTGTTTTAAATGCATTGCTGACAACGGCAATATCTCCGGTGTATGTTTCTATGCTGCCTTTGAGTTTATTCATTTTGATATTTTCCTTCAGATATCTTATTGCAGATTCATTAATGTCAACGGCAGTTATGTCCACATTTTTGTTTCGTGCAATTACAATTGGGAATGGGCCGATTCCGCAAAACATGTCTAAGATTTTTTCACCATCATTCACGCTTTCCATAACCCTTTTTCTTTCAGTTGCAAGACGTGGAGAAAAGTACATCTCACGAACATCAAGTTTCAATCTTGCACCGTGTTCCTTGTGGATTGTAACTGAGTCATCAATGCCTGATAAAAATTCCAGGTCACGTACACGTGTTGTTCCTTTTATTGCACTTTTTTTCATAAAAACTGATCTTCTTTTAGTAAATTCAAGTGCTGCATCACCAATTATCTGTTTTTTATCTTCCAGATTGTCCGGAATTTCCAAAATCACGATTTCCCCGATTGTATCAAAAGAGGTTCTGAGTGTTTCAATTTCGTCTTCACTTAATTCGTCTTTTAATAATTCTGCAAAGCTTTTGGGATGTTGTTTGATAGGCTCCAGGTCAATGTCAACAATTTCGTATCCTTCAATATCATTGTTGATTGGAACATAACCGAATTTTTCTTCAGCTTTTATTTTATATTCCATATTCATTATGCCCATATCCATTAATCTTATACGTGTATCATTTAATTGGTTTAATGGAACTTTTACACTTTTCATAAAGTTTTTTATGTTTAAATTATTATATAATAATATATGTTTTATTTAGTGGGTTTAGGTTTATTTGATGAAAAAGATATATCCTTAAAAGGATTGGAATGTCTAAAAAATGCTGATAAAATTTATGCCGAATTTTTCACATCACGCTTATTCGGTTCAAGCTTTGAAGCTATTGAACAGCTGATTGGAAAAGAAATTGAGATACTTGTCAGAAATGAAGTCGAGGAGGAGTCCAAATTTATTGAAGAGGCCAAAAACAGTGATGTTGCATTAATTACTGGGGGAGATCCTTTAATTGCAACTACTCATAGTGATTTCATTGTGCAGTGCTCTAAAAAAGGAATTGGTTATGAGATAATTCACGGTTCTTCTATTTTATCGTCAGCTCCTGCAATTTCAGGTCTTCAGGGATACAAGTTTGGTAAAGTAACAACCATTCCGTTTCCTGATTATAATTTTTATCCGAAGTCTCCTTACGAAGCCATTGAGGAAAATTTGAAAATGGATTTGCACACTCTTGTTTTATTGGATATCCAAGCTCACAAGGATAGATATATGACTGTAAATCAGGGTTTGGAATATCTGATGAGTATTAAAGATGATCTGGACCGTGAAGGTGCGATTACTGAAGATACGCTGGCTATGGGCATTGCCCGTGTAGGATCCAGTGATGTTATTGTAAAAGCAGGAAAAATATCAGAATTGATCGATTATGATTTTGGAGGTCCTCTTCATTGCATTATAATCCCTTCCAAGCTCCATATTGTTGAAGCTGAATATCTGGTTGAGATAGCTGGCGCTAATCCTGAAATTTTAAATGAAAATTAGTTTTAAGGGGGGAGTGGAAGTAGCGTGTTTGTCCCTACTTCCAGTATAATGAAACATATTCTAAACATTTTTTGGAGATTATAAAATGGTTGACTGATGTTCACATTAGACATGAAATTTACTTCACATCGATTATTAGTTATATTTTTATATTATATAAATGTTTTTATTTTATTCAACATATTTTTAATATTATTTTTGTATGTTTGTTCAGTATTATTTTTCGAGTATGTGGGATTTCGGTTAATAAAAACCAATTTTCAATTCATCAATTTAATTTTTTTAAATAATTTTATACATGTGTAGGTTAAATCATGATTATTTCTTATTTTTCTGCTTTTAGATGCTAACATTTAAATGCTTTTAACATAATAATTAATATTAAAGCTTGGTGGTGAATAAGATATCATTTTATAATAGATTGTCCAATTTGGAAAAAAGGAATAACGGATTGAAATCTCTGTTGTTGCATGATCAATTAAAACATGATAACTATTCATATAAACACTTGGAAAATAAAATATTGCTTATTTTAAATGAATATAAAATTAACAGATCTCTCACAATGTCTGCTTTTAATAATGGGATTAATCCAGATTTAGCACTTAAATGGTTTGTTGAAGGTCAGAAAGGAAATCCCAAATTTGAAATATTTTATCAGGGAATCAAAAGAATTAACAGTTTTGGATTTGATGGGAAAGATTTGGAAAGTATGGGTGAGGCTCATGAAATTGAATCTGGCGGAAAAGATTTGGAAGTTAATATTCCTGATTATGAAATTGAATCTTTTGGCGACAGCTGGATTTATAGGACATATCTTGATGGCAATAGAATATCAGTAATTTCATCTGATTTAAAGCATTTAAAGGAAAAGGTTTCCAATAGAAACCTTCCCATTAATTAGATGGTTTAGTTGCGTTTGTATCTAATTTTTGTACTCGACTGATTTGGCCATATGTAAAGTCACATCCTTATCATTGCAACAGATTACAATATAGTCACTGGTGGTTTCATTTGTTAGATAAATGCAATAGATTTTACCCGGAACATTTATTTTAAGACTATTCAACAGGTTACTGCCGTCCAACGTATAAACTGTAAACCCATCAATGTTTTCTGAATGATTAGATTTCACTAATTCATTTAGTGAATCGGAAGAAAATCCTGTTATTTGGATGCCATTGCCTGCAGTTTGATTGTTATAGGTAATTAATGCCCCATAATTCCAACTCCAAAGTTTAAAGCCCTGCATCTCTCCTTGATATTTCATATGATTTGTTGGAATGTCTATGCTTGTTCCATTGGGAGCAAGTTCTATTCTTTCATATCCTGTGTTATTAAATGTTAATAGAACGACTCCGACTGCAATTAAAATAATTGCTGCAATTAGGACTATTTTTTTGTTATCCATATGATTCACCATAGTATTTTTGTAAATTAAACTTATTCAGTGCCTTTCAGAGATTCGACCATGTCAAGTTTTTTGATTTTTCCCGAAAACATTAAATTTACAATTATTGATATTGAAAATGTTATAATTGCAGTTAATATGACATTTGTAATAGTTAATGAAGGTATCATGTATAATGAATCTCCTGAAGACTGCCACATCATAGTCAGAATATATGATCCTAAAGGTATTCCCAATATGAATCCAATAACTGTGAATACTAGGTTTTGTGTTAATAACAATCGTCTTAAATCTTTGCTTTTGAATCCCAGCACTTTAAGTGTTGCGATTTCTCTTTCGATTTCTGTAAATGACATTAATCCCAAATTATATAAAACTATGATTGCCAAAATACTGGCGAAGAATATCAATACGTAAATTATTAACCACATTGTCTCACTTGTCTCTTCCCAGCTTTTTTCGATATCGTCAAGGGTAATTGTTGTTTTAATAGTGTCATCAGTTCTATTCACATGTTCTGAAGTTATAATACTTGTAGCCGTGTAATTCAAACCTAAGTTCTCCAATTTATCGGAAGACATAATTAAACCCTGTGACAGTGGATCTGCATGGATTTTATTGATTGTTGAGTTAATCCATTTGTCTGATCCTCTGATGTGCCATTTTACAGTGTCGCCAACACCAACATCAAATAAATCCGCATATTTCTGTGAAATTGAAACTTCATCATTCGCAATTTCTATTCTGTTCTTATCCTTATCGGTCGGTGTTATCAGGTTGGTGTCATTTAAAACCAGAAGCGATCCCGTTTTCTTTACAGAATCTGATTGAATTTCAATGGTTCCCTCCATTATGGTTTTACCATTGACTTCATTGGTTACTTCATTAACCTGGGATACTGATGCACCTTCATTAATTATTAACTTTGAGTCATAATGATTAATTTGACCATATTCCCAGTCTCTCATTTCATTCATTCCATCATATAATCCAAATGCACCAATTAAAAGTGCACTGCAGCCCATAACTCCTATGATAGTCATTAATGCTCTTATTTTATTTCTTTTAGTGTCTCGGTAATTCCAGCGAAGATTAAATGATAATCGTTTCCAAATCTTTAATTTCTCAACAAAACCTGAAGTTGATACTTTAGGCGGTTTCGGTTTTATGGCGATTGAAGGCTTTTCATTTGAAATACTTGAAACGGCATAATATGAGACCCCGAGAGAAAATGCAACAATCAAAACCATCAGATATACAAAACTCATGTCCCAAACGGGAGCCCATGAAGGAAGTACAAATGTTCTCATCATTGATGGATAAAACAGCCGCGGCAGTATCATCGGTCCTAAGATAAAACCTAAAATGGATCCAACCAAGACTAACCAAAATCCATAGGACATATAGTGAAGAGTAATTGTTTTGTTTTTAAATCCATTGGCTTTTAATATACCAATTTGTGTTCTTTGCTGTGCAATTATCCTTGTCATTGTTGTTAAAAGGATTAAAAAGGTAATTATAATAAATACTGCCGGGAAAATGTCTGCCATCATTTTGTGTTTGGTAATTTCCTGTGAAAATCTATTGACACTCGGATGATCTGATTGTTCAATAAATGAGTTGTAATAACCTTTTAAGCGATAATCCAATATTTTGGCATAATTATCAGGAGTTCCGTCAAATTTAACATTTAAAACATTGTATGGGACACTATCCTCTGGAAATGCTTTATAAGACATATAAGCAAAACCGATTTTATCAGGATCTGAATTAATTGCAACTGGTGAAGAATGATAAACATATTCGGGTGAATATCCCAGGCCTTTGATTTCCTTTTCAATTGTATAGTTTTCATATTTGAATGTGATTTTGTCTCCGACTTTCAGGTTTTTGGCATCCGCAAATTTTTTATCAAGCCAAACTCCATTACTGTCATTAATGTCTAATGGTTTGCCTTCTATTAAATAGAATTTGGAAATGGTATTATTTTCAACGAAATGCAGCGTAATTTCGGGTTCATTTTCAAAATCACCTTCCGAGTTAACTACCATCTGTCTTTCCATTTCTGTGGTTGCACCTAAATACCATACCTGACTTAGAAACATATCATTTAAATAAGGTGAATAAATCCAACCATCGGCCAGATTAGTCTCTTCATAAAAATTGCTAGAATCAACTTCAAGGCCTATGTATTCGCCACTAATTCCTGTGAAAACGAAAACCCCTAAAAATGCCATTATAAATATGGATATAAATTGGGCTTTATGGCGGAATATGTCTCGCATCATCTTTTTTGCAAGCATTTGCTCACCATTCTAATTCATCTATTTTTTTCGGATTCTCATTAATAATCATATTTTCAATTTGCCCATTTTTAATTCTGATTACCTTGTCTGCAGCTTCTGCCAGAAGTGCATTGTGGGTTACTATAATTACTGTGGTATTTTTGTTGTTACTCATGTCTTGAAGCAAATTCAAAATCAATACGCCCGTTTTTGAGTCAAGCGCTCCTGTCGGTTCATCACATAAAAGCATGGTAGGCTGTTTTGCAACTGCCCTTGCGATTGATACTCTTTGCTGTTCTCCACCAGATAACTGTGCAGGGAACTGATTGGCATGATTTCCAAGTCCAACGGATTCCAGTACTTCCAATCCGTTTATATCTACATCCACAATATCTTTCATTAGTTCAACATTTTCTAATGTGGTTAAGTTAGGAATTAAATTGTAAAACTGGAAAATGAAACCAACGTTCCTTGCTCTGTAACTTGTAAGCTGATTGTCATCAAATGATTCGACATGTTCTCCGTTGACAATGATTTCGCCGGATGTAACTGAGTCAAGTCCTCCTAAAAGATTTAGAAGGGTTGATTTACCTGCACCGGATGGCCCAAGGATTACTACAAATTCTCCTTCGTCAATTGTGAAGTTCACATCATCCATAGCTTTTAAAATGTGATTTCCTGATTTATACTCTTTGTTCACATTTTTAAACTCAATAATTGTACTCATTAATTTACCTCTAATCTATTTATTATATGTTTATATTTAACTATTTTTTCCCTTACGGGTATTAGTTTTTTTTTAATACTTTTTTCATATTCAAAATCTATTTAAAATATTGTTTAAATTAGAAGATATTTGCTTTAATAATGTTTGATGAAATTGATATATAAGTTTTCTTGAATTCATTAATCATTAGTGGAATATTTGCTTTAAATTGTGAATATTAATCTGTAATTGGCACCTATGAAATTTTCATTGAATAGGTCTTGTCAGTTTTCAATCATTGTAACTTTATTTTTTTAAAGACAATTGATGATGATTAATAAATACAATATTATTTTTTTAATAAAGTTCCAATATTCGCTTTAATACATTAAAATGCTCTAAAAAAACACTGACGCATTTATTAACTAGTGTGCACAATCTAATTGTATGTCTAGAAACAAACGCGTTACTATCAGCATCAATAATGACATTGACTTGAATTTTCGCAGATTGGCTTCCAGCAAGATGCTGTTCAAAACTGGCTGGTATTCAAAGGCAATTGAAGAAGCGATGTTGTTGTGGATTGAAAAAGAAGATAAATAATTCAAATTATTTTTTTCTTTTTTTCTTTTTTTACTATTAATAATAATTAAGTATTTAAATTAAACTAATCTTATTTATTAACATAGAGTGGTGTTAGTAATGGAAAGTGATGAATTTCGTACTGTTAGAGTTTATACTAAAAAGTATAATAGTAAAGATAAGGATGGAAATACTGTAGAAAAAGAGTCTAAGCAAAAACAGGTTAGCCTTAAAAAAGAAGATCCGTTTGAAGATAATGAACTGGTAAGAGTTCTATCACAGGAAGAATATGAAAACCTGGTCAACAACCAGTTTTCCGATGAAAAGATTGAAGAATTCAACCAAACAATCCAGGAAAAAGATGATGAAATAGCTGTTTTGCAGGAACAGATTCAGACTCTTAAAGGTTCATTTTTTGATGATGTCGATTCTCTCAAAGAACAGTTAAATGATAAGGAAGAGCTTCTCAAGGCTAAGGATGAAATTCATGAATTGAACAAAAAAATCACAAGCATTGATGATGAAAGAGTTGCTATTTTTAAAGAATTGGATTATAAAAATAAAATGATTCTAGCGTATAATGTTGAGCTGAACAAATCTATTCTGAATGCAATCAATGTTGTAATTGATGAAGCTCGCGATAACATCAACAGGAGAAATGCTTTGCTTGTTAAGGATTTGGAAAAATCAATTGAAAAATCAAAGCATGAAGTAAATGAGAAGAATAAAGCTATAGCATATGATATAAAAAGTACTGTTGAAGATATGAATGAGCAAATTAGAAACACAAGCACAATTAAAATGATACTCAATAAAAATAAAATTAATTTAAAAGTACCGACCGATGATTTGCTTAAACCTTTCGACTTTGACTTTGATGTTGAACAATTACTTTCAGGACAGGCATTGGAACTTGATGCAGCCGAAATTTTAAAAGAAGTAATGCCTAAACTTCCGGAACCATTTTCCAAATATATTGAAACTATAGATGAAGCTCCTGAAACTATTGAAATTTCATCAAAAAAAGAGGAATAATCCATGAGGACATTCAATACAGGTAAGATTACATTTGAATATCCTGATAATTGGGAAGTTGAAAAAGCAGATATTTTAGCTAATCCTGACTGCATTGCCACTCTATCAAAGGGTCAGGATAATTTAATTAATGCCGTGATGTTTCCGACAGCCACAAATCTTGATGACTATAAAATATTCATGGAAGATGCGATTTCAGATGATGGTGGAGTAATTATAGCTTCTGATTTTGTAGAGATTGCAGATATGGATGCAATTAAGTTACATGCTAATATGGATACTCCAGAAATCAATTTTGATATCCATACATATGTTTTTATTGAAAATAGGAATATCTATATTTTTGAATTGAGAACTTTGGATATTTCAGGCGAATCAGAACGTGAATTCAAAGATATCATTGATTCATTCAAGATTCTAAAATAGCTGTGTGTATTCGAGAAGGTAATCCATCTGGGTTTTATCGAGGATTTTCAACGCGGAGATATTCTGGGGTGTTGTCCCTGATCTCTCTTCCACCAGATTTCTTAAGGAATTGTTTTTCATGTGTGCGTGAATTTCTTTTATGACAAACTCCATGTTTTCAATGTTTTTATCTTCCAATTCATTTTGAGAAATATTTTCATAAATCGGATAAGCATTTAAGTCATATGCTTTTGTTGGAGTTTGCAGGACATTTAAATGGCTGTAATAATTTGCCGAATCTGCTAAAAAGCCATCAATTCCCATATAGGACAGGATAGGCATAAATGAAATTTCGGTAAATGGGAAAATAAAATAACTTGATTTTTTAGCTTCTTTTTTAAGTGAAACGATTATTTCAACCAGTTCTTTTGGATTTGTTAAAAGGGCATCTCCGTTGGCTATTATAAAACCGTTATAACCGATTTCCTCCAACTGTTTTAAGCATTCGATTCTTAAATCAATATATTTGGACCCTTGAATTACAGCAATTTCTGCATCGTTGACATGCTCTCGTGCAAGTCTTAATGTTTCATTCACATTGAACTCGGCAATTTCACGGTCAATGTTGTATGCTGATCCTTCGCTTGGCGCAATTTTCAATTCATTTCTAAAAAATATTTTTGGAGTTAACTGCCCGTCGATTTTTCCTACTCTTCCGGGTCCGTCATGGGATTTGATTTCAAATTTTTTTATCATTTATGTCTTTCCTTTATAGTTGTAGTATATAATTTGTTTTTTAGGTTTATAAAAATTTTTTATTAAGTGTAATCATTTGGATTACACCTTTGAAAATTTTAGTAACCTTTATATATGTTTCTTTAAAGAATATTAGTATGGATTTGAGGAAATAATCCTATGATTATCCGAGGTGTGTTTTCAATGTCTATTATAAATCGTCTTAAAACTCTGTTCAAAGGAGAAAATGAAAAAGAAGAAGACATCAATACAGATGTTTCAAACACATCTGCTGATGTTGAAGTTACATCTTCAAAAAATGTAAATGATACTATTGTCTCTGGTACTAAAACTACAGTTCCTAGAGAAGATGTAGTGAAAAAAGAACCAAAAGATGATAAGCCTGACATCGAAACTTTAAAAGAAGAAGTTGTTGAGGAACTTCGTGAAATAAAGGAAAAACCTTTAGAAGAAAAAGTTGAAAAACTTCATGAAATTAAGGAAAAACCTTTAGAAGAAAAAGTTGAAAAACTTCATGAGATCAAAGAAAAAGTTGAAGAAGCTGTTGAGATCATTGAAGAAGATGTTAAACAAAAAGTTGAAGAATTAAACAAAGATACAAAAGGAGATAATATGACTTTATTAACTGATAAAGAATTATTAAATGATAGTAATCGTGACCCAGATTTCACTGCTGCGTTCATCGATTCTGGAATCGAAACTGTAAAACACTGTTTCCAATGTGGTACTTGTAGTGGAAGTTGTCCTTCAGGAAGAAGAACTCCATACAAAGTAAGACAAATTGTCAGAAAATGTTTATTAGGTTTAAAAGAAGAAGTTATTGCTGATGATGCATTATGGATGTGTACTACCTGTTACACCTGCCAAGAAAGATGTCTCAGAAGTGTTAAAATTGTGGAAATTATCAAAAAAGCACGTAACATCGCTGCTCATGCAGGTTACATGGCAAAACCTCACAAAATGACTGGTGTATTTGTAATGAATACCGGTCACGGTGTACCAATCAACGATGCTACTAAAGCTTTAAGAGCTAAAATTGGTCTTCCAGAAATTCCACCAACTACTCATGCTTATCCAGAAGCATTAGCTGAAGTACAAAAAATTTGTAAAATTACAGGATTCGACGAATTAATCGGTTACGATGAAGCAACCGGTGGATTAAAAGAATAGATTTATTAGGAGAGTTAT
>CADAOO010000042.1 GCA_902789505.1 uncultured Methanobrevibacter sp. | reverse complement strand
ATTGGATAAGAACATTATGAACATTGACATCGATGCAATGAACAAAAAAATCCTCGAGGAAAAACCTAAAATAGTTTTATTCGGAGGAAGTTTATTCTTGTTCCCTCATCCTGTTAAAGAAGCCCGTGAAGCTGCAGATGAAGTTGGAGCCACTATCATGTATGATGGTGCTCATGTATTGGGTCTTATTGCAGGAGGCCAATTCCAACAACCTCTTAAAGAAGGAGCAGATTTGATGATGGGAAGTACCCACAAAACATTCCCTGGTCCACAAGGAGGTATCATTCTTTCACACAAAGAAAATGAAGAAATAATCGACAATGCGGTATTCCCGGGTGTTGTAAGTAACCACCACTTGCATCATTTGTTAGGTTTAGGTATTGCAACAGCTGAAATGTTGGAGTTTGGTGAAGATTACGCAAAACAAACCATTAAAAATGCACAGGCATTAGGTCAGGCAATGTATGAAAGAGGATTCGATGTTTTATGTGAAGATTTAGGATTTACCCAATCTCACCAGATTGCGGTTAACTTAACCAATATTAGATCAGCATCCGACATCGCTAAAGAATTGGCCGACAATAATGTAATTTTAAACAAAAACCTATTGCCTGGTGATAACAGAGACAACAGTGATGATCCGTCAGGTATTAGAATAGGAACTCAGGAAATTACAAGACGTGGATTAAAAGAAAAGGAAATGGATGAAGTTGCCGAATTCATTAGGCGTGTAGCAGTCGATAAAGAAGACATTGCTGATGAGGTAGCTGAATTCATGAATCAATACACAAAATTGGATTATGCATTCTCAGATAGAGAAGCTTACCAATATCACAGATTAGATTAAAATGAGAATCGGATTTGCATTTACTGGAGCAGGTCATTTACTGCGTGAATCTGTACATCTGGCAGAAAAATTAGCCAAAGAACATGAGGTTACCGTATTTTTATCAGGGGCGGCTGAAGAAGTCCTTAAGATGTATGGACTTTATGAGCGAATCGAAAGAATAACCGGTGGAAAATACAGGGAACTTGCAACAGATTCAAACCAAAAATTTTCATATCCAATTACCGGTCGTTTGTCACTGGGCAAATACGACCTATTAATAGTGTCTCCGGCAACGGCAAATACAGTTTCAAAAATCGTCTATGGTATTGCAGATACTTTGGTTACAAATGCAGTAGCACAATCTGGAAAAGGTGCCGTACCTGTTTATATGGTTCCGGTCGATATTCATCCGGGTCCTGTTGATACTGTACTTCCTTCAAAAATGGAATTGTCAAAATGTAAAAATTGTGATGATTGCGTTGCGGCTCTTGCATGTGAACAGGGAGCAATCATTCCCCATGAGGAAATAGATTTGACAAAATGCATCGGCTGCGGGTTGTGTAGAAACACATGTCCGAATGACGCAATATCTGAAGGAAAAATCATAACAATCTATATGAGAGATATTGATATTGAAAATACCCGTAAATTATCAAGCATTGACAATATTCAAATTTTTGAAAGTCCCGATGATATATTAGATGAATTCTAATTTATCACCTATTTTTAATTTTAAACAATCTTTTTTTGTTTCTAAAATATATTTTGCCTTTTTTCCGGGTTTATAGAATTTCCAGGGTTTTAAACTTGCCTTTTCAAAAATTATTTTATTCCTGTCAAGGAAATAAACGTCAATTTCAGACATCATGAAATAGGTATGTATATTTGAGCCGGTTAAATTTGTAAACAGCAATACAAAATCAATATTTCTTTTCAACATCAATCCTTTAAAACGTTTAAAAAAGTTATCTGCATATCTAATTTTTATATTAATCAATTCATCAGTTGTTTTATTCAAAATCATGAATTAGATATTTTTATTTTAAAGTATTTAAGTTTTTAACGAGTTAAAATCAATATTTACTTATACAAAAGTTTTTCCAGCCAAATCGCCGTTTGATAAGTCCTTCAATGCAATTTCAAATTCTTCGGCTGAAAATACTCCGGGGATTATTAGTCGCTCTTCATTCCTGTATACTATAAAGCATGGTGTAGCTGTAATTCCATTTGTCAGGGCTTCTTCCTTATCCAAATAGATTTCAATATTGTAATAGTTATTTTCAAGGATTTTTTTAGCTTCATATTCTTCCAATCCACATGAAATAGCTATTTTTGTTAAGACTTTAATGTCTGCAATATTTTCATTTTCAACAAGATTGGTGTGAAATATTTCCTCAACGAGATTTAAGGTAATTTCCGGATGCATATTCTGTGCAAATTTTGTAAGCCTTAATGCATCTTTGGAACTTGTAAGCAGCATGTCCTTGTAGTTAATTTTTAAGCCGTCGTCAAGTGCAATACGTTCTATTTCAGCAATTTTTTTTGAAGCATCTTCAGGGCTTAACTCATACTTGTCCACATATCTATCGGTGGTGCTTATTGTTTGTCTTTTTCCGGCTGAGGGTTCGAGTTCAAAGGATCTCATTTCCCATTCGATATCAAGATTCAAACTTTCAGTTGCTTTTTTAATTCTTTCAAGCCCAATATATGAATAAGGACAGTTAAAATCTATGAGATAAATGATTCTCATTTTTTATCCTCTTTGGATTTTTTATCATTTTTTTTAGCAACTTTGTATAATTTTACAAGGTTATCTACAGTTCTAATGATTGTATTATATTTTCTATAAAATCCCATATTATCATGTTTTGTATTTATTTATATATCAAATTTTTCAAGGTTAAAATATCCTCATGATAAGTTAATATATTATGTTATAGATAATATATATCATTATATTATGTATGTGAGCAATACTCATGGAGTGCATCTCAACTTATTTGAGTTGTTCATTTTTTTATACATATTAATTTAATTTTGAGGAGTTACAATGCCAATAAAAGAGGCAGATAAATCATACGATCACGATAAGATAGAAAAAAAAGTTCAGAAATTCTGGAATGAAGAAGAAACTTTCAAAAAAGTCAATGAACTTAGAGAAAATGGCCCTAGGTATTCATTTTTAGATGGTCCGCCATATTGTAGCGGTAAAATCCATTTGGGTACCGCATGGAACAAGGTTATTAAGGATTCATATTTACGTTTCAAATCAATGAACGGATTCAGCTTAAGACGTCAGGCCGGCTGGGATATGCACGGGCTTCCTATAGAAAACAAAGTAGAGCACATTATGGGAATCCAATCAAAACAGGAGATTGAAGACACTATTGGAATGGCCGCTTTTGTTGATAAATGTAGGGAATTTGCAATTGAAAACAAAATTGCAATGGAAAAGCAGTTTGACAAGTTAGGCGTTTGGATGGATTGGGAAAGCCCATATATGACTTTGGATCCAAAATACATGGAATCTTCATGGTGGACACTTAAAAGAGCAAACGAACAAAATTTGCTTGTCAATGACCAGAGGGTAATCAGCTGGTGTCCTCACTGTGGAACAGCACTTGCCGCTGCCGAAATCGAGTATGAAGAAAAAGTTGACCCTTCCATTTATATCAAATTCCCTGTAAAAGGTGAGGAAAATACCTATTTCCTTGTTTGGACAACCACTCCGTGGACTTTGCCTGCAAACATGGCAATCTGTGCAAATCCGGAATTTGATTATGTTTATGTTTCAAAGGATAACGAAACCTATATTTTAGCCGAAAACTTGATGGAAGATGTTTTAGGCAAACAGATTAAGATTCACAGAACTAAAATACCTGCAGAAGAAGAAGGCGAAGAAGATAAAGTTATAGAAGAAAAAGAAGTAATGTATGATATTATCAAAACTGTCAAAGGTGAAGACCTGATTGGAATGGGCTATGACTACATTCTTTTGGATGAGGTTCCTAAACATGGCGAATTTGATGAAATAGAAAGCGTTCACAAAGTTTTACCTGGAAGCCATGTTGAACTTGGTGAAGGTACAGGTCTGGTACATACAGCACCTGGACATGGTCCTGACGATTTTGAAGTAGGTCAGGCAAATGGAATTCCAATATTTTGTCCGGTAGGCGAAGACGGATGCTTCACTGAAGATGCAGGAAAGTATGCTGATAAATTTACAAAAGATGAAAACTCCCAAATTATTGAAGATTTAGAAAATAAAGGTTTAATGTACAGGTCAGAAACTATTGAGCACAGATATGGAGTATGCTGGAGATGTAAAACTCCTATCATTTATAGGGCTACCAAACAATGGTTCTTGAAAGTAACCGAAATCAAACAGAAAATGCTGGATGAAATTGGCCGTGTGGAATGGATTCCAAAATGGGCTGGAGAAGGCAGGTTCTATGACTGGGTGGATAATGCCCGTGACTGGACAATTTCAAGACAAAGATTCTGGGGTATTCCAATTCCTATTTGGGAATGTCCTGACTGTGGTGAGCTAAAAGTAATAGGTTCATTGGATGAATTGAAGGCTGAATCTCTAAATGAAATCAGTGTTTCAGACTCAGAACTTATTCACAGGCCATATGTTGATGAAGTTGAAGTAAAATGTGATAAATGTGGTCAAACAATTAGGAGAATCCCTGATGTATTGGATGTGTGGATTGACTCAGGAGTGGCCGGATGGGCTTCACTCTACTATCCTGAAGAAAAGGACAAGTTCCAGGAATGGTTCCCATATGACTTCATTACTGAAGGTCACGACCAAACCAGAGGATGGTTCTATTCACAATTGGGTACTGGAGTAATTTCCATGGGTAAAAGTCCATATCAAAAAGTTTTAATGCATGGATTTGTATTGGATGAAAACGGAAATAAGATGTCTAAATCTCTTGGAAATGTAGTATCTCCGGAAGAGGTAATAGAAAAATATGGTGCCGATGTTTTAAGATTCTATCTCTTGTGGGCTTCAAAACCATGGGACGATTTAAAATTCGTATGGGAAGAGCTCCTAAACATTAACAAAATGTTCAACATATTATGGAACGTATATGTATTTTCAACCACTTACATGTCACTTGATAACTTCAATCCAATGGAACTGACAGAAAATGACATGATTTTAAGACCTGAAGATAAATGGATTATCTCTAAAGCAAATTCCTTAGTTAAAGAGGTTGCTGAAGAATTGGATAAATTATACTTCCACAATGCTACCAGAAAAATCAATAATTTCATATTGGAAGATTTAAGCCGCTGGTATGTAAGACTTATTCGTGGAAGAACATGGGTTGAAAGTGATGACCCTGATAAATTGGGCGCATATTACAGCTTATACACAGCACTTGTCAAACTGATTTCCGTATTATGTCCGATTGCACCTCACGTGTCTGAAGAAATCTATGAAAACCTTGTAAAGGGAGTAAATCCTGAAGCTCCTGAAAGTATTCATATGAATGACTGGGGATATGACGAAGACGCAATCGATGTGGAACTGGAAGAAAAAATGGATGTTGCCCGTGAGGTAATTGAAGCATCAATCAGGGCACGTGACATGGCGCAGTATAAACTCAGATGGCCTGTTTCAGATATTACTGTTGTATCTCAAGATGAAAGTGTTTTAAATGCTATTGAAGGATTGGAAGATATCATTAAGGATCAATCCAATGCCAAAGAAGTTTTAAGAGCTAGCGAATTTGATAAATTATCATTCAATGCCAAACCAAATCTCAAGATTTTAGGTCCGAAACTTAAAGGGGATATGGGCAAAGTTGTAAAAGGTTTGAAGGCAGCTGACGGTAATCAGATTAAGGCTGAACTTGAAGCAAATGGAAGCGTTACCATTGAAGGAATTGAATTGTCTGAAGAAGAGGTATTGTTTGATTCAGAACTTCCAGATGACTTTGTATCTTCAGAATTTAAAGGTGGAAATGTATTTGTAAATACCAACATCACCTTGGAAATCAGACAGGAAGCTATGGCCCGTGAATTGATTAGAAGGATTCAGGACATGAGAAAAGACCTTGACCTTGATGTTGAGGCAAACATCAATGTTGATGTGGAAACCACAAGCGAATTTAAAGACTTGATAGTTCCTCAGTCTGAGGTAATATCTCATGAAGTAAGGGCAAAAAGCTTGATTGTAACCGACAGTGAAGAATGCAGTAAAGATTCTAAAGATTATACCAAAGAATGGGATATTGAAGGAGAAAAAGTAATTATTTCAATTAAAAATTAAGGGTGTTAAAATGACTTTAGCTGATTCTGAAATTGAATATATTGAAGGAATCCTTGGTAGGAAAATGAATGAATTGGAAGAAGGAATGCTTGATGTAATGTTTTCAGAACATTGTTCCTATAAAAGCAGCAGACCATTTCTAAGAGCTTTCCCGACTGAAGGCGAAAACATTATTTTAGGTCCGGGAGATGATGCAGGACTTGTATCAGTTACAGATAAATATGCATTGGCTGTAGGAATGGAATCACACAACCACCCGTCAGCTATTGAGCCATACGGTGGTGCAGGTACCGGAATTGGTGGGATTTTAAGGGACATCATATCTATGGGAGCAATGCCTATTGCACTTTTAGATTCACTTAGATTCGGACCGTTGGAAGATGAAAAATCCAGATACCTGTTTGAACATGTTGTAAAAGGCATTTCCGATTACGGTAACCGTGTAGGCGTTCCAACCGTTGCAGGCGAAATAGAATTTGACGAATCATTCAGAACAAATCCTTTAGTTAATGTAATGTGCGTAGGACTTGTTGAAAAGGATAAGATTGTCCGCGCTGAGGCTCCTAACTATGGCGATGTATTCCTTTTGATGGGAGGAACTACCGGCCGTGACGGTATTCATGGGGTGACTTTCGCATCCGAAGAGTTAACTTCCGACAGTGAAACCGAAGACAGGCCTGCAGTACAGGTGGCAGACCCGTTCACCAAAAAAAGAGTTTTGGAAGCGTCATTGGAAATTTTAGAAAAGATTAATGTCAGCGGTGTAAAAGATTTAGGCGGTGGAGGCCTTACCTGCTGTATTTCAGAGCTTGTCGATTCTTCAAATAATGGGGCACTGGTCGATTTACGTTCAATTCCATTAAGGGAAACAGGCATGACTCCATATGAAATCATGCTTTCAGAATCTCAGGAAAGAATGGTATTTGTAATCAACCCTGATGATGTTGAACTGGCAAAACAGATTTGCGATAAACATGAAATTGCATCTGCAGTCATCGGTGAGGTAATAGAAGGCAACAACATGATTATTTCAGACGAAGGTGAAGAAATTGCCAATCTGCCAACCATTTTGCTTGCTGATCCACCTTCAATTGACAGACCTATAGCCGAAATTCCTGAAGATACAGAAAAAATAGAACTTAAAGATCCGGGTTTACATAAATCCTTACCAAAATTGTTATCCAGTCCGAATATCGCATCAAAGGAATGGGTTTACAAACAATATGACCATGAAGTCCAAGTAAGAACTGTTGTAAAACCGGGCGATGACGCGGCAGTTTTAAGAATTGATGATGAAACAGCTATTGCGCTTACTACAGATTCAAACACAATACACACCAAATTATCCCCGTTCGATGGGGCTGCAGGTTGTGTTGCAGAAGCAATAAGAAATGTAATTTCAATGGGAGCTACACCTTATGCCGTTGTTGACTGCCTTAACTTTGGAAATCCGGAAACTCCAGATATTTTATGGCAATTTAAAACAGCTATTGAAGGAATGAGTCTGGTTGCTGAAGCTTTCGATGCTCCGGTCATCAGTGGAAATGTAAGTTTTTATAATGAAACTGAAGGAATTAAAATCAATCCGACTCCTGCAGTGGGCGTAATCGGTGTTGAAAAAATTGAAAACATCAGAACCATGGACTTTAAAAATGAAGGAGACAAAATCATTCTAATCGGTAAAACCTATGATGAATTAACCGGTTCTGAATATCACAGAACTATTCATAATCTTGAAAAGGGCACTGCTCCAAGAATCAGAATAGATGAAGAATTGGCAAACGGTCAGACAGTATTGAAATTGATTGATGAAGATGCAGATAAGAATATCACTGCAGTTCATGATGTGTCTGCAGGTGGTTTGGCTGTAGCACTTTCCGAAATGGTTATCAAATCAGAACTTGGTTGTGACGTTAATTTGGCTGATGACGAATTGGATAAAATTCAATTGCTTTACTCAGAAAGTCACGGCAGATATATCTTGACTGTCAAACCTGATGCATTGGATGATGTACTGGCCAAGATTGATGTTGATGTGGAAGTCATCGGAGAAGTTAAAGGCAATTCATTAAATGTAAATGGTCATGAATTCAGTTTTGAAGATTTGGATAATGCATATCATGGCGTTATTGAACAATATATGGCTTAAACAGTTTGGGGGAGTTTTAACATGTTTTTGTCTAAATTAGAGTCTCTAACCAATGCATTAAAGTTAATTAATGATCATCAAAAACTGATGGAGATTGAAGAGATTCCTATTGGAGAGACTCATAAAAGAGTTTTGGCAGAGGATGTAATGGCTTATCACGATTCACCACCATTCGACAAATCTGCAATGGATGGATTTGCATTAAAAGGTGAAAATACTTTTGGAGCATCTCAATCAGCTCCTAAAGAGTTTAAAGTGATTGATGCTATTGGTGCAGGGGATTTTTCATCCAAGACAGTAGGTGAAAACGAAGCCATTGTAATAGCTACGGGAGCCCCTATTCCCGAGGGGGCGGATGCGGTTATTATGAAGGAATACACTACAACCGACAACGATAATTTAACAATTTATTCCCAGGTCACTCCCGGAGAAAATGTTTCCCCTAAATCCGAAGACATCAGGAAAGGTGAAAAGATCCTTTCCAAGAATACATTCATCAGATATCAGGAAATGGGTTTAATAGCCTCAGCCGGTTATGACACTGTTAAGGTATTTAAAAAACCTAAAGTTTTGGTTATCATTACCGGTAATGAGCTGGTTGAACCTACAAAGGAAGAAATCGACAAGGCAAAGATTATTAATTCTAATCAATTTACCATTAAGGCAATGATTGAGGATTCAGGTGCAATTGCAGAGATAACCCACGCAGGCGATACCTTTGATGAAGTCCGTTCTGCTGTTCTGGATGCATCTGAAGATTATGATGTTATTATGACAACAGGAGGAACAGCTATCAGTAAGGGAGATGTTGTCCTTGACGTTGTTGATGACCTTGGTGAAATATTATTCCATGGTGTAGCCATCAGGCCTGGAAAGCCTGCAGGTGCAGGAATTGTAAATGGAAAGATGGTATTTACACTTTCAGGCCAACCTGTTGCAGCCATGAGCCAGTTCGACATGTTTGCAAGAAAGTATTTATTTGAATTGCAGGGAAGACCTTTTGATTTTGAGATTGTTAAAAGGGTTTCACAGCTTAAGATTCCTTCACAGCTTGGAAGAACTGATTTTATCCGTGCAGTTTCTGATGATGAATATGCAAGACATGTCCTGAATAGGGGTTCTGGCATTATTCGTTCAATGGTTGAGGCGAACAGCTATATCATCATAGATGAAAATGATGAAGGATATCAGAAGGATGATTTAGTTAATGTTGTCTTCTTTAATTCACTACTTTGGTAGTTAAAGGTGCATTTTAATGAATGGTATTTACTATTATTTGATAGCTTTTGTCATAATCTGGATACTCGCTCTAACTTTAAAAAATAAATTGTCAAATTACGGTTTTGAAATTAGCTTTCCAATCATAATGTGGAAAACAGAAAGGCTCAGAGGATTTATTTCTAGAATTTCCAACCGTTCTCCAAAATTTTGGAGATGGTACATGAATGTTGGGATAGTGGTATCGTTTATTGCCATGATTTTTATTACATGGACACTGCTCAGTTCACTTGAAACGGCTTTGGAAACACCTTCTGTTTCACTTGTCATTCCTGGAGTGGACATGCCTGGACTGTCAATATATGTTCCGTTTTTAGCCGGATTGATTGCTTTAGCTACAGTTTTAATAGTTCATGAATTTTCTCATGGTATACAGGCAGTAGGCGAGAAAATTCCAATCAAGTCAATTGGTCTTTTGTTGGTTGCCATTCTTCCCGGTGCATTTGTTGAGCCTGATGAAGATGAATTAAAGAAAGCCAGTAAAATTTCACGTTTAAGGGTTTATGGTGCGGGGTCAATGGCGAATATGACTCTAGCGCTGATAGCCATTCTGATTGTTTTTGGTGCGTCATATGGAATTCCGCATTTTTTTGCTGAAGATGGGATTCAGATAGGTCATATCGTTGCCGATTCTCCATCCGATGGGGTTTTAAAAGAGGGAATGGTTATAGAATCAATAGATAACCATAAAATTAACGATTCTCAAAGTTATTTAAACCTTGTAGGCACATTCAAACCGGGAGACAATATTACTGTCGGAACAGATCAGGGAGACTATTCGGTTTGCCTGGGCAAGAATCCAAATAATGAATCTGTAGGATTTTTCGGAATTCAGGCTTCCAAACATTTTAAATTGGCTGATAACAGTTTAGGTCCGGTTCCATGGGTTTTATTTAGTTTAGTCGAACTTTTCCAATGGATTTTCACTTTGAATTTAGGTATCGGCTTATTCAATTTGCTTCCTATAAAGCCTTTGGATGGTGGGCATATGCTTGAAATCCTGTTAACTTATAAATTATCCGAAGCGCAGGCTAAACCTATTGTAAATGCAATTTCAGTGATTTTGGCAATGGTTGTCGTTTTCAGCCTTGTTGTAGGCTTCATTTAGTAAGAGATGCAGTGTTGGTGAAACACTGAATTGATGTAAATATCCGGCAATATGTGTTGCGGATGTCTTTTCTATTTTTTCATTTTAAATTGTCTGAAATTAAAAAAAGTAATTGTGAGAATATAATAATTAGATTGTTATATTCTCAGTGTATGTGTTTGTATTTCCTGCATTATCAGTGAATACGACTTTAATTTCGTGATTTCCTGATAACAGGCTTAACAGATCAAATATGACCTGTAGCAGATTATCGGTGGTAGTTGCATTGAATACCAGTTTTCCATCGATGTATACTAGCAGGTGTCCGTTTCTGAAATCTTTGTTGAATATCTGGTTTAGCACGTCCAGTGTTAATTTGTTATTAGCTATTGATATCTGATGGTTATGCACAGTTATTTGATCAATGCTTCTGTAGTATGAGTTGTATTCCTGATAATTAGGATTTGCTTCCGGTTCATCATCATAATCATCATAATCATCAGCACCACCGGTATATTCGAAATCCTGAGGGGTATTATTTAAAAACAGAACTTTTTTCTGTATTAATACTCCATTTCTGAATATTGCTCCCGCTTCTTTTTTTGCGGAGTTTTCAATAAATTCTGAAAATAATATTTCTACCGGACCATCGTTGTAGTATATTGCACCGCCCTGTTTTGCACTATTTTTATAGAATTCTGAACTAATTATAAAGTATTTTATTATTGATTGAGAATTCGGTTGATTGTTATAAATACCAATTGCTCCACCATTTTCTCCAGCAGAATTTTGTGTAAACTTACAATTGATAAAAGTCACGTCTTCGGCATTTTGTTCAAAAATATAAACCGCACCGCCGTCATATGAAGCCTTGTTTTTGGTAAAAGTACAGTCGGTTATTTCTGTAGTTTTTTGTCCTTTGATAAATATGGCTCCACCAAAACC
>CADAOO010000041.1 GCA_902789505.1 uncultured Methanobrevibacter sp. | reverse complement strand
CAGAACTCTTTGTGTCAAATCACTGATTGAAACCGGAGATCTTGTAATGAGTGAAAATGACGGAAGTGCATTTTATGTGAAAATCCTCGACTGCAATGGAAAAGCATCACCAAACAAGAAGGTGACATTAAAGGTTTATGGAAAAACATATTCCGCATCCACAGACAAAAACGGTCAGGTCAAACTGACCATAATGTTAAAGCCCGGCGAATACACAATAACAACAGAATACGACGATTTGAAAGTCAGCAATAAGATTACCGTCAACAAAGTGATTAGAACATCCGCCTTTAAACACATAACCTCAATTCCAAATTATGTCAACATTACTCTTCCTTACGTATACAAAAATGCAAAATACTCCCTTAAAACAGGACCCAATGGGATTGTAAAAATGCCGAAAATAGAGATGTTCACCGTTGAAATCGGCACAAAAATCTACGAATTTGCAACCGGAAAAACATCAAACGGCAATGCAGTGAATATGGGAGAAAAAAGTTATCTGGTGCCATTCAATGGAGGGGCAGTAACATGCTCTTCGAACAAGAACATACTACCCGGCACCGGCATAATGATTACAAGAACTTCCGAAAGCACAGAAATCGAATATCGAAGCATTACCGGAGATAATGTTGAACTGTTTGGCTTTTATGCAGACAAAGGCCGTGAAAACAGTGAAATTTTTACTTATATGCAAAACGACAGGATAACCGCCAGAGTATCGGTTCAGACACAATACTTCGATGAAACCGGCGTGAAATACAGTCTTGCAAAACATTACAAGAGAGCGAATGCAGATTTTGCATATTACGAAATAACAAACCATGTGACCAATCCGGTTATATTTACAAATACCGGCAATCCAGTAACATACACATATTTTGAAAAAAGTATTGCAGGCTATACATCCAAGGAAGACATCACAACAAAATTTATAATCAGCGGAAAGGAAGAATTTGAAAGAAAGGAAACAATAAGCTACGGGCTTGGCGAGAACTATAAAAAATCCTACGGCTTTGAAGTTCTTCAGGCATACAGCATCATCACTGAAAAAATAAACCAAAAAATTCTGGAGGACTGGGTTTCATCAAATCCAAAATATCTTGATAAAATTGGAGTAATGAATGTATATGCAATGTTTTTGGCATCCCTTGAAACTGCCTGGCTTGCCGATGGGCTGGCTGACGAATATGCAAAAGAATTCAATGTGAACTGGGAAAGGGGAAATACCCTTACCATTTTAGGAGGCATCAATCTTGAAGACACCTATCTCAACATTCTGAATGCAGATATGGGAATGACCGTTAAAGGAAATCAGAACAATGCCGTTTTATTTAGGATGGTTAATTCCATGACCCTGCCAAATATCGAAGATTATGTGCTTACACCCGCAAGCAAAAGATATCAGGGAAAAACGACAAACTCACTGGACAGCGTATTGTCATCAGTCAATAAAAATGAATTCAGCATGGTACAGTTAGGGGATTTATTATACGTATTTTCGAAAGATAACACTGCGATAGTCCTGAACTGCACCAGCGGAGTGGCAAGCGTCATACAGTATAGGAATAATGCAGCCTATAAAGGATCAAGCATATCCACAGGCAAGGATTGCTGTAGCGTCACGACACTTCCAAAGGATATAATATCAGAAATCAAGACTTCAATAAGGATATTCGCACCGGCAATCTACAAATTAACTGATGAACTGAACAAAATCCATCCAGTTTCCATTCTGGCATATATGGGCATAAAATTCCTGCTGCAGCACATTCTGGACGGGGCATCATCAGCCTGTTTAGGGTTAATCTCGGCGATGGCACTGGTTCAAAACGGAGGAACAATGTACAGAAACAATATGGTAAACGAAAAGGAATGGCACAGGACAATGGATACCATCACCTTTACACGGCCGGGATATCTGCAGGGAAAGAAGGTGTACAACATTCCAAATAAGAAAATGGGATATGACTACATTGAAGTCAAAATCAATAATGACCTAACTTTAGATAGGAATAGCGCAATTTATATCAGCAATGGAAAAACAAAGCTATTGAGCAAAAAAGAAACATACCAATACTTCAGTGAGGACTACTGGACACCATTCAGCATGCCTACAAAATATTGGGACAGCAGCTGGAAGGTGAAGTAATGAAAGATAAAAACATCATATGCGTTCTTCTGCTATTTGCAGTATCGGTGATGCTGATATTCTTGACTCCATTTCTTGAAAACAAAGCTTCAAGCCACATCTGGATATTATTTTTCATAATCACCGGAATTTTGGCATTGATATGGACAGCAATCTCATCAGTCAAAGATCCAAAAGGAATTGTTGAAAGATTCAAAAATCAGCACATCATATTGCAGATACTGAATGTGCTGTTCATAATGACTTTTGTTTATGGAATAATAAGCATGAATGTTGTTTCACTAACAGGAATTCTTTTAGGTCTGCTTGTACTGATTCCCGTTTGCCAGCAGTATTTTAAAAAAGAAGAATAGTTGAAAGTTAAAATAAGTTAATTATTTTAACTTTTTAATTTTTAAAGCTGAATGGCCTCTTGTGCCACTTCATCATTATCCTCATCATCATACAGGATGTGAGCCAGTTTTAACAGTTTTTCCTGACCTTTCACTTCATCCTTAAACAAAGGAACTTCAGCAATGTGCTGGTCAGGGAATTTCTGATCAATCAAGGCCAAACGTTTTTGCTGTAATTTGTGTCTTGAATGGCAGAAATCACAATCGCAGATATCGGGCATCACCTGATTTACAATAACGCTATCGACAGTGATATCATATTTTCCGAGTGCTTCAAGTGCTCTTTCTGATTCATAAATGGACATCTCTTCAGGAATTACAACCATTTTAAATGTGGTCCTGTCAGGGTCAGACAAAACTACTTTTGCCTTATCAATTTCCTCTTTGGTTCTTTTCAATTCTTCAGAAGTCTGAGGATCATCAACCGCTTCCATAAACGGCATTATCTTTTTAAGTGCATTGGTTGCAGTTCCCAGTTTAGCTTTGGCCATCATTAATTTACCAACCCATGAGTCCATAACTTCAGGAAAAGACAGCAATCTCAAGGTATGTCCTGTTGGTGCGGTATCAAATACTACAACATCATATTCATCGGAGTTCATAACCGCCATGAACATTTCAAATGCGGCAGCCTCATCAGCACCAGGGGAAGATGAAGCCATGTCAAGCTGATCAGCAAGGAAATCCATATTCAATAATCCTCCCTCGTCGGAAGGGTTTGCAGTTTTCTGAGCTTCAAGAGCCGCTTGCTTTTGAGCCATTGCTTCGTCCGGGTCGATTTCAACAGCAAATAAATTTGTTTTAATTTCACGAGGATAGCTGCCGATTGGAACTTCAAGTGAATCTGCTAAAGAGTGTGCAGGGTCAGTTGATACAATCAAAGTTTTTTTGCCCTGTTCGGCAAGCCATAATGCAGTGGCAGATGAAACAGATGTTTTTCCAACCCCACCTTTTCCACCTACGAAAATGAATGTTGTTTTATCTTTATTAAATCTAAAATAATCTTTAAATGCCAAAGAAATTACCTCCTTAGATAAACTTACTTTTTGTTACTAAATGATATTTAATGTTTTATAGTATATAAAGTTAGTTAATATACTATTCATTAATGAAAACATATAATTATTTAATTAAGAAACAAACTCTTCTAGAATAATATGGGAACATATAATGCTATTTAAAATATCATCTACAAGGGAAAATATCACTTAATATTTTCGATAATTAATTTATCATTATCAATAGCATTTAAAATTTGATTTTTATAATTACTTGAAATAATAATAATTCTTTCATCCCCATTTTTAGGAATAAATGATATAGTATGTTGATTTACGATTATATGTTGGATTTCAGAAAATAGCAATCGTTCTTTTTTATCTTTGAATATCAATTCAACAAAATTTTTTTCAATAATTAGTTTACTAGTCGTATGTTCATTTTTTAACTCAGAAATCTTATTTCTAACTTTAAAATAATAAATTACACCCCCCACCATTGGAAAACAAAAAATCATGCCTATATAACCATAATATCCATTAGGAACAATAATGGATAATATTTTTAATACTGCAACTAATATTAATGATCCAATTGCTAGAATTGCACCATTAATGCTCAATCCGTATAGCTTCTTTTTTGGATTTTTGATCAGTTTTTTATGATTATATACAACAGATAAAACTTCATCATAAAATTTGGTACTTCCAACTTCATCGATGATAATTTCCATAATTTTCCCAAAACAATTCAATAATATTATTTTTATATTTCAACTATTATAAATCCAACATAATCGGCAGTTGTTGTTTTGAATATTTGCGCTGGAAAATATTCTGCTTAAAATACATACTCGTTATAGTAATAAAATAAGTTTTTCCGATAATTTTATATTATCGGAATTATAAATAATATCATAGATTATGTAAAACTAATATTTTGTAAGAGGTGAAACAATGCTCATATTAGCCACAAGTAAAATTCAAAGCAATTATCAGACCACAATCCCAAAAGAAATACGGAAAAATTATGACATTGACAATGACACCGTTGTAGAATGGGCCATCAATGATAACGGAAACCCTGAAATAAATTTCAGAAAAAAAAGAAACTTTAAAAATTTAGCTGGTGCATTCAAATCTGATGAAAAAACCAATGCAGTAGAATTGAAAAGGAGTATATACGAATGAGAAAAATATTCCTAGATACTTCATTTATATTAGGATATGTTAATTCAAATGATGAATTACACGACAATGCTTTAAGATTAGAAGAAGCTGAAAATATTCTTTCACAAGACTGCTACATCAACAACAACGTATTAAATGAAGTTTTAACATTAACAGGTAGAAGACTTAACATTGATGCAGCTGAAGAAATTTATTATGGCATGATTGATAGTTTTGAAATATTAAATGAATACAATATTTTCAACTACACCGCAAAAACATTCGATATTTTCAAAAGAATTGTTGGAGCTAACAGCAAAAAAACAAAATTAAGTTTCACTGATTCGAGCATCATTCTAACAATGCAGGAATCAAATATTACTGATTTAGTTAGCTTTGATCAACAATTTAAAAACTTCAATGAAATTAAACTGATTGGTTTAGATTATTTGTAGACTCTTTTTTCTATTTTATTATTTAGTTTTTTTAGGTAACCATATGAATTTCCAATCGTTAGAAAAGATGCAAACAAAAGTAATATTTATTAGCGATTAGGACAATATAGTATTTTGTAAAGTGCCCACGAAAAAGTGGTAACTTTATGAAAATCAGACAGAACACTTTTAGTTACTAAATGTAATTTTAATTCCTCATAGTATATAAAGTTAGTTATTTTTGCATTATTGCAAACATCAATTTCAATATTAATACTTTATTTTAGATAATTCAGATAATTTATTCTTGAAATTGTAAATAATATTCCCTAAATTGTTAAAACATAAAAAATTAGTTTGTATACTGTTTTTTACCATATTATTTTTTCACGGTTTTATCAAAATATGCTTCAAGAAATGATAACCTTAAGAAAATCCGACAGAATACTGTAGTTGCTAAATATTATTTTAATTCTTTACAGTTTGTCTAAATGGGCATGTAAAAACCAAAAATATAGTCTGAAAAATCACAAAATTACAGTTTAAAAAAATTAAAAACATTACTGCTTATTTAAATTAAATAAACACAAAGCACTAATCATGCATGCAAAGGAAGCGCATAATACAACAAAGTAACCAAAAAAGTGAAAATTACGCAAGGCAAGTGCAAATCTGCATTCGCTTCTATTCTTTTTAAAAAAATTTAAATATTTAGCCAAATATTATATATCGATATTAAACAAAATATTGTTATGGGCAATAATGTAGATTTCAATTCAGATTCTAAAAAAGCTTTTTGGGAGTTCACCACCCCCATGCTTGTGCTCACGCTTTTTCAAGCAGGATATTCATTTGTTGATGTTTTTTGGGTATCTCAAATGAATGCAGAATCATTTTTTGCAATAGGAGTGGCAGTGCCGTTGGTCACATTAATCATAAGTTTCGGAAAATCCCTCGGTATTGGAACCAATTCCATAATGTCGAGGAAACTAGGTGACAACGATTTAATAGACACCTATAATTCAATTTTACATGGTATTGTGGCATGTTTGATTATTGGATTTCTTATTATGTTCTCTACATTCTTTTTAAAATACATTTTAGAATATATGGGTGCAACTTCTTCAATGGAGTTGTCAATGCAGTATTTGACCCCGATATTCTTGTGCCCATTTGTTTTTATCTTTGCCTATTTCTTTGCTAATACATTGCATGCAGAAGGAAACTCAAAAACACCTACCCGATTGCTTATTTTGACAAACATCCTAAATTTGATTTTGGATCCGATTTTCATTTTTGTTTTAGACTGGGGAGTCAGCGGCGTTTCATATGCTACAATATTATCCTCAGGAATTACTGCAGTTTATTTGTTATGCTGGTACTTGGGCGGAAAATCCAAAGTTCCTATAAATTTTAGGTACTTCAAGCCGGGAATTGTCTATGACATTATCATTGTAGCCCTTCCAAACTTTTTAACAAATAGTCTATGGTGCATTTCCATGCTCTTCTTCAACAAAATTTTAATTGAACAGCTTGGCCAAATAGGTGTGCTGCTCTATTCAACTGCCTCAAGAATTGAATCCATACTCATTTCCCCTCAAAAGGCATGCGGCAGAGGATTGGTAAGTGTCAGCGGACATTTATATGGTGCACATAAAATCGAGGAACTGACAGATTTATATCATTACGTGCTTAAGGTAACTATCTTGATGGCAATAGTTTCAACAGTTGTTTTCTTCTTCATCAGGGATTACGGTTTTGCCCTATTTTCAATTACAAGCGCACCGGAATCAGTGTTCTACATTGCCCTTGCAGGCATCATAATCATCCCTTTCAATGAGATTTCGGTAATGTCTGGAAAGATGCTGGACGGAATGGGAAAAAGCTATCATGAATTGATTTTGACAATTGGAATCATTATCTATGAAATTACAATAGTGACACTGATAGCACCAATATTCAAGCACGGTATTTGCGTTTTACTGGGAATTGTAATAGGGGAAGTTACATTCAGTATAGTGTATTATGTTCTATTAAGATATCTCCTTAACAAATCCAAAAATGATAATATCACTGCCTGTGCCAAGTCCTAATCAATATAGCAACATTTAAACTAATATAATATTTACTATTAGCATTTTGTATTTTGCAAAATGCAAACAAAAAGATAACATATGAAAATCAGACAAATGAAACTCAAATACCTAAAATTTTTTAATTAATGAAAAAATCATTGGCCTATTATCAGTTACCATTAAAATTTATTAGTATAAACTTTATTAGTATAAACTATAAAAATATATTTCATCAGTACCAATATTTGGAAATTTGGTTAATTATGGTAAAATTATGATAAGGAGAACTTATTATGGATTATAGGAAATTACTTGGAATCCTATTTATAATATTGGGTTTTATTTTTACATTTTACCCAGTATACAGTGCAGAAGCAGTATCCTGGATTGCGGGAATATGTCTGATTGCATTTGGATTTGCTTCCATTATTGACGGATTTTCCGTGTGGAGCAGGATGGCTCATGTTACAGCACTCAATATACTGCTTGGGATTTGTGCAATTCTATTCGGAATATTGTTTATATATAAAATAGATGCATTGTCTTTCCTTGTTGCATACCAGTTTTATCTGATTGCATTTATACTGATATTTATTGGTATTTCAGGTATTGTTTATGGATTTGAGACAATATCAAAAGCCGCATCAGTATTGATTTTAATATTAGGTATAATATCAGTATTTTTTGCAGTTTATGCAATTGCAGAACCTTTATATACTGCAATCATCGTTGGAATATGTCTGATTATGTACGGTATAACATTTTTAGCATCTAATATTATGGATAATTAAATATAATAATGTGATATAATGGATAAAGAAACTAAAGAGCGTTTAAAAGAAATTAGAGCAGCCATGAAAAAATACGGCTTCGATAAAATTTTAGGTCAGGCCGCAAAAAACAAAATACATCCAAAAGATGAGGAAAATGCATCTGAACTTTTAATGGATGATGAAATTCCTGTAAACTTAAGATTGATGCTGCAGGAATTGGGAACCACCTTCATTAAGTTAGGTCAGCTGTTAAGTACAAGACCGGACGTTGTAGGTGATAAAATTGCTAATGAATTAGCTAACCTGCAGGACGATAACCCTGCAATATCATATGAAGAAGTCAAAACAATAGTTGAAAGGGAACTCAACGGAAGCATTGATGATTTATTCGAAGACTTTTCACACACTCATTTGGCAACCGCATCAATCGGTCAGGTCCATGAAGCAAAATTAATAACAGGTGAAAGGGTTGCAATAAAAATCCAAAAAGAAGGCATCACCGATAAAATTGATCTTGACTTAAAGATAATGAAATATGTTGCCAATCGTGCCGACAAATGGAATGCAAACCTTAGAAAAATAAACTTGCCTGGAATCATGGAGGAATTTGACCGTTCCATCCACAAGGAAATAGATTATACCAACGAGTTCATGAATATGCAACGCATAGAAATGAATTTTATTGAAAATCCAAATATTCACATTCCAGCTACTTATGACAAGTACTGTACATCAAAAGTCTTGACAATGGAATTTATTGACGGTACAAAGTTAAATGACGTATATGCAAGTACCGGCGATGAATTCAATAAGAAAATTCTGGCAAAATATATTCTTGACTCTTATCTACAGCAGTTGTTCATTGACGGATTTTTCCATGGAGACCCTCACCCTGGAAACCTGATGATTTTAGAGAACGATGTCGTGTGTTACCTTGATTTAGGTATGATGGGATTCTTTGATGAAAAATTCAAGCGTGACCTTTCCGAAGTAATGATATTGTTTGTGGATCAGGACGTTGACGGATTGATAAATCAACTGATGTACATGGACATTTTGGATTATGACATTGACACAAGGAGTTTAAGAAGGGACCTGAATGACCTGTTCGGAAGGTACTTCGGTGTGCAGCTCAACCGTTTCGATGGAGTTTTAGATGCACTCCTTAACCTCATGCAGGAATACGGAGTTATCCTTCCAAACGAAGTCGTTACCATGGCAAGAGGCCTATCCATGATTGAAGCTATTGCCCATAATCTGGATCCGGAAATTGATGTTTTCGCATCAGTAAAACCTGTTGCCACCCAAATCGCCAAAAAAAGAATTAATCCTAAAGAGTTCTTAAAAGGTAAAAAAAGCAACTTCATTCTATATGAACACATGCTTCAGTCCATACCTAAACTTCTCACAAGAACTATCCACAAAATCGAAAATGAGGAACTGCAATTTAGGTTTGAAATAGACATTACCGACAAGGTTACAATAGTCGCATTGATATCCGCACTTATAATCGGTTCTTCAGTTGTTTCTTTTGGACCAATTGTATTTGATATGCCTTTAATTTCTTTAATCGGTTATCTAATAGCCATAATTCTAAGTATTATGGGCATTAAGAAATATGTTTTAAAATAAATACGAAACTAGAGGAATTAATTTCCTCCATTTATATTTTTTATCTTTTTTTTGAAATCTGTTATATAAAAAGCAATAGAAAGTTAAATGGCGTTGCCAGCCACTCCCTTTCTTTTGAAACACTTAAGTTAAATCACCATATAATACACTGCCACTATGCTGGGTACTGCAATGATGATTGTATTGCGGACCATTCGTATACGATGCCTTCTCCATTGTTTTTCTGTCAATTCCCCTGTTTTCGGAATTTTCAAAATACTCAAAATAATACTTGCGGAGAGGAAAATAAAATACGCATTGAGGATAAACAGATATCCTGCTCCAAGGAGCATGTCCCATCTGCCGTTTGCAATTGAATATCCGCAGGTACATAATGGCGGCATAAGAGCTGTTGCAATAGCAACACCCGGAATAACGGTGTTTACCTTGTCTTCCCGAGTTTGTCCGATGATTCCTGCAATTCCGCCGAAAAAGGCTATCAGCACGTCAAAAAATGTAGGGGATGTTCTTGCCAGCAATTCTGTAGTTGGCTCTTTAACCGGAGATAAAAGAAAATAAAGCGCAGCTGCAGTGATGCTGATTGCAATCTGCAATCCGAAACCAGTCATATGATTTTTAAGCAGCGGATAATCTGCAGACACGCTTGCAAATGCTGAAGCAAGAATACTTCCCATTATCGGTGATATCAGCATTGCTCCAATAATAACCGCAGTTGAACTCATATTGAGACCTACAGAAGCGATTACCATCGCACATACAAGCACACACATATTTGTTCCGGTGACTTTTCCGCCATCCAGAAGACGTTTACGAATCTCCTCATGTGATGCGGAATCCTCCTTTAACGAAAACGCTTTTCTAATTTTTTCCCGTATTGTTTCATTATGATAATCCATATTATCATTTCCCCATCAGTCTTAATCATCTCTAAGTTAAGACAATTTACATTAATTTCCTATCGTTAAAAAAATGTAATAAATTTTTTCATTGTCATTTATTATTTTAGATATTTTACAATTTAAATATACTCCGGAACACTGACATGATTGTATGTGCGATTCATCATGAGTTTAACCAAATTATTTAAACAAAAAAAACAAAAAAATATTACTATAAATCTCCGGGAAATAACATGAATTTTGATTATGACTTTGATTACGAAAAACTAGAACAAATTAAAAATCTTATTCTGGTATTATTAATTTCCATAGATTTAATCTTCATCGTCACCATTACATTTTTTGATTTGCCCGAAAATGATTTGAAATTTATGGCTTATTTCGATTTATTCGTCTGTATACTTCTTTTCATAAATTTGGTCATAGAATATAGAAATAGAGACTGCAGTAAATTAGAATTCCTAAAAGGACATATGATTGACATAATATCAATTATCCCATTTAACTTCATATTCCTAAGATATCTGACAGTGTTTAGAATAGTTAGAATCATACAATTTTTCCAGGTAATCCGGATTGTCAATTTAAGGAAAAGCAATCTCCGTTCTTTCAGGTATTTCGTTGAAAATCAGCTATTAAGAACATTGATAGTTATTCTGATAATTTATATTGTAATATCCTCAATCATCCTATATACCATAGACGATTCATTTTCATCCATTTTTGATTCATTCTGGTATGGTCTTGTAACTATAACCGGCGTCGGATACGGTGATTTCACTCCTGTTTCGGATGTGGGAAAAGTTATTGGAATGCTTACGATTATAATTGGAGTATTATTCATCAGTGTTTTTACAGCATCAATGTCTGCAGTATATATGGAAAAACCGGAAAGAGAAACCAGGGAATCAATTAAAGGTTACTTAACGGAAAACACTGAAGAAACACATAATATAAAACTGGAAATAGAACAGCTCAAAGATCAGAACATGAAACTGAATAAAAAAATCGATGAACTGACTGAAATGTTAAAAGAAAAAGACTGAGTGGCTTATTTTACCCAACCCCTATAATTTTCCACAATCACTTTCACTGTTTTCGCCATACTATATAATTATAAATTAAAAACTACATATTAGTTACTAATGAATGATTAGGTTGGTGATAACATTAGCAAAATTCCGGAATTGAACGTCGAAAAAACTAAAGATGATATCGTTAAGTTCATTCAATCAAAA
>CADAOO010000040.1 GCA_902789505.1 uncultured Methanobrevibacter sp. | reverse complement strand
ATGTATAAAATAGTATTTTTAGAATTGACATCGCCAAAAGTGAAAACCTGCATCCCATCAATGTCAATACTTTTGAAAATGCTTTTAACAGGTTTTTCCGCTGCATTCAATTTATCTTTTAAAAAATTATCAACACTTTCTTTTGAATCCATGTAATCAGGTTTTGTAAACCTTAAAATAGCTTCCTCAACATTTGCGATGAATGATTTTTTGCCTGTCATTAGCATTACCCTAATTTTACTGTACTATTTAGCCTGTTATCCAAAATAATCAGATTAACCAAAAATTAATTTCATTGCTTATATTATATTAAACAAAATATTTAAAATTAATATCAAAAATAAAGGATAATATGAATATTATTAAAAATTATAATGAAAAGGAATTAACCTTATCTGTTGAGGGCCGCATTGATACAATTACTTCATAGGAGTTAGATGATGAGATTAATGATGAACTTGGCAATTTTGACTCATTAATTATGGATTTTAGCGATTTGGACTATATTTCAAGTGCGGGACTTAGAGTTTTAATCTCAACACAAAAGAAATTAAAACCTGATGACATTCCTTTTGTAATTATAAATGTTAATGATACAGTTGGCGGAATATTTAGAATATCCGGATTTGATAAAATTTTAAAGATAGAATGAATTCAATAACATTACAACCTGAAATAAATGAATTGAAGAAATTAAACGAGTTTATATTGACTGAACTTGACGAAGAAAATATTCATGTTAAGTTAATTGCCGAAGAGATATTCGTCAATATCGTAAACTACTCAAAATCCGAATTTATCATTATTAATGCGGAATATGAAAAGCCGACATTGACAATGGAATTTATCGATAATGGATTTGAATTTAATCCTCTTTTAAAAGAAGATCCTGTTTTGCCAGATAACCTCGATGAAGCCCAAATTGGAGGGTTGGGCATTTTTTTAACAAAGGACCTTGCTGATGAACTTGAATACCATTATGAAAATGGTGAAAATCATTTGATAATTATTAAGAAAGTGGAATAATGAAAAATAAAATAAAGATACTTCTAATTTCATTCATAACAATCATCCTTTTTAATGTTATTGTTGATGCAATTGGATTGTGGGAATTGGGACTATTAAGCCCACATGTTGGTTTGCTATTTGTATATGGATTATTATTTGGCCCTTATGGTGCTTTAGGTGCAGTAATGGGAAATGTAATAATAAATATTAATCAAGGATATGCTCCTATGGAAATACTCCATTCAGCAATTCTCAGTTTTGGAATTTCATTGCTGGCATATAAACTCTGGTATTCAGGTTTTATAAGTTCAAAAATTACAATTCCCAGATTAGATAACATTAACCACATTATCCTATTTTTAGTTAATATAATCCTATGAGGATTGATTTTTTCAATAGTTCATGGTGCTTTATTATATTGTCTATTTGAAGAAAGCATGCTAACTTATTTCATAGTCCAATATTTCCTGAATTTTGTTAATACTGCATTTATTGTTGGAATACTAAGTATTTGGCTTTCTGAGAAGATTGACCTTATTGAAACACCAAAAACATCTAAAAAACCTGTTAATAAAAAATTATATAAATCATTGTTTTATTTGTTATTGGTCTCTACAATAGCAACTTCAATATCTCTAAAATTACACGCAAATGAGAACATCATCATTGCAGAAATAATATTGATAGGAATATTTTTATTTGGCTATCTGACAAAACCTTTTGAATATAAAATAGAACCTAGCGAGGATAATACAATAATCGAAAGGATTATTCAAATGTTTCTCATAATGACCGTGATTATAGCTATTTTCGGATTAGTATTTTCTTACTTCAGTTATGACCTTATAGCTATCGATGACTCAAATTTAACTTTATATATAATGACCGGCATTATAATGACGGACATCATTATAGTTTTATTCTTTATTCCAGGAATAATCATTTTAAAATATATTGAAAATAATGTAATTGAACCTATTTCATCATTCTCCAAAATTGAAAAATTCATTGAAGAAAATGAAAAAATAGAATCTGAAGGATTAGTAAACATTTATTCAAAATATGTTAATGAAAAAAGTGAAATCGGAACCCTTGCAAGGTCATATACAGAATTGATTAATCACAATAACCATTATATCGAAAATATTCAAGAAATCGAAGGTGAAAAGGAACGTATTAAAACAGAACTTGACATTGCAACAAAAATCCAGGCCGCCAACCTTCCAACTGAATCCCTAATAAATGAAAAATACTTCGTCGATGGATATTCACATCCTGCAAAAGAGGTTGGAGGAGACTTTTTTGATTATTATGAGTTAGATGACGAAAATATAGTTATTGTAATCGGTGACGCATCAGGTAAAGGTGTTCCAGCAGCATTGCTTTCAATGATTACTCAAGTTATGGTTAAACAAATCCTAAACCACGATAAGAACCCTTCAAAAGTTTTATATTTATTGAATAACCAGTTATGTGAACATAATCCCGAGTCCATGTTTATTACATTATTGCTGGGAATATATAATAAGACCAATAAAAAGCTGACATTTGCAAATGCCGGACATAACCCTCCGATAATAAAAGAAAATAATGAATTTGCATACCTAAATATTGATTCCGGACTTGTTTTAGGTATTTTAGATGACTTTGAATATGCAACAGAAGAAATAACATTAACAGATGAATTAATTCTATATACTGATGGAATTACTGATGCAAACAATAACAATAATGATATGTATGGAGAAGAAAGACTTTTAAACTTTTTCAACGAATTAAAAAGTGATGATGACCCTATACCACCATTATTAAATGACATTAATAAGTTTACCGGATCATCAGAACAGTATGATGATATGACATTACTGTATTTGAAAATAAAATGATTGATGGTAATAAAAAAAGTATTAATAATGGAATTAAGCCTTTATTCCATTATATAATATGTCTAAGAAAGCGCCGCCATACCGGTCTGCATCGATAGTTTGGCCTTCATCATATATCTTCCATAAAACAACTGACTGGAATGTTACACTAAAACACATTACCGCCAATACTCTTGAATCGACATCCCTTATTTTGCCATTTTCAATTTGGCATTTGAAAAATTCATCTAATTTATCAATGATTGTATCCGTAATCTGTGCAATCAATTGTTTTTTCTCAGGTATCTCTCTTACTTCTTCCATAGCTACTTTAATAATACTAAAATCTTCATCCGAAAGATTTAAAAGCCCTACGAAATTACTTCTAAGATAATCTTCGATCTCTTCATCCCCATTAAAATCAAAAATCTCTTCCAATTTATCTAAAAACCTTTGAAGATAGTAATTTTTTGTAATTTCTATCAGATTATTCTTGTTTTGAAAATTTCTAAAGATAGTTACTTCATTTACTCCAGCTTCGGCAGCTATTCTTTTAGTAGTTGCTTTGACAAAACCTTCTTTTTGAAGAATACTAAATGTAGCTTTTATAATTTTTTCATCAGTACTACTAAATTCATTCATGATTATACATATATTTTTAATGATATATAAAAGATATATAATTCCTTTTTAAGGAATTCAAAATATGTGCCTAAAACAAAAAAAAATAGAGAGAACTCCAAAAGTTTGGAGTAAATATTAATTTAGTAATGACTTTGCGGAGTCATTCCCAGATGGTGGTCTTCACTTTTCTTGCCGGGTATTCCATAAGCATCAGCCCGACATTGGGTACATGCCCTAAATACCGGAATAATCTCCTCGACCTGTTCTCTGACACTTTCCATCATTGAACAGTCAGGGCGTGAGTAATGTTTCATTTTAGCTAAAGGAATCAAAGGCAAAATGTTCATCAGTGAAGCGCCACGTTTTTTTACTTCTTTGGCTATTTCAACAATATGCTCATCGTTTAATCCCGGAATCAAAACGGAATTTACTTTGACAACCATACCGTTAGCGGCCGCTTTTTCAACACCTTCCAATTGGTTTTTAATTAAAATTTCAACAGCCTCATATCCTTTGTATACTTTTCCTTCGTATTTGATGAAAGAATAAATATCAACTGCAATATCCGGATCTATTGCATTAATTGTAACTGTTACGGAATTTACACCCAATTCAGCAAGTTTATCCGCATATTTTGGAAGTAAAAGTCCGTTAGTACTCATACATTTAATCAAATCCGGCTGTTCTGAAGCCAATTTTTCAAAGAATTCGAATGTTTCTTCATTAGCAAGAGAATCCCCCGGACCTGCAACTCCCACAACGGCGATTGGGCCGTCAGCAGTAACATCATTGACATGTTTAATAGCTGCATCGGCATCCATTACACAACTTGCCACACCAGGCCTGTTTTCTTCATCATTAATATCTCTTGTACAAAAGTTACAGAATATATTGCACTTTGGTGCTACCGGAACATGTGCTCTTCCTACTTTATCATGCATTTTTTCATTAAAACATGGATGTGCTCTTGTTATATGTGCAAATCTTGAACCTTTATGCTCAGCCATATTATCACTTCTCCTCAATATAACAACTGTTAATTTGTATTGATACGAACAAATATATAAACTTTTCTATAAACCTTTGTTCAATTCATCGATGAACTCATTAGCTTTTTCAATCCATGCATCTTTAATTAACTCATCAGTAGCTACAACACAAACAATATCCTCAGTAGACATGTCTTTAATGATTTTGAAACCTTCAGGCAATATTCTAAAGACTGCATCATAAACACGTCTTTGTAAATTAGAATGCGGGTCATCAACAATCAATGTTTTTAAATGAGTGTAATCGCCTTTTATTTCAAGCTGATACCTGTTTGGTTGATATATCTCATCCCTTGAAAACAATCTCCATAATCTCTTAAGGATATTCGGCAGGTAATTTTCATTATCAATTAAAATCCTTGTCACATCATCATCCTTATCATAAGTTAAATTAGCGACATCTTCGAATGCAATTGCATTGGATGTTTTCTTCATTTTAATAGCTAAGACAAATACAGGGTCATCAGGATTAACATAAGCTTTTAAATCATCAACAGAAGATCCAAGAACCAGATCCTGGAAAATTTGTTTAATGATGATTTCATAGACTTCTGCACCTCTCTCATCATAGCATTCAACTAACATTAAAATCAACCCTATTATTTATTATCATGTCTGTGTCCCATTCCAGATACCAAAAGGGCAGCTCCTACAGCACCAATATGCTGAGAGTATTCAGGCACGATAACTTCAATACCACCTAAAGTCTCACTTACGGCTTCAACAAGTCCTGAAATTAAACTTGTTCCTCCCACTTGTATCAATGGTTCACGAATGTCAATTTCTTGAAGCTGCTGTTCATAAACCTGTTCGGATACGGAATGACATGCTGCAGCCGCTACATCAGCTTTTGAACCTCCTGCGGCCAAAGTAGTAACAAGGTCCTGAATACCGAATACAATACAGTAAGAGTTTAACATGGCTTTTCTCCAGTCACCCTGAACAGCCAAAGGACCCAATTCAGTAATGTCAACATCCAACCTGCGGGAAGTCATGTCCAAAAATCTTCCGGATGCACCTGCACAGATACCACCCATAGTGAAGTTATCTGGAATACCGTTATTAACTGTAATTACCTTGTTATCCATACCCCCAATATCCAATACAGTGGCTTCACCTTTTTGACAGTCCGCAAGGTATACTGCGCCTTTTGCGTTAACAGACAACTCTTCCTGAATAAGTTCAGCGCCGAACTCCTGACCCATGGTAAATCTACCGTAACCGGTAGTTCCAATACCATCCACATCATCCCAGTCATAATCTGTATTGCCGAATGCTTCCGCAGCTGCTGTTTTGGCTGATTCGATGATATCTTTTGTGGCTGTCCAACCGGTTCCGATGACCTGGTTATTCTCCATGAGCACAGCTTTTGTGGTAGTTGAACCGGAGTCAAGTCCAAGAGTAAGACCTTCCTGTTTTTCACGAGCAAGAATGCTTCTGCGAGTTACGGTTGTGGCCAATGCTTCCATACGGATGAAAAGCTCATCAGCTTTTGTTCTTTCAGTGAAAGAATAGGTAACAACAGGAATACGTGTATTGTTTTGTATAAATCTCCTTACCTCATTTCTGACTAATGCCGCTTCAGCACATCTAAAACAAGTTGCAATGAAAACTGCATCCGGTTTGGATCTGCCCTCGACAATAGCCATAGCTCTTGCAATCATCAGCTTCAAACTTGAACTTTGAGCTGAAAATCCAAATTTCTCATATGATTCATCAATGTAATCTAAATCAATTTCAGGAAGAACAATTTCTGCACCAAATTTATTTGCCGCTTTTTCAATTTCTTTTTGAATTCCACTATATTCTGTTCCACATGAAACTAAAGCAATTTTAACCATATTATTATTCCTCCTCAACAGTTTCTTCTAGTGAATCTACAAATTCATTAATTTTATTTACCATCACATATGTTTCATCCTGGTTAGTCGGATAGGTAATCTCTAAAACTGGAATATTTTTGTTTCTGAGTAAAAATATTGATAATTCATTAGTTCTTGCACATCCAATACAACCAAAGCCATATGGAGCCCCATCAACAACAATAGCTGCTTCTGCTTCATCTATAATTGGTCCGATAATTGACATTCTTCCACGGACACCGGAAGGAACCTCAATAGCTGCATATTTAAGACCTTTAATCGGGTCCTCTTCGGTAATATTCATTGGAGGGGAATCGATTTCCGGGTCTTTTATTTTTTGTCTAATTTGTTTTTGTAAAACTAAAGGAGTATGACCTTTTCTTTCAAGTAAATCCGCTAAGATTAATGAGTTTGGAGGATAAATAGCTATTTTAACCATGTTTTCACCTATTCTTTATTTTCTAAACATTCATCCATAATTTTTTTGAATTCATCAACTTCAATTGGTTTTTTCTCTTCGACTGTAACATCTTTAGGATTTTCTAAAGCTTCAGCAACAAAACCAAGTATTCTATATTCCTTTTCCATTTGGTGGAAACCTTCCCTAGGACCAAATCTATGACCTCTACATCTTCTAGGATCACCTGGAGCAAATCCTCTTTCCTTTGTGAAAATGTGTGTCGGATCAAGTTTTCTTATCTCTTCAATTGCCTTGTAAACATCTTCACTTTTACCGCTGATCATAGACCCGTAACAAGTATTTTTAATTGTAAGTGGCAAATCAAGCATGTGAAACTCATTTACAACTTCCTGCTCACTTACATGAGCTCCCGGCCCAATAAATATCATACGGGTGATTACATCAGGATCCCAATCTTCAGTACCCAAATCAGGACTCATGGTTAGATTCTGTGACATACACTTCAACTCCTTCTTTTAATTCTTCAAGAACATCATAATCGGAAACAACATCTCCAATAATATTTGTTGCATCAAAACTGTCTGCAGTAGGTCCGTATTCATCATTATCTTCAAATCTAATACCTATCAAACCGGCATTTTTTGAAGCCATGTTGGTGATACCTATTTGACCCCTGATGACTTTATCAATAGGGTTATTCTCAGGTATTAAACCCTTAGCAGTTTTTTTATCACCTTCAAATATGACAATATGCATTCCAGGCACTGCAAAATGAACTTTAATTTTACCTATCGGGTTTTCTAAAAGACCGGACAATAATTTAAAGTACCTTACAGATCTTGGAGCATTATCAGTGAACTTAATTAAGCATAAATCTTCTTTATTAACTGCTTTTGTAACTACTCTTCCTTCTTTTAGGATATCAATTGTATGTTTGGGAATTTGTTCGACGATTATTGCATCATCATCAACTAATCCGTCAATCATATGCTCAACACCGGCTGCTGACAATAATTCTGTAGCTTCCTTTTGAGTCTTGTTCAGTAGCATCAATCTTTGTTGTTCGGATTTGACTGTGATGAAATCATTTTCTTTAGCAATGTCTATGATTTCCATACCTTTTACAATTCTACCCACAGTAGTATGATTTGGAGTTAATACTCTGTTTTCACGATAAACGAAAATTTTTCCAATGCCCACACCGTTATTTCTAACAGTAATAGTTCCTCTAGTTCTTTGAGTAGTGTCTTCAGGGGGTTTTTCCAATCCTGCCAAATCATAAAAACCAACAAAGGACTCGCAATCATAGGATACCTTGATTCTGCCGTCTTTAACCAATGAAAATAAATGTTCAACACAGATTGGTGAATCTTCATTTATCTCAACGGAAATATAGGTGTATAATTCATTTCCTTCTTCAAGAACAGTAGTCAGATCAGAAACTGAAGCACTATCCGTTGTTGTGCTTCTTACAACTATCGGTTCAATGCCGGTTACCACATCATCATCGGTTAAACTTTCTAAAGTTTTTTTACCACCTATAACTTTGGCAAAAATACCTTTGTTGTATGGCGGCACACTGTAGACATTAGTTCTGTTTTCCTTAAGTATTATTAAATGAGTTGACTCATTACTAAAACTAGACAAACTTAAAACAACATCCCCTTCATAATATTTGAATTCATCAGAAGTAGGTTCCAAATCAGTTACAATCGGACCGATAGCCACTTCGGTTGGAGTAGACCATCTGATATTCAAGTCAACAAAATCTTCATATTGGCTTTTCCAAACATCAACTAAAGGTTTTGCCTCCTCGGATTCATCTAACTGGATAATTATAGAACCTTTGTTTGTTTTAATCTTGTACTTACTAATATTCTGTTCAAGCTCTTTTTTACCCTTAATCAAGCAAACAATACTACCAGGAGTATATGGGGCATTTGTTTCATCAATTACATCCTGAATTGTTGAAGCATCTGCTACTTCCATTTCCTCTCCATTAATTTTAATTAACATACAATCTCCTAATAAGAATTTTTAGTATTATATATTTATAGCATTATTATATATTAAAATTATTTATTTGATTTTCAAAAATTATATAAACACATAATTAAAACAATTATATTATTGGAGGGAAATTAATGACCATTACAAAAAAACACATTTTTTCTTTATTGATTATATTTATAATAGCGATTGGAGCGATTTCAATAGCCAGCGCTTACACCGGAACTGGCTTTTCCCATAATATTCCAAGCTCCAAGTATTCCGACATGTCCGCTTCTGACATTTTGAATAAATACTCAAATACGAATTGCCATGTTGAGGAAAGTGCGGTGTGCACAAAGGTTGTTGATGGAGACACAATCTATTTGGATAACGGCAAAAAAGTACGTTTTGTTGGAGTGAACACCCCTGAGAGAGGTGTTGAAGGGTACATCACTTCCAAAAATTTTGTTCAGAAATTATGCTTAAATAAAGAGGTCGGCCTTGACATCGACGACTCTAAACATAACGACAAATATGGAAGAACATTGGCTGTCGTTATTGTTGATGGCAAAAACTTAAACGAAATGCTTCTAAAAGAGGGTCTTGCCGAAATCATGTATATGCCGCCTAGCGAATTTTATCCCTACGACTGGGCAAATGGAAATACGCCAACATCAAGCCATCAAACCTCATCCAGCAGTTCAGATACAGGGTCTTCAGCTTCACATAGCTCTTCTGATTCAGGAAGCTATGTAGGTAATGCAAACTCTGGAAAATTCCATTTGGCCGGCTGTGGCAGTGTCGGGAAAATGTCAGAAAAAAATAAGGTATTTTTCTCAAGCAGATCTGAAGCAATAAATCAGGGATACGTACCTTGTAAAAGGTGTAATCCCTAATTAATCTTTTTTTAATTGAAATATTTGAAAAGTTGAATTTCCTTTTCGAATTTATCCAAATTATCTTCCTTTTCCGCAATGTTTGAATACAGTAAACCTAAAGAATAATTTCCTATACTCTCAAGTATCGGGATAACAATGCCTATATAAATTAAAAATCCAACATACGGAATCAGCATTACCAATGATGAAACATATGAAACAACAATCATCAGTATTCCCATTATTATCAGCCATGTGATAATCTTAACAAAACCTATTCTTCTTATATCTCCAATCACCTTATGAATTTTTAAAGCTTCGGATAGGCTATCCAAATATGCCATTCTGGCTTTTGCAAAAAACAATAAAAATTCGAAAATGATATAAGTAATTAGAACAATGAGAATGCCTAAAACTATTGTCGCTAAAAAACTGGGGACTTTCATTTCAGCAAACATCTTAAGGCTTGAAGGTCCGAATATGGATAGGACAATGAAAAATACTATGGCCGGCACTATCATATACACAATTCTCAGTACCAGTAACCGAAGAGTATCATATATATTCTTTCCAAAATTGAAAGAAGGAAACATTGATGATTCATTCAGCCCAATATTAACAATAGACAAAAGATAACCCGGTATAATTAAAATAACTATAAAAAATATAATCCCTCCCAAAATTAAAACATACCTATTGTCAGATACTATGCCTATCGGGATAATTGCAATCAAGATAAATAGAATAAAAAGTATAGGCAATTTCTTAATGTTTCTGAAAGGATATTTGAACGAGTTTGATATTATTTTGCCAACATCCATAAAACCACCTCAATACAATTCTGCTTCTCCATACCATTTAATAAATCTGAAAATTATCAATCATCTGATAATGAAAACAGGATTTTTTTCCTGATTGAACACTTCTGCCTGATTGTCCTGATAATTTAACAGAAGAGAGTTTGAGTCTGTGACTTCACCAACAGTTGCGGCTTCAATAGAATATCTTGAAAGGTATTCCCTAATATAATCACAGTAATCTTCATCAGCTGTAAAAACAAAACCTGAACCCGGATAAGACCTGAGCCAGTCAACCCATTCAACACTTTCATTTCTTGGAATATCCTCCAAATTAACAACAGCACCCTTTCCTGAAGTTTCCAAAAGCATTTCCAAAGTTCCCAAAATTCCGGGATTTGAAATGTCTTTACCTGATTTGATGTAACCTTTTTCGGCCAAGTGCTGAACAGCGGTTATCTGGTCGCGGACAAGTTGAGCGTCCTTATCATATGTAGTGTCCCAGTTTAGGCTAAACATTTCATGAGGCTTTCCATCAAGGTCAATTGCAACAATTACCTTGTCACCCACTTCAGCCCCAAAACTTGTTATTATCTTATCCTTTTGAGCTATTCCGGCAATTGCAACACCCAATGAATCAACTTCACCGTCCGGGTGGAGGTGTCCTCCAACCATTGGAACGCCAAATTTTAAGCAGCCGTCTTTGATTCCATTTAATAAATCTTCGTAAATATCATCATTGCTTATTGACATTATATTGACCATGGCCAATGGCTTTCCACCCATTGCGGCAATATCATTAACATTGACAAGAACAGAACAGTACCCTGCCCAATAAGGATTAATATTCATAATATCGCCCCATATTCCATCAGCGGCAAGCAGCAATACCTGATTGTTGCCGATGTCAATAGCTGAAGCGTCATCCCCTATGTCAATTACAACATTTCCGGAAACGTTGTATGATTCTTTTAGAAGAGATATTACATTATCAATTGAACTTTTACGAGATACTCCCTTAAATTCTTGAATTTCCCGAACAAGATTTTCAAAATCCAAAGATTACACCCCATTTATTTAATATAATTAATTTTGTATTTGCAATTAATATTATTTATTATTTCAACTATTTTTACTTCAACTTCGCGAATGCATGAAAAATCACTTGAGATGATGGAATCCTTAACCTTAAATCCATCTTCCACAACCTTATCCAAATCCCCATCAGTTATTCCAATTACAGGTATATCAAATCTAAATAGAATGTCCGAAGATATCAAAGTTGTGTCATCACCAACAGTAATGACCAATGAAGATTGTCTGAATCTGTAGACATCCTCCCCTGCATGGTCCAGAAAAGCAATTTTAAATTCATCAGGTTTATCGTTTGAAATAACCCGCGGTGTCACTTTTGCATGTCTTAAAAGTCCTGTTTTTATTATTGCAGAATCAAGGTCGACTTCGCCCAACTTTTCAAGGCCATGTTCCTTAAGTTCACCGCCAATAATATCAACAATATGATTATCCTTTGCAATCAATGTAAGTTGACTGGAGTTGGTTTTCCCAATAACAACACTATTTACCATTATATTTTCACCAGGACTTACACCATGCACAATTCTTTGATTGAAATTAGGATTATCATTTTTAATATGATTATCATAAACCTCCTGGGGATTTACAACTGCCAAATCTAACTTTTGAGACAATTCTCCGACAAGTTCCAAATCATTATTCCATGCAATAATACTTCCATCCTCTTCACCTGGCCTTTCAATTTGAATTACAGGAATGTTATTATCATCAATTTTATTCAGATAATGATTATATACCTTATAACCGAAAACCTGGCCGGTTACTTCGGATTTTCCATAATTTAGTAAAAAGATCACATCAACATTATCATCATAGAATATCTTTAAAGAATCGCTTGGAACCAGTTTTCTTTTAATATCGATTATATTTTCCAAGCCGGCATCAATAACTGCAGTTCGACCCATCGTACCGCCAAGTCTGGCGGAAACCTCACCATATTGTGAAAGCAATTCTATTAATTTTAATGCATAACCTGAGTCTATTATGTTTGGGCCATGAACAACAACACCTATTCTC
>CADAOO010000039.1 GCA_902789505.1 uncultured Methanobrevibacter sp. | reverse complement strand
GCAGGTAATAGGTTCTGAAATTGAAGATACAAGACTTATACTGGTTGACAGAGCTAAAACAACCATTAAAAATGCTTTAGATATTTTGGGTGTCAGTGCACCTGAAAAAATGTAGATGAGTGAAGTTAACTCATCTTTAATTTCTTTTTTTAATCTACAAAATGAATATAATCTTCTTTTCTAGGCAACGGTTCAGGTGCTTCCATATCGGGATAACCCAGGACTACATGGCCGATTCCTTCGTAAGTTTCAGGAATTCCCCACTCTTTCAATAATGCTTTTCCCTTTTCACTGCTGAATTCATCACGGGCTCTGTGAATCCAACAGCTACCAACACCTACTGCATGAGCGGCATTTACTAAAACAGCCAATACGCTAGAACCATCTTCAACATATGTCGGCATTTCACTGTTAGCCAGAACAATTAAAAGTGTTTTTGCCCCATAAAACGGATCCATATCATCTGCAACCGGCACCGGGAAAAAACTTCTGTTCCAGTCGGAAAATTCTTTAATGGTTTCTTCATTCTGGATTACAACGATTTTGGGTGATTGCGCACCTCTTCCGGTTGGAGCGTAGGTTCCGGTTTCTAGGATTATTTTCAAGTCTTCATCGGAGATTTGTTCGTCTTTAAATTTTCTGATGCTTCTTCTTGTCTTTAAGTCTTTGATTGTCTGGTTCATACTAAATCCTCACATATTTTCAATAATAATTTTCTAAAATCCTGAAATTCTTCATCCGTTAAACTTTTTCTGATTATACTGTCCCATTTTTTATCGATATCCATTATTTTTTTAGCTGTTTTTTTGCCTTCATCAGTCACTGAAATGATTTTTTTCCTTTTTTGGGGGGTTTTTGTAATTAATCCTTTATTTTCAAGTTTGTTCAGGTTTCTTGTTATTGTACTTTCATTTACATATAGTTCACTGGCCAATTCCTCTTGGCTTATTCCATTATTTTTGTAAGCTTTAATTAACAGCGGATATAATCCTGAACTTAAATTAACCTCCTTTAATTTATCATTGAGGTATACGGTTTGTTTTCTATGAATAAGGGAAACAAGAGGGGATATTGGAATATCGCTATCAAACGGCATTGTCTCTACCTCTGATTAATTTGTTAATGTAGAGTTCAATGCATGCATAACATATTAGAGAACCTATTCCTCCTCCCAGAAGCATTCCGCAGTATATTCCGAATTCTCCCATGTTAAATGTAAATCCTAGGAGGTATGCAAATATCAGCACCAGTATAAATTCCCTGAATGCAGTTAATATAAATGATATTGTTCCTTTTCCAACACCCTGGAAAACATTACCTGCACTCGCTCCAAATGGAACGTATAATATGAATAGACACATTATTTGCAGAAAACTTGCTATTAGAGGTTCCAGCTGTGCACTGTTTTCGGAATATGAGAAAATAAATGCAATTTGGTTTGCAAATACATTTAATATTATGCACACGATAATTGATGCTATCAATGCCACTTTCACAGCATACCTTGCAGTAACTCTTAAGTTTTCGTATTTTTTTGCACCGAATGCAACTCCAGCAACTGATATTGCGGCAGTTCCGATTCCGATTGCAGGAAGCATTCCGACATTGATTATTCTCCATCCTGCAGTATAAACAGCAACGGATACAGGTCCGGATACGATTGTGAGCATATAGTTCACGAATATTGTCAAGACGGATAGTACCAATTGTTCCAGACTTGCAGGTATTCCTACAACCAGTATGTCCTTATACATTATAAGGTCATTATGGAAATCCTTACGATTGTATGGCAGATAGGTGTCTTTTTTAACGAAAATCCAATAAAACATTACTCCCAGACTTATGAGGGGTCCTAGTACGGTTGCCCATGCGGCTCCCTGTATTCCCATTCCGAATGTGTAGATGAATAGCGGGTCCAATATCATGTTGATTATTGCTGCAACTGCAATCGGTACTGTTGCACGTTTAATATCTCCTTCCGCTCTAAATGCTCCGCCGACTATCGGAGGCATCAAAAGGGCAAAGCTACATGAAAATATGATGAATCCGTAGTCCATGGCATAGTTTATAACGCTGCTTGCCCCCATCATATTGAACATAGGTTCCATCAGAATAACAAAAATGATTGAAATGATTACAGATACAATAACGCTTAGTATAAGGTTGTGTATTGCCGCATTGTTTGCCGAAGCTTTATCTTCCGCTCCGATATACCTTGAAATTAATGAGTTACCTCCGGCTCCAAGACCATTTCCAAATCCGACAATGATCATGAATAGTGGAGTGGTATAGCCTAATGCGGCAAGTGGTTCTGCACCGAGTCCCGCTACCCAGATACTGTCGATAATGCTGTTTGCAAATATTAAAAACATACTGGCTATAATTGGCAGGGATAGTTTGTTAATCGCTTTTTTAGGGTCACCTGTAATCATTTCGATATTTTCATTTTTTCCCATAGTTTACCTCACTATTGCATATGCAATTATACTCTTGTATATGCAAGTGTTAGTATTTAAAGTTATTGGCACTATTTTTTAAAATTATTATAACGATTTAATATTAGTTTAAAGTAATTTAATTGCTTTAATTTAAAACTTAATGATTTATATACTCTAAAAATTAAAAAAACTCTTGTGTATGTCGACATACTATATTTAAAATAATATGGTGGAAAAATGTATATTCACAACAGATACGATACATTGCAGAAATTATCACTAATTGACTTTGCACAGGAAATACTGTTGGCAATGGGTGATTCAAGAGAGGTTGTGGGATTCTATCCAACAGAATTGATAATACCAACATTTGGGCACAGATTCATGGACGGGGTTTTGGAACTTGAAGACGGAACGTTAATGAATATTGAATTTCAAACGGGTGATTTGGATGAAAATTTTCTTTTAAGAGCAGCCCAATATGCTATCAATTTACGAATTGTCAGTGGGCGGCATGTTGAAACAAATACAGTTTCTACCGGTTCAAGAATCAGTTCTGAAAAAATAGCTTTGATTTCAAATGATTTTAGATTTAAGCCTAGGCTATTCTTTTATGCAGATTTTGATGGATTGGAAAAATTAATTAATATTCAAAACAAAATTAAAAACAATGAAGCATTATCTTCAAGTGACCATTATGATTTAATATTTATTCCATTAATGGGAAATGTTGATAGGGTGAAAGTGGCTTTTGATGTTTTTAAAATTGTTAATAATAAAAACATATTTAATGAAAAAGAGCAATCAAAAATTAAACAATGTCAATATGTTGTAGCAGATATTATTGCTGACGGCAATGAAGAACTATTGAATGAATTCATGGAGGAGATTACTATGTTTGCAGGATTCTTAGTTGAACGTGAAAAGAATTTGGTGGAAAGTGGTCGTGAAGAAGGTAGAGAAGAAGGTAGGGAAGAAGGTAGACAAGAGGGTATGAAAGAAGGCAGGGATGAAAAGTCTGTTGAAATTGCTATTAATTTAAAAAATCGACTGTCTGACCGTGAAATTTCTGAGGTTACAGGTCTGCCTATTGAGGAAGTAAAAAAATTATAAATATTTTTAAATACATAGTTTAAATTAATAGGAGACTAGATTATGAAGGTTTTAGTTGTTGGAACTGGTGCTCGTGAACATGCTATCGCTGATGCCTTAAAGGATGATGTTGAATTATATTGTTACATGAGTAAAATTAACCCTGGTATGTCCAAAATCGCTGAGTTCAAGCAAGGTGATGAAGGAGAAGTTGAAAAAGTAGCTGAATATGCAGTTGAAAATGACATTGACATTGCATTCATTGGTCCTGAAGCTCCATTGGGAAAAGGAATCGTTGATGAGCTTCAAAAAAATGGAATTGATTGTGTTGGACCGACCCAAAGTGCAGCAAGAATTGAAACTGATAAGTCATTCATGAGAAAACTCTTTGAAGACTATGAAATTGAGGGATCTTTGGTTTACAAAGTTTTTGATAATTCTGATGATGTTTCCGCATTTTTAGATGAATTCGACCGTGATGTTGTAGTAAAACCGGTTGGATTGACTGGCGGAAAAGGGGTTAAAATTGTAGGTGACCATCTCAAAGACAATGAGGAAGCAAAAGAATATTCCTGTGAAGTCATTGACAATGCGATGGGAGGATTTGCTCAAGTAATTATTGAAGAAAGATTGATAGGTGAAGAATTTACCATCCAGGCATTTTGTGATGGGGAACACCTGGCTCCAATGCCTGCGGCACAAGACCATCCTCATGCATTTGAAGGTGATGTCGGTGCAATCACCGGGGGAATGGGATCTTACTCAGATGTTGGAGGATTATTGCCATTCTTAAGCCAAGAAGATTATGATGCTGCTGTTGAAATTATGAAAGCTACCTTAAAAGCTATTGCCGAAGAAGCAGAACCGTACAAAGGAATCCTGTATGGTCAATTCATGTTAACTGCCGATGGACCAAAACTCATTGAGTACAATGCCCGATTTGGGGATCCTGAAGCGATGAATGTATTGCCTCTTTTAAAAACTCCATTGGTTGACGTTTGTCAGGCTGTTGTTGACGGCACTTTGGATAAGGTGGAATTTGAAGACAAGGCCAGTGTTTGCAAATACATTGTGCCTGACGGATATCCTGAAACAGAATATGCCGGTGAATTAATTGAGGTTGATGAAAAAGCTATTGAGGAAATGGGTGCCAAAGTTTTCTATGCTGCAGTTTCTCAGGAAGACGATGGAATTCACCTGTCCGGTTCAAGGGCGTTAGGCATTGTCGCCAGCGGTGAATCAATAGAGGAAGCTGAAAAAGTAGCTGAAAATGCTTGTGAATTTGTTAAAGGTAATGTTTACCACAGAAGAGATGTAGGTACAAAGGAACTTGTTAACAAACGTGTTGAACATATGAAAGAAATTTTAAACTAAATTTCTTTTCACTCTTTTTTTGGATTTGGTGATATTATCAATGATGATGAGTTTGAAGAATTTTATGATTATGAAAGTTTAAAAAATTATTTTAATTATGAACTTCATGACATAGAAAAAGAGTTGGATGAAGAAGATGTTGAAAAAATCAGAAGTCTTAGGGATGAATTAATAGAAAAATACTCAAACAATCCTGCTGTCGCAAAAAAAGTAGAACATATAAAAGGAGGATTTTTCCATAATTTTAAACAATCTTTTGAAAGTAATATTGATATTGACCCCGGAAGATTGTTGGGCTTGACTGATGGTATTTTTGGCATGGTAATGACTCTTTTGGTCTTTGGTTTGGCTTTGCCGGGGGTTCAATTGTTGACTGAAGGGGATTTTATAGCTTTTTTACAATCAATTTCCCGTTCTTTTGGTTTAACTATTGTCAGTTTTATTCTTGTCAGTTCATTTTGGGTTTATCATCATGAATTTATAAGGATTAATTCATTAAATGTGCCCTATTTATGGATTAATATGTTATTTTTAGCTTGTATATCCTTTATTCCATTTACAACATCTATGGTGGGTATTTATTCAAAGTTTTTCCTGGCTGATGTGCTATTTGGAATAAATATATTTATGACTATCCTGTTCTTTTTAATCATGTATATCTATGCGTATAATAGAGGATTTTTAGAGAATAATCCTTCAAAAAGTGAAAAGAGATATGTTATAAATACCTTAATCATTCTTATGGGTATTACTGTTGCTGTAAATCTTCTGGATTACAATTTTTCAGAGGATTTTGTGTATCTGTTCTTGTTGATTCCGATAATTTCTACATTGAGAGATATCGATTTTAAAATGAAATCATAGAAACCTTTAATATAGATATTTAACATATATTCTTTTTTATAATAATTTGAGGGGAATTTTAATGAGCAGTTTGTTATCTGTTTGTGACATTAAAGAGGATGTCAAGTATATTCTTGATTTAGCTAGTAAAATCAAAGCGGGTGAGATGGAAGAAAAACCTCTGGAAGGTAAAACATTAGCAATGATTTTTCAGAAATCATCAACAAGAACCAGGGTTTCTTTTGATGTTGGAATGTATCAGTTGGGTGGAAGAGCCATATTCTTATCATCCAATGACCTGCAGATGGGAAGAGGGGAACCAATTTCCGATACTGCCAAAGTTTTAAGCCGTTTCGTTGATGGAATAATGATTCGTGCCATTGAGCACGATGACGTTATTGAACTAGCAAAATATTCTGATGTCCCGGTTATAAGCGGACTTACCAACTTGGAACATCCCTGCCAGGCACTTGCCGACATGCTGACAATCAAAGAACATTTCGGTGATTGGGAAGGTAAAAAAATCTGCTTTGTAGGTGATGGAAATAATGTTTGCAATTCCCTCTTATTGATTGCCCCACTATTGGGAATGGATATGTCTGTGGCCTGTCCGAAAGGTTATGAACCCAACGAAGGCATTTTAAAAACTGCTCAAAAATTCGCTGGTGAAAACAATACTGAAATCACTATCAGTGATGACATTAATGTTGCTTTGGACAATGTAGATGTAGTTTATACTGATGTTTGGGTCAGTATGGGTGATGAAGCGGAAGAAAAACAGAGAAAAATTGATTTAACTCCGTTTCAGGTTAATGGAGAGTTGATGAGTATAGCTAATGATGGAGCTATTTTCATGCACTGTTTACCTGCAGTCAGAGGTCAGGAAGTAACATCCGACGTTATTGATGGCCCAAATTCTGTAATTTATGATCAGGCAGAAAACAGAATGCACGCTCAAAAAGCTCTTTTGTATTATTATCTAAAGTGATCCGATTATTGCAAAAATGATGAAAATTCCAACTATACAAAGACAACAGCTTATCCAGCTATTGCCGTCATTATTGCTTGAAGATTTGCTGGAAGTAGTTTGTTGATATGTATTTTGTTGTTGTCTTGGGGCTTCAACAATCTCAACTTTTTTTACAGTCTCTTCTTTTTTTAATAGGGCACCGCAATTTTTACAGAATTTAGCTTCATCCGGATTTTCTTCTCCACACTTATAGCAAAACATTTAAAATCCCTCTGATTACTATTTTTAGAAATATTATTAAACCAATTCCGCCGATAAAACCTGTTATGAACCTTAATGTATTTGTACTTTCCCTTGAACCAAAATACTGTGTAAAACCGTCGATGGCTACAGGTATCATCAATATTATTGAAATTATCAGCGTATTAACATCAAGATTAATCTTAAAGAAGTAATTCCAAATTAAAAATACGGCCAAACCGGTATAAAAACCCGTACACCTGGCACAGACAGGGAACTGATGACCTTTAATAAAGAAACTTCTCTCGGGTATCCTGTGACAAATGTATTTTGCAAGTTCCATTTAGTACATTAATTATATTTTCAATAATTATATATATTTTTGTATTCATAAGTTATTGTATAATATATAAAAAGGTTATTACAATGAGAGGCGGAGAAGCGATAATTGAGTCCCTCAAAAATATGGGGGTAAAAACAATATTTGGTTATCCTGGCGGACAAACCATACCATTCTATGACATGTTATATGATTCAGAATTGGATCATATATTAGTTAGACACGAACAATGCGCAGCTCATGCAGCAGATGGATATGCAAGAGCTTCTGGTAAGGTGGGTGTGTGTTTGGCAACTTCAGGTCCGGGTGCAACCAATTTAGTCACTGGTATTGCTACTGCATACATGGATTCTTCTCCAATTATAGCTATTACCGGGCAAGTTCCTACTCATTTAATTGGTAATGATGCTTTCCAGGAAGCAGACATTATTGGAATTACAATGCCTATCACTAAACATAGTTTTCAACCTAAAAATCCAGATTTAATCCCTTCAATAATTAAATCCAGCTTTGAAATAGCTGCGACCGGGAGACCTGGACCTATATTAATTGATGTTCCGAAGGAGGTTCAGGAGGGCGAACTCTCAAAATTCGATGACTCCATAATTGATACTCCCGGATACAACCCTACAATTAAAGGTAATATTAAACAAATTAAAAAAGCTCGCGATTTAATCAGGGAATCTAAAAAACCTATGATATTGGCCGGTGCTGGTGTTATTATTTCTAATGCATGTTCTGAGCTTAAAAAACTTTCAGATACAATTGATGCCCCGGTAATGACTTCACTTTTAGGTAAAGGAGCAATTGATGAAAATGATGATATGGCATTGGGCATGCTTGGTATGCATGGTAGAAAAGTTTCAAATGATTATGTTAATGAATCAGATTTGTTAATAGCTGTAGGAATTAGATTTTCAGACAGAACTACCGGAAGATTAGACAGCTTTGTTCCGGATACAAAAGTTATTCACATTGACATTGACCCTGCGGAAATCGGTAAAAATGTTGATGTTGATTTGCCGATTGTGGGCGATGCAAAGAATGTATTGTCTTCACTTAATAAGATTTTAAAAGATTACGAAGTATCAGATGATGTTAAATCCTGGGCAAACATGATTAAGCAGAAAAAACAGGATTTGCTTCCAAGAGTTACTTATGATGATATTCCATTAAAGCCGCAAACCGTTATAAAGGAAATTTCAGAGGTTTTAACTCCTGAATCAATATTAACAACTGACGTAGGTCAAAACCAGATGTGGGCAGCGCATTTCTACAATACCCAAAAACCACGCAAGTTCATCTCTTCCGGTGGTCTTGGGACTATGGGATTCGGATTCCCGTCAGCTATTGGAGCTAAAGTGGCCTGTCCGGATGACCCTGTTGTTTCTATTAATGGTGATGGAGGGTTCCTGATGGTTTGTCAGGAACTGGCTACTGTTCGTGAATATGATATACCGGTTATTGCAGTTGTTTTGGAAAACAGAACCCTGGGAATGGTATATCAATGGCAAAGTTTATTATATAATGAAAGACATTCTCAGACTTTGCTGGGTAACAGTCCTGACTTTGTTAAGCTTGCAGAAAGTTTCGGAGTAAATGCAGTTAAAATTACAAAACCTGGTGAAACTAAAGAAGCTTTATCCAGTGCAATAAAAGATAATGAACCAATTTTATTAAATGTTGTAATAGATTCCGAAGAGGCATTGCCTATGCTTCCTCCTGGAGCGGGAATTAATGAGATGATTGGTGATTATAAACTTGAAAAGGATGTGATTTAAATGGATTTGGAATACCATATTATTTCCACATTAGTAGAGGATAAACCAGGTGTTTTACAGAAAGTAGCGGGATTATTCAACAGAAGAGGATTCAACATAGACAGTATTACTGTTGGAAAGTCAGAAATCGAAGGACTGTCTCGTATGGTCATTTCAGTTCATGCCGATAAAAAAGGTTTGGAACAAGTCACTAAGCAACTAAACAAATTAGTTGATGTTATCAAGATTAAAGATATTACTAAAAATGCTGTTAAAAGGGAATTATGTCTTATTAAGGTCAGTGTTCCTAATGAAAAGGCAAGAGCCGAAATAATGCAGTATTCCAATATTTTCAGAGCAAAAATTCTTGATGTTACAGAAGAAACATTAGTAATTGAGTTGACTGGAGATAAACAAAAAATTAATGCATTTATATCTTTATTGGAGAATTATGGGATTAAGAAAATTGCCCGTACAGGCCTCACAGCAATGGCGAGGGGTGTATAAAAATGACTATATTAGAAAATGTTTTAGAAGATAATAAGAAGTTTGTTGAAAATTTTGAAGGCAAAGAAATGTCTCACCACGCTCAAAAAAAGTTAGCTATCCTAACTTGTATGGACTGCAGATTGATTGACTTTTTTGAGCCAGCTTTAGGGCTTGAAAGGGGAGATGCAAAAATTGTTAGAAACGCTGGAAACTCAATTGTTGGTGAAGATGCAATCAGATCTATCGGTGCTGCTCTTTACAACCTAGGATGTGAAGAAGTGCTGGTTGTAGGTCACACAGAATGTGGTATGGCCGGCGCTGATGCTGGTGCTTTAAAAGAAAAAATGCTTGCTCGCGGCATTGCTGAAGAAGACATTGCCAAATATGACCTGGCTGAATGGATTGGCGGATTTGATGATGAGGAAGAAAACGTTAAAAATGTTGTAGAAAAAATCAAAAATCACCCATTAATCCCTGATGTGCCGGTACACGGTCTTATTATAGATATTGTAACTGGCGAGTTGAAAGTTTTAGTAGATGGTTATTAATCATCTATTTTATTTTTTTTATTTTTTTTAAGATATGTTTATAAACATTAAAGCATATAACTAACAAATGATATTTTATTAAGATATCTAAAATTTAATTTAATTATTAATTTAGAGATGATTATAATGAAAATGTATTACGACGATGATGTAAATACAGATGCTATTGAAGGCAAAACCATTGCTGTAATCGGTTATGGTTCTCAAGGAAGAGCACAATCTAGAAACATGGCTGACAGTGGAGCTAATGTTATTGTTGGTGTAAGAGAAAACGGAAGTTCTTGGAATTTAGTTCAAGAAGATGGAATGACAGTAAAAACTATTGAAGATGCTGCTAAAGAAGCTGACATCATTCACATATTGCTTCCTGATGAAATTCAAGAAAGAGTATACAACGAACAGATTGCACCATATGTTGAGTCTGGAAACACTATTTCATTCTCTCACGGTTACAACATTCACTTTGGATTAATTAAACCAGATGAAGATGTAAACATTGTAATGTTTGCACCGAAAGGACCTGGATCAATGGTAAGAAGAACTTATGAGGAAGGATTCGGTATTCCTGGTTTAGTAGCAGTTCAACAAGACGCTACCGGTGATGCAATGCAACTTGCATTAGGCATGGCAAAAGCTTGCGGATTAACCAAAGCTGGTGTTTTAGAAACCACTTTCCAAGAAGAAACTGAAACTGACTTATTCGGTGAACAAACCGTTTTATGCGGAGGTATTACCGAGTTAATCAATGCAGGATTCACTACCTTGGTTGAAGCAGGTTACCAACCTGAAATCGCTTACTTTGAAACCTGTCATGAAGTAAAACTCATTGTAGATTTAATCTACGAAAAAGGTTTTGCTGGAATGTGGCACGATGTAAGTAACACTGCAGAATACGGTGGATTAACCAGAGGTAAAAGAATCATTACTCAGGAAGCAAAAGACGGCATGAAAACAGTCTTAAAAGAAATCCAAGATGGAACTTTCAAAAAACAATGGGCTGAAGAAAACGCTACCGACGGAGCTAACTTAAAAGAAATGAGAGCAGCCGAAAGTAAAAAAGATATCGAAATTGTTGGTGAAAGATTAAGAAAAGCTTGCGGTTTACAAAAAGACGATTAAGTCTTTTTATTTTCTTTTTTTATTTTAATTTTTAATATTTTTTAGTGTGGTAATCATGGTATTTATTGGAATGGACCATGGAACAACTGGTATCTCTTTTTGTCTGATGTCTGATGATGGGAAAATAATCGATATCTTTAAAATCGGAAGGGAAGATTCTAAAAGCGGCAAGGTATCAGCTATTGATGAACTGTCTAAACGTGTAGATTTAAGTTCTGTTAAATTAATGGCAATCACTTATGCAATGGGTGACGGTTTCAATAAGATTTTGCCGATTGAAAAAGTTGAAGATAGGGGAATTCTGTCAATTGAAGGTGCCGGCAAGGTCACCGGTGGAGGAACTTCCGTTTTTTCTGAGTTGGAAAATTCTAATATTCCTACCATTATGATACCTGGTCTTCACAAGGATTCTACTTCATTAAACGAGTTATTTAATGCAGCTTATTCTCACCAGGCCAGTCCTGAGAAGGTGAGCATTTCATTTAATGCACTCAAGGAGACAGGCTGGAATAATTTCATTGTTGCAGACATATCATCTAACAGTGTTGATATATTGATTGAGGATTCCAAGATTAAGGGAGCCATGGATGCATGTATTGGTGCTATGGGAGTCGTGCATGGGCCAATTGATTTGGAAATGATTCGTGAAATTGATGAAGGTAAAAAAACAGCAAATGAATGCTTTTCACATGCTGGAGCAATTAAAATAGCAGGCGTTGACGGTAAAGTGGCTAATATGAAAGACCAGCTTTTGGAAAACTACAAAAACGGTGATAAAAAAGCCAGATTGGCTATTGATACTTTAATAATGACTGTGGCCATGGAAATTGCAGGTCTGGATGTGGTTTGTGAAAATGATATTGAAGGAATTGTCCTGACCGGTTCAATTGGAAGTGCAACCGAGCCATTTAACTTTGAAAACGAAATTAACAAATATTTCAAGAACAAATATGAATTAAAAGTAATTTCCAAAGAATCCGGTGCTATTGGTGCTGCTCAGATTGCTCAAGCGGTTTATGATGGTGAAGATAACATTTTGGGAATTGATGTTGAATTTTAAAAATTCCCTATTCAATTTTTTCCTTCTTTTTTTAACAAAATCAGGTTCGATAGATTTAAATATTTTTATAACTTCCGGGTTATGTCCGGAGTCATATTTAAATTTACTGTAGAATAGAAGTATTACTTGTCATTGCAGGTGATTCTTAAAATTAGAAAAAGTCCGGTTGTTTAATTCAACATGGTAATAGAAATAAGTATGTGTGGTGTTTGGATTGGGTGACAGTTATTCATTTAGGCTTACATATACAATATTTCCACCTTTTAAGGTTTCAATACCGTTATCATTTTCTAAAACAATATTTAAATAATTATCAATGGCTATTATTTTTCCTTTGGCCTGATTGTTGTCTCTTAATTCAACTATCACGTTTTTATCCTTAAATTGTCTGAATAATTTATTTACTTGATCTTTATCTGTCATGATTTTCAATCCTTTAATGGTATATTATAATTTATATTCTAGATTTATATACTTTAATGTTTTAATATTATACCATGGCAATTAATCAATTAGAAGAAAATTTGGAAGCTATTACTAGGACTATTGAACAGTTGAAAAGAGATGGATGCAGCGATGAGAAGATTTTAAACGAACTTCGTGAAGAAAGAGATAAGATACTTAAAGATTTAAACTTATAGTGACTTATTTTAGCCATTCTTTCAGTAAACTGATATCACTTGTAAGGTCTATTTTTAAGGGTGTTACAGTAGTTTTATGGGCCTTGCGTAATTCGTAACCATCACTTCCGGGGACATCTGACTCGTATGGTTCGCCACCAATCCAGTAATACGGTTTTCCCCGTGGATCTAGACGTTTATGAATTATTGGTGTGTACATCCTTTTTCCTAATGTTACTACTTCAAACTCTTCATCGATTGGGTTTGCAGGTATATTGACATTTAATAAGTCTATTCCTTCGGGCAATCCTTTTTTCAATACAATTTCAGCTATTTTTTTTAGCATTTTTCCCGCAAAATCGAAATCTATTTCTATTTCGCCGTTTTCAAATTTAATGTCGTCCCTAACCACTTCCCAAGTGTTCCGGATGTTGTTAGTTCTGCCTGTCCAAGATTGAATCCGGTGTTTATTCCGGAAATCATGATATCCGGTTTTTCATCAAGAATTTCAAACAATCCGAGGGTCACAGCATCGGTCGGTGTTCCGCTTACGCCATATCCGATACTGCCGTCTTTTAATGTATATTCATTTACTCTTAATGGTTCAAATAAAGTTAATGCATGGCCTATACCACTTTGTTGTGTTTCAGGAGCTACTATATATGTATCACATAAATTTTCAATAGCTTTTTTAGCAGCAAAAATGCCTGAAGCAGTTACGCCATCATCGTTACTTATTAGTGCCTTCATATATTTATTGAAGTATTACCTTCTTAAAATAATTTTATATTTTTGAGTATATATGATAAACTTTAATAATAATTTAATTTATAAAATATATTAGTAATTTTTTTTAAAAAACACATGCGGGTGGAAAATTGGAAAAACCACAACTTATTAATTTTATAGCTAAAGTAATGGAGGACTCTGGTTTCAAGGTTTATAAGAATTTTAAAACCTCACAGAAAGTCATAGATATATACGCTATATTACCAACTACAATAGGGGATTTTGGAGTTGTTGTGGCGTGTAAAAATTATGATAAGGATTTTGAAATCGGAGTTGATGTTTTAAAGGAGATGGAGGAAGTTGGTGAAAGTCTTAAAGCTTCTAAAGTTACCGTCGTTTCATCTTCATATTTCTCAAGTCAGGCAACTAATTATGCACTTAGAAAGAATATCAAGTTAGTAGACAGGAACAATTTGATTGAACTTGCCAAAAAGTATCAGGATAACACTTCCCAAACTACTTTGGACAATACTCCTTATGATGGAGGAGCATCAGCTTACATTGAAGAGGAGTATACCTACGATGAATCAGATATTGAATATCTGATGCAGAGAAGGGACCGGAATCCTAATGTTTATAAAAGTTCATTATATAAGCAAATTGATGAAGACAGACATAGAGGATTTGATATTTCATCTTTATTAAACAAAGGCAAATCCATTAAAAATAATTTAGGCCAGTCTCAGACTACCTTATATAATTATGACCAGGGACCTTCAATTTCAAATCCATTTTTATTTAAATTAATCCGCAACCCTATAGTGATGGTTATTTTGGTTGTACTGGTTTCATACTTCCTTGCATTTTTCGGAGGCAATGTTCTACGCATGAATGCAGGAATCATAGGATTAATAGAAATGGTTGTAGCGTTGCTGTTATCTTATGGTCTGTCATTGTATACTGAAAGAAGCAGTAATTTCATAATCAAAGGAACATTCGTATTCTTCATTTCATTAGTAATCTTAATTATATTAATTTTTGTTTAATTTAATATAATTACGATTAATTATTATTAAGATTAATCCTAAGAGATATAAAAACCAGATCATTATGTCTGTGGGTCCGGTTTCTATCCATATCAATGTGTGTGTTAGTATGATGGAGTAAATCCCTACTCCCATTCCTTTTTTTAATTTATGGACTAATTGTAAAAATGTTCCCATGAAAAGCATTTGTATTGTTAGTCCAAGCAGTCCGAAATCAAGATAAACAGGCCCAAATAGAGTTGATGTCAAACACACATCATAATGAAGGACGTAGTTTCCAATAAATGTTCTTGGGCTTCCTGATGAAAAAATCATACTTAATATATGCCCGTGTGTGGTTCCGCCTAATGGAATAATTTTTTCAAATACTTCCAATGTGAATGCCGCCCTGTAGAAAACAAGTTCGACGGGATTTAAAGTCCAGTGCTGATTGGCTATTGATTGGGATGCAATGTATCCGACTCCAAGCAGTCCGATAATTATTATAGCCACGAATATGATTCCTAATTTTCTAGATATTTTTTTAAGATAGTAAAGTGTTATGAATGAGCTTCCAAGAATTCCGAGAACTGAAGTCCTATATCCGTTCAAGCCGAAAATTAAGGCTCCAAGAACAACCAGCAGCAGGTATTTTTTGTCATAATACTTTGCAAGCAGTAAATTTACAGTAATTAAAAATAACGGATAAGCGATTCTCCAGATATTTGTTGTTGCATTTGATTTTAAAACACTGTTGAAAAGAGGAATTCCTCCAAGCAACACCATATTCAGAGTTTGTAAAATTAAAGCTATTATTACTAATGAAAGCAATAACTTTTCTGATAAAAAATTGAGTTCTTTTGTTTTTTCGATGTTTATTTTGTATTTGATTAAAATAACGCCCGCTGTGAAAATTATGCAGGAAAAGAGTATTGTTAATATGACTTCGGGTTTTAGCGGATCCTCAAATCTGTAGTTAAATGACCCAATATATCCCATTGCTAAAAATACAATTATTGCAACAACTATTAGAAATGGTTGAAAGAAGTCAATTTTTTCTATTTTCATTTTATCCTCCGAGTTCATATGATGAAATGGCCAGGTTTCCTCCAAAGTTAGGCATTGCCGCTACATGAGTGTGAACATAGCTGGCGAGCGTATTTTTTTGCATAAATCCATCCTGATTATTATATGATCCTTTTCCTCTTAGAATATTGAATGCAAGATTATGCTTGATGTTTGCATCATCCACCAAAACCTTTGAATAATGGAATTCATGTCCGTGGAATTTTTCACCTTTTTTAGATATGATGTTGTCTTGTTTAACTTCGGCGATTGTATATTTCAGTGCCTGCACCCTGTCTGTTAAAATTGCTTTGTAAGGATATACATTGACAACTTTATCTTCATGGATAGAATTCATAAGATACATTAAACCACCACATTCGGCAAAAATAGGCCTATCTTCGAGGTGGAAAGTCTTGATATCTTTAAGCATTTTTTCATTTGCACTAAGTTCTTTTGAAAAGAGTTCGGGATATCCTCCACCGATGTAGAGTCCATCAACATCGGGCAGTTCCTCATCATTTAACGGTGAAAAATATTCTATTTTGGCGTTATTCGCTTCCAATGATTCGATATTTTCCTTATAGTAAAAATTAAATACTTCATCATATGCCACTCCAATTTTTACCCTTTGTTTATTTAGTTTATTCCAGATCGGGATAATATCTGATGTAATTTTTGGAGCTTCACGGGCAATTTCCACCAGTCTGTCCAGGTCAATTGAATTTTTTATCACATCGGACCATATGTCAATATACTTTAGAGAATTTTCTTTTTCACGGGCAGGAACAAGACCCAGGTGTCTTTCTTCAATTGATATTGAATCGTCACGTATAATTCCACCGATTACTTCGGTTTTTGTAATCTCTTCTATGGATCTTTTGGTTTTTTCGTAATGCGCCTTGTTCTTAACTTTGTTTAATATGACTCCGGCAATATTTATTTCAGGGTCCAGAGCTTTAAAACCCAGAACTAAAGCGGCAGCACTTTTGACTAAACTTCTGGAATTAATAATTAAGATAACCGGCGCTTTTAAGGATTTGGCTATTGAAGCAGTGCTTCCAATGTCATTTACAGAGTCAATTCCTTCATAAAGGCCGCGGACACCTTCAATTATGGCTATATCCTTACCGTCCATAGCTTTCAGATAGGAATCCCTGACCTGTCCGGATTTCATGAAAAACGAATCAAGGTTTCTGGATACATTTCCTGTGGCTAATGTATGATAGGAAGGGTCGATATAGTCCGGTCCAACTTTAAAAGGTTGAACATTGTATCTTTCACTTAAGGCTTTCATAATTCCGGTAGATATTGTTGTTTTTCCAACTGCACTACCTGTCCCTGCTAAAATAATTCTCATAATGGTTAATTTGAACTTTGTCATATAACAATTTTTGCATAATTAAAATGTTTTAAATAATATTAAACATATAAATTAAATCATATATGGTGGTTAAATGAGAATTTTACTAATTCATTCTGATTATTTAAATTATAATGTAAAGAACAAAACACCTGTTGCTGAAGAAATTGACGAAGCCAAAATGAAAGGGGCCTTTGATGAGTCTTTAGTAGTGTTTACAAGTGTTGAAAAAGAAGATGAAAATAATCCAGAGGGTATTGTTAAAAATTTAGTAAGTGAAGTTATAAAAACCAATGAACAGGTTAAAGCTGAGAATATTGTATTATATCCATATGCTCACTTATCTTCATCATTAGGTTCTCCAAAAGTTGCAATTAAAATTTTAAAAGACACTGAGGAAGCTTTGCTTGCTGAAAATTTAAACGTTAAAAGAGTGCCTTTCGGATGGTATAAAGCGTTTGAGATTTCCTGTAAAGGTCACCCGTTGAGTGAACTTTCAAGAACAATCACTGCAGATGAGGATGATGAAAAAGTTGAAAGGAAACCTTCAGTCTGGCAGATTCTTGAAGGGGACAAAATCACTCAAATAGATGATTTCAAATTTGAAAACAAAGCTTTTAAACAGCTTGTTGATTATGAACTTGGACAGGGAGCATCCGATGAGGGTGAACCTCCACATGTTAAACTGATGAAGGAAAAAGAAATCTGTGATTATGAGCCTGCTTCCGATGTGGGAAACCTCAGGTGGTATCCAAAGGGAAAATTAATCAGGGATTTGCTTTCTGATTATGTTTATGACTTGACTGTCGACCGTGGGGCAATGCCTGTAGAAACTCCGATTTTCTATGATCTGGACAACCCTGCAATTTATGAACATGCTTATAAATTTGGTGAAAGGCAATACAGAACCGACACTAAAAAGAATTTAATGCTTAGATTTGCCGCTTGTTTCGGTGCATTCAGATTAATGTCCGATTCATATTTGACATGGAAAAATTTCCCTGCCAAAATTTTTGAGTTAACCAGATACAGTTTCCGTTTTGAGAAAAAAGGAGAAGTCGTTGGTCTTAAAAGATTAAGGGCATTCACTATGCCTGACTGTCACTCATTCTGTTGTGATGTGCCGTCCTCTTTGGAGGAATTCTCCCAGCAGACTGACATGTGTATGCAGACAGGTAAAGATTTGGACCTTGACTTTGAAGTAATTTTCAGGGCAACCCAAGACTTCTTTGAAGAAAATGAAGAATGGATGTATGAAATTGCAGGCAAATTCGGAAAACCAATTCTTTTAGAAATATTGCCTGAAAGACATCACTACTGGGTATGTAAAATAGATTTGGCGAACATCGATGCTTTAGGCCGTCCAATTGAAAACCCTACTGTTCAAATTGATGTTGAAAGCGGTAAAAGATTTGACATTACCTATCTTGGAGAAGACGGTGAACAGCATAATCCTACAATCTTACACACTTCACCGACAGGCAGTATTGAAAGGGTTTTATGTGCAATGCTTGAAAAAACCGCAATCGAAATTAATGAACGCTCTCCAATGTTGCCGACTTGGTTAAGCCCAATTCAAGCAAGGATTCTCACTGTTGGAGAAACTCATAAAGAATTTGCCAATGAACTCTATGATAAAATCAATGCTTCCAGAATCCGTGTGGATATTGACGATAGGGATGAAAGTGTTGGTAAAAAAATCAGAAATGCATCCAAGGAATGGATTCCATACATTTTTGTTGTTGGTGACAAAGAGGTGGAAACCGGCAAATTCCAAGTAACCGTACGTGAAACCGGTGAAAAAGTTGACATGACTGCTGATGAATTAATTGATGAAATCAATTCAAAATGTGAAGGAAAACCTTTCAGAAAATTGCCTTTGCCTAAGGATATTTCAAGAAGGATTAACTTCCAATAATTATATTTACAAATAAAAACATACTATAAAATGTTATTATATAACGGAGGAAATTTAATGGACCCAATGTACAGAATAGGAGAAGCTCTTATTGGAGATGGACCTGAATTAGCTCACGTTGATTTATTAATTGGAGATAAATTCGGCCCTGTTGGTCAAGCTTTTGCTAATGGATTATCCAATTTATCTGTTGGACACACTCCTTTAACAAGTGTAATTAGACCAAACTTAATGACAAAGCCAGCTACTTTAATTATTCCTAAAGTAACTGTTGGTGATTTGGAAGATGCTAGTAAAATATTTGGACCTGCACAGACTGCCGTTGCAAGAGCAGTAGCTGATGCAGTTGAAGATGGATACATTCCAAAGGATATTGTAGAAGACATTGTTATCAATGTAAGCGTATTTATTGACCCTTCTGCTAAAGATTTCAGAAAAATATATCAATACAACTACGGTGCAACCAAATTGGCTATCAGAAGAGCTATGGAAAATTATCCGTCTATCGACAAAGTACTTGCAGAAAAAGACCGCGGAACTCACCCAATCATGGGATTCAAAGTCAAAAAACTTTGGTCACCACCATACTTGCAAGTTGCACTTGACCTTGACAATGAAGTGGCAATGGAAAGAATCATCAATGATTTGCCTGACAATGACAGGATTCTTCTTGAAGCCGGAACTCCGCTCGTTAAAAAATTCGGTGTTGGAATCATCGGTAAAATCAGAGCATTACGTCCTGATGCATTCATTATTGCAGACTTAAAGACTTTGGATGTTGGTCGTGTAGAAGTTAAAATGGCAGCTGATGAAACTGCTGATGCTGTAGCAATTTCCGGTCTCGGTACTGTAGAATCCATTGCTAAAGCTATTCACGAAACTCAAAAACAAGGTATTTATTCCATCCTTGATATGATGAATGTTGCTGAATTTGAGAAAAAATTAGCAAAATTGCCTGAAGATTTAAAACCGGACATTGTTTTATTACACAGAAATGTTGATATGGAAACCTATAGGGCAGAACACGGTGAAGATACTAGTGACATGACCGAATGGGGTAACATTAAAGACATTAAGGCAATTCTCGGAAATAAAGGTTTAATTGCTGTTGCTGGTGGAATCAAACCTAACAATGTTGAAGAAGCTATCAATAAAGGTGCAAACATCATTATTGCAGGCAGATACATTATCGGTTCAAGAGATGTAAGAAGAGCTGCACAAGACTTCTTAGAACATTTCGACCCAGATCCAGACAACATGAGACTTGCCATGGACGAAGACGAAAATATTGAAGTAAAAGATGACTAGTAAATTAGATTAATTTCTAATTTATTTTCTATTTTTTTAAAAGGAGTTTTTATTTATGGGATTTTGTAATTCATGCGGAAGACCAATTGTCAGAGAAGATTATGGAACAAATAAGGATGGAAGTCCGAATGAGGATTATTGCATTGATTGTTTTCAGAATGGTGAATATACAGAACCGGATATTACTCTAAATGAGATGATTATAAGAAAAACAAAAGAGATGATGGAAAAAAATCCAAGATTGCCAGAAACTCAAGCGACCGGCATTACTGCGATGTTTATTCCAGGATTAAAAAGATGGAATCCTGAATTTCAGGATGACTATAAAACTCTCTAACTTCTACTTTTTAAAAGGAATTCCCTAACTTTATTGGCTATGTATTCATCGTGGCTTTGGTTAGATTTGATATTATAGATTTCTTCTTGCAAATCATTGTATTTATCAACTAAATCATTATATTCGAGACGTAATGAATCATAATCTTTTTCTAAACCTTCATTTAATTCATAAATCTCTGCATAACTGGTTCTGGTACTTAAATTTTCATTTTTTAGCTGATCATATTTGGTGGTGATTACAGCATAGCTGTCTTTTATGTTTTCGTGTTCCTCTTTTAATGTGGAACATTTTGTTTTGAGATTTTTGTTTTCTTCCTTAATGCTGGAATATTTTGTTTTGAGATTTTCATTTTCAGTTTTTATATTGACAAATTTTGTTTTGAGATTTTCATTTTCTATGATTAGCTTGGAATGTTTGTCTTTTATGTTTTCGTTTTCTTTTTTCAAGCTGTCAAGATTATTCTCATGTAACTGATTGTATTTTGTTTCAATCTCATTTAAAGAATTGTCTTTTTCCGCCAATTGTGCTTTCAATTCTTCAATTTGCTTTTCATATTCTAAAGTAGATGGATTCATGTTTTTTTCAAGTAATTCTCTCAATTCTTTCACTTCCTGGACGTACAAATAATTGGCTATTTTCAGATATTCGCTTTCCTCCTCTCTACTTTTAAAGGTTTCAATCTCACTTTGGGGTATAATCAGTACTTCTTCCTGGTTATTGTAGATATCTTCATTTTTAGGAACGGTAATTTGAATCTGTTCAGTAGTGTATTTTTTCCTTTCACCGTTTTTTAAAGTCCTATGATACTCTCTTGAATATTTTTTTACAATACCTTTACCAATCTTCATATTATACCCTTAATTTATTCTATTTTATATATTATGTTTGAAAGTATAAATATTTTTAGAATCAAATCAATTTTCATTTTTTTTTAAAAATTTTTCTTAAAATATTTTTATTAAAATCTATAAAGTAATAGTAGGTTTTGATAAAATGAAGGTTTTCGGCATATGCGCTAGTCCTAGGAAAAATACAACTGAATACGTTTTAAAAATTGCTTTGGATAAGCTTGAGGAAAATGGTTTTGAAACAGAGATGTTCATCTGCCAGGCAAAGGATATTAAGCCTTGTATGCACTGCGATTATTGTCTGGAAAATAAAAAATGCGTTATTGATGATGATATGGGTGGTGTCTATGAGGGTCTTCAGAATTCTGACGGTATAATCCTGGCCACTCCTGTTCAAAGCGGAGGTGTCAGTTCTAACTTATCAGCAATCATGGATAGGACCCGAGCTTTGGAAGCCGTTGATTATAATATATTGAGGGGAAAAATCGGAATGAGCATTGCAGTTGGTGGTGACAGGACCGGAGGTCAGGATTTCGCACATCTGAAAAATATTACATATTTTATGATACATGGGATTATTCCTGTAAGTGGGGGACCATTTGGTTCTAATTTGGGTGCTTCATTTTGGTCAAACGACTCATTGGACGATATTAAAGAAGATGAATATGGAATCGAGTCTTTAAATAGGACTTTGAGAGAATTTGAAAATTTTTTAAATAAGTATATTTAAATACTAAAATCAATTTATATTAATAATAACTAATTTTTAAAGGTATACTATGGGGAATAAGTTAGTAAGAGGGAGTTTGATAATTTTTATAGGTAACATCATTTTCCGTATTGGTGGTTATCTTTACCGTTTTTTAATGGCTACATTACTGGGGCCTGTAAATAATGGTATTTTAGGAACTACAATATCAGTTCAGGGAATTTTTCAAACTTTATCTTCCGGTGGTCTTCCTCCGGCAATATCCAAATACATAGCCGAATATGAAGCCGTTGATGACCATAACATGGCCAGACAAACTATTTATACGGCATTAAAGATTATGGTTTTCCTGGGATTGCTTTTGGGAGTTTTGATGATTTTTGTTATTGCTCCTTTGCTGGCCATTAATTTTATGGGAAAACCTGAAGTTATGGTTCCATTGCAGATTATAGGTTTTATCACTCCTTTTAGTGTTATTTTAGGTGCTTTTAGAGGCGCATTTCAGGGTGTATATAAAATGGAATATATTGTGTATACCCGTGCTGTTGAGCAGTTGTGTATGATTCTGTTTGCAACAGCATTTGTTCTAATAGGATTATCCGTTGTTGGTGCATTGTGGGGTACTGTTATTGGATATGGTCTTGCTGCACTTTCTTCAGTTTTAATATTTAAATTTTACATGCCAAAATATATTCCTCAGCCTACTGATGATTTTAAATTTTCATTCAGGGATGAACTTAAACTGGGATTTATGCTGGTTAAATTCTCAATTCCAGTCATTATTACTGCAATTGCTGAAATGCTTATTTATAACATCTGTACTCTTATTATGGGCAGATTTTTAACAATGGCTGATATTGGTTTTTTCACAGCCGCAGATCCTATTGCCAGACTGCCGTTAATGATTTCTATTTCTGTAGCGACTACAATTTTGCCTGCTTCTTCTGAGGCTTTTAAGCTTAAGGATATCAATGCACTTCAAAAATATGTCGGGGAATCTTATAAAATTTCACTGTTGTTTGTTGTTCCGATGTGTGTTGGCCTTGCGTTATTTGCTGCGCCTATCTTGAGATTGCTCTATTTCCAGATTCCCGCTTATGTTGCAGGTGCTCCCGCTTTAGCAATACTGTCCATTGGTATGACTTTCTATTCCATATTTGCCATATCCACCAGTATCATTCAGGGTATTGGAAACCCTAGAATTCCGATGTATATTTTAATATTCGGGGCTATCGTTACAGGTGTTCTCTGCTGGGTATTTGCTCCAATTTTGGGAATTGCAGGGGGTGCTGCCGCTACAACTATCGCTTGTTTCTTAATGATGATTCCGTGCATTTACTTTGTGTTTAAATTGACCAAAACAAAAGCTCCTAAGCTATCAGTTTTTAAAATAATTGCTGCGACTGTAATTATGGGGTTAATTGGATTGGTCATTCCAAAAACAGCATTATGGCTATTTCCGGGCATTATCATTTGTATGATTGTTTATTTCTTTGCATTAATTTTTGTTAAATTCTTCACAGCAGAAGATATTCTAACTTTAAGGGAATATTCCTCTAAATTAGGACCTTTGTCAGGTTTTGTAAATAAATTATTGAATTTTGTTGAAAAGATAGAAAATAGAATTTAATAAGAAAAATTATTAATATATAAAAAATATAAACATTATTTGTTATAATTGGGGGATTATAATGACTGATGTTAAAGCAGGTGTTGAATACAAAATCAATATAGATGGAAATTCCTTCTTATTGGACAGTAAAAAGTTCCAGCTGTTAGTAGCTATTTCAGATACTGGTTCACTCACTGCAGCCGCAAAGTCAATCGATGTATCTTATAGGACAGCATTAAATTACATTGAAAAAATAGAATCAACATTGGATGTTAAAATTGTTAATACAACAAAAGGTGGAAAAGGCGGTGGAGGTGGAACTGCACTTACCGAAGAAGGTTATTCCATTTTGAATGAATGTAAAAAAGTTAATGCAATTATGGAGCTCCATAAGGATGTAAATGAAATAGAAGCTGAAATCGTTGATATTGATGATTTCAAGGGAATAATGACAATTCAAATGAGTGAATTTAAAATCAATATTCCGTTAAATAGAAACTATGAAATTGGAGATAAAATACTGGCGCTAATCAGTTATGACAATATATTTCTGATGTTGGAACCTCAGACATCCAGTATACGTAATATCCTGAAAGGCCAAATCGTTGAAATGAAACTTGAAAATGAGGTTATTCGTGTTAAAATAAATGTTGGTGGAATCAATTTGTATTCAGATATTACCTTATCCGCTGAAAAAGAATTGAATCTCAGTATTGGTAAAGAGGTTTATGTAGGATTTAAGGCAATGTCCGTTGCTACTTTAAAATTATAATTTCAAGGTGTGTTGTCATGTTACAAATTTTGGTTGATGAAGATAAGTGTATTGGTTGCGGTAACTGTTATGATATTTGCCCAAAAGCAGCCAAGATTTGGAAAGTTGATAGTGTAGCACATATATTAGATTTAAGATATTGTCATGTCTGTACACTATGTGCTATGGAATGCCCTGTAGACTGCATTAAAATCATACGTCCGGGTGAAGAAGGATAAATTCTTTAAGCTTAAATCAATTATTTTGTAGGTTAGATTATGAGTAGAAATTCAGATGTTTCAAGAAAAACTTCGGAAACAGATATTAATATTAAAATGAATCTTGATGGTACCGGAAAATACAATATTTCAACAGGGGTCAATTTCTTTAATCATATGTTAGAATCTTTTTCTAAGCACAGTATGATTGATTTGGATGTTAATGCAATTGGGGATATTGAAATAGATGACCATCATACAATCGAAGACATTGGAATATTGCTTGGTGAAGCTTTCCTGCAGGCTATAGGTGATAAGAGAGGAATTAAAAGAATGGCGCATGCAATCGTTCCTATGGACGAGTCTGTTGCAACCGTTGCAATCGATATTGGCGGACGCAGTTACTGCAATATGGGTCTTGATTTTAAAAATGATAAAATCGGAGATATGACCGCGGATGTTGTTGTCCATTTCTTTGAATCATTTGCAGGTTCTGCCAAATTAAACATTTATGGAACCGTTGAAGGGGCGAATGATCACCACAAGGCCGAAGCCGTTTTTAAGGCATTTGCAAAGTCTTTAAAAGAAGCGATTAAAATTGAACATGATCAGATTCCTTCTACAAAAGGAGTATTATAGCTATTAATTTAGCTATCTTTTTTTTATCTTAAAAATATTAAATTGTTGGTTTTTTGTAATTATTTTAAAAAATAGTTTTTTTTTATAAATTGTGAACTGTGCAAAAAAAGAAAAAAGAAAAAAGAAAGTAGCGTTAGGCTACTTATTCTGGTTTTGAGATTAAGTCTGTTTTACAACCTGGGTTTCCTTCTTTCATGTGAGGGCATGCAGCAATTTCGTGAGCAGCAGCTACTAATGGGATGAAGTTTTCGAAACCTTTAGTCATGAAACAACCTTTCATGTCTAAGTTAGCAACGGATCCAGCCATTTCGTAAGCAGCAATAGCTTTTGCTTTTGCGTATGGGTTTGCGAATCCACCAGCTTCTGCAGCTTTTTCAGCAGTAACTATGAGTTTAGGTAATTCGATTGAACCTGCTTCAGCTTGTTCGATTACGGTGTCAATGGTTTGTTGTACTAATCTTAATGCTCCGGTTTCAGCTAATACTTTTAAGATGTCGGAGTTGAAGATAGCCATTTCAGTTGGGTCTAACCATTCTCTTTTTGCACCGATCATTGGGTCGGACATAACGATGATGTAACCTAAGCCTTGTTCATCCATTTCATCTTTTTTACCTTTACCTGGTGCATCACCAATGATAATAGCAGGTACATCTTTTTCTGATAATAATTCTCTTGCTTTAGCTGGTCCAGGTGCTCCTGGGTTTGGGCTAATGAAGATTGCGAAATCAGGTTCGAAAGCGTCTATTTTAGGTACGACGTCTTCTACTTGTTCAGGGTTCATTTTAGCTCCAGATCCAAAGGTTCTTACATCGATGTTTGGTCTGTCTGCTCTTTCGTCTAACAATAGGTCAATTACTGGTGAAGTACCAATATTACCACTTTTAATAATAGCAATTTTAACTACCATAATTAAGTCTCCTTTTTCGATA
>CADAOO010000038.1 GCA_902789505.1 uncultured Methanobrevibacter sp. | reverse complement strand
GAAACACAAACTATTGGATATCAGGCCAAGAATTTCACGGGGAATTGCATATATTCCAACAAGAGCAGGGACAAATGTATTCATGAGGGAAATCAATACAGAAACACTAATTGGAGACATGATGGTTGGGGATATTGATGTTGCATATTCCACATATTTGGGTTATGACGAAATTGCCCATCATTCCGGAGTTAGGGATGAAGACGCATGGTTTGCCCTTAAAGGAATGGACAAACAGATAAAGCGTTTGTTTAATGGGAACAAATATTCTCCAAGGAAGTATCAATTCGTGATACAGTCCGACCATGGTCAAACTAATGGCGCAACCTTCAAACAAAGATACGGCCAGTCATTTGAAGATTTTATCAAATCCCTACTTCCTCAGGGCACTGACATATATGCCAACATGTCTTCAAACGAAGACCATTTTGCGGAAGCATATGTTCCATTTTCAGATAAAATCAAACGCTTTAAAAACAGAAACAAGAAAAATGAAGAAACAGAGATATCCGAATCTGACATCGTTGTTCTTGCATCCGGAAATCTTGCAATGATTTATTTAACCCATGTGAGCCATAGACTAACCTATGAAGAAATCAACAGTATGTTTCCGGATATGATTCAAGAAATCGTCAACAATGAATATGTAGGATTTATTTTAGTCAGGTCATCTCAAAGGGGCGACATGGCAATAGGTAAAAACGGAATATACTATCTTGACAATGATGAAATTGAAGGGGAAAATCCTCTTGAAGGTTTCGGAGACAACATCGCTCAACACTTAAAAAGGAGCAGTTCCTTCAAATACACTCCAGACATTTTGGTCAACAGCTTTTATGATGCTGAAAATGATGAGGTCTGTGCCTTTGAAGAGCTGGTCGGAAGCCATGGGGGAGTTGGAGGAAGCCAATCAGAACCGTTTATTTTATATCCTGCAGATTGGAATGTTCCTGATGAAGAGATTGTGGGTGCCGAAAACATATACAGGGTGCTGAAAACAAATTTGGAAAATATTAAAGAAATTGATAAAAGCGGATAAGCGATTAAACTTATAATGGTTGGGCTGTAATATCTATCCGGGAGATTTAAATGATTAAATGTCTATGCTATTGATTCAAAAATTAGCTTTTTGTTAAGTTTCGTTAATCTTTTTTTGAAAAATTATATTCAAAATCAAATTGTAATTTATTCAATAGATAATATTATTATATTATAATTAAAAATATATTACTATAATAGTAAAAATAGATTATCAAAAAAACTCTATTATTTTTTGCTTCTTTGAAAGGATACAGCATGTCAACATTTGATTTGAAATTTGATAAAAAGGCGTTCAAATCATTTTTAAATAATGCAGGAATTAGTGAAAATGTATTATTCACCAGTATTATCCCAATTCGTAAACGGTGACAAAGTCTTATTCACAATGATTGAAAATGGGCGTGACAGATTCAACGAAAACTTCATAGATCTGACATCCAATGTAATGCCTGTAGTTATAGACTGCAATAATCAAAATATCAATTCATATATGGATGATGTCGCAGATATTGTTTACGGAGTATTAAGGCATAGTTATTATCCAACTTTATTGTTTTATCAAAAATATGATTTTGAAATAAGGATATTGTTCCAGTATGCGCCCAATTGGATTGCAGACGATTTTGATAGTATTGGAGATATTGGTGATGTCGGTGCAGAGGAAATCATTAATATTCTCCTCAATAACTTCAGTGATTTCCTCACAGAATTTTTTGTTCAGGTTTACCAAAACGGTGATGACTATAGTTTATTAATTTCACATTCAAACAAATATTCTGATAGGATGATTAATGACTTCAAAGATGCTTTCATATCAATTTTATCAAATATTATTAATACTTCAGGGGCATCTGATTTAAGCGGTATTTTGAAATAGTTTATCCTTGGATATTGTGATATAATTTCATAATTACTTGTTAATAGTAATAACAGTATTGTTCAATCCCAATATTTGAGAATATTCAATATTGTCTGAAATACTGAGCAACATGTCAATATTATCTGAATTTAAATTGGTATCAACCTTCGGATTATATCCAATTCCAGAATGTTTTATGGAAATGATGGTGAAATTATCATTATCCCTAACGATTATATCAATCCAATCCAGCTTATCGTTAATATCTAAAATATAAGTAAGCAGTTCTTCAATTGCTAAACTGACAAAGACAGATGTTTTTTCATTGGATAAAAATTCCTGAACCTCTCTAGACAGGTACACTGCTTCGTTTTTACTTGCGGTGATTGTATACTCAAGCATCCTTTCATTTTCATCATGATGTCTTTTCAGGAAGAATCCTGAGTATTCTCCATTAGTCTTTATATTCTTGTACCTGGAGTGTAGGTAAATGAAGAGTAATGTTGCTAGTTCTGAGATTAAAAATGCAAACCAGATTCCATTTTCATTCCCAATGATGGAGAATATATATACGAATGCCACCGGAAATATTAACCCATTCAATAGTGTGATAATATTTGACAATTTGATATCCTGTATGGCCTGAATGTAGAAAATATATAGGAAGTTTATTGAATAAGCTAAAATGCATAGTGAAAATATCCTAACGGCGTTCAATACAGTCGGAACATCTGATGGATTGCTTACTGAAAAGATACATAAAATTGTTTGTGGGAAAATGGTAAACAGTAATGTGAAAAATATTCCGAACGCCGCTGCTATTTTCAATGACCTTCTTGCAACATACTCCACTCCGTTGTAGTCTTTTTCCTGGTAATAAACTGAAACGATAGGCAAAATTGATTGGGCAGTACCGAATATGAATATGCTTACAAACAATAATGTATTGCAACACATATTGAAGGCAACCAATCCTACATGTGCAAAGACTCCAAGGATTATTGAATTAATAATAATTAGTTTTATTGATTGATATAGAGCTATTGAAGATGAAGAAAATCCTGTTTTGCATATTTCTTTCATGCAACTGAGTGATTTGGAAAGATTAATTTTAATCAATTTTAATGTACGTTTAGAGCTTAGGAAGTATGTGGAGATGTAGATTACTGAAATGATGTATGCCACTGCCATACCTAATGCGGCACCGCCAACTCCCATATTAAAATATTTTATAAAGATTATGTCAAAAACCACATTCAGTACATTGGCCAAAAGAAATGCTCTAAATTGCAATTGAACAAAATTATCTGTTTTAATGAAATATGCTAAAACAACAAAGTAACATAGAAATGGTATTGTCAGGAGATAATATTTATAATATTCATAAACCAATGGCCTTAACTGACTGGAATTACATAATATCTGCAGAAAGCTATCCGGAAACAACAGTCCCAATACTGTAATTAAGATGGAGATTATTAATATGCTGACAATTGAGACCGTGAAGATATAATTGGCTTTTTTTTCCTCAAAATTTGCTTTTGCACTTGTGGAAAGTATCGTACCTCCAAATCCGATAAGCCAATAAACCATATTGGTAAATTGGGCTAATGGTTCTATACTTTGAATGACGGATAGGTTCATAGGACCTAAAAATGCGCTGATTATGAATGCGTCTGCGAGAATTGCAAAATTGCCTGCTATTGCAGCAAGCAATGTCGGAAAGAACAATTCTTTAAACTTGGAATTCAATAGGTTATATCTTCTTTCATATGTCATTTTTGTCACTTTATCGGATTCTTTCTTTTTGATGAAATTACTTCATCATTAATTCCATGAAGAACTTCAATGTTGAAATCTGATTTTTAAGCATGGTCTTTATTCCTTTTCTTGAACATAGAAAATAATCATATGTTTTGGAATAAAAATAACTCTATTATTTTAATTTATGGTAATGTATGATAATAAGTTTATCGACTTTTTTTTGTCATCAATGTTAATAATGATTTTAGATAATTTAAATCGAAAATCTTCATAAAACCTAAAAAAAGTTAATGTAAAAGAATGTTTCAACACAAAATAGTATGTCTAAATGAAAGTCAGGAAAAGATTAATGTTCCTTGATTTTAAATAATTTTTTAGCATTTTCTGCAGTAATTTCCATAATCTGGGATTCTGTCATATCCAATTCTTCCGCCAGTTTTCTTATTATATATTTTAAGTTTAAGGGAGTATTCTTTTCCCCTCTTTTTTCTTCCGGTGTTAGGTAGGGTGAATCTGTTTCTACAAGCATATGACTTATATCTATTTTTTTTAGAGTTTTTCTTATTTTTTTGTTGTTATTATGAGTAATTGGTCCGCCTATCCCCATATAAAAGCCTAATTTAACGAATTCCTGCGCCATTTCGGCTGAACCCTGATAGCAGTGCATGGATCCCATGACATCATGTTTTTTTAATATGTCGTATGTATCCTGCATTGCCTTTCTGCAATGCACTATAACCGGAAGGTCATGCTTTTCAGCCAGGTCTAACATTTTTTCAAAAAGTTCCTTTTGTTTATCCCGGTTATCTTTTCTGTGGTAATAGTCAATGCCGATTTCTCCAACTGCGATTACTTCATTGTTTTCAAGCTGATTATCCAAAAGGGAAATGTCTTCATCTGTTATTTCCTCTGCAAATGAGTAAAAGTATCCCAAAGCAGCATGGACATTTTCATATCTTTTCGACAATTCCAGCACTTCCTCATTGCTTTGCGGGTCGGTACCGTTCAGTATTAAATGTATGTCATTTTTTGCAGCTTCTTTTATTATTTCATCAGCATTTTCCATTTCGCTTCTGTAGATATGGCAGTGTGTATCGATTATCATTGAAATCCTCATTAAAAAGGGTTATTTATATAAATCCAATTCATTAAGTTTTTATTGTTACGATTTCAATTATTATATAATTAATCAAATTAAGTTATATTTTTTGGTGAGCAGATATGGATGAGAAGTTTTCAAGAACAGAAATGTTAATTGGAAATGAAGGGATGGAAAAATTGGCCAATGCTAAAGTTGCCGTTTTTGGCATTGGTGGAGTAGGTTCTTTCGTTTGTGAAGGACTTGCCCGAAGCGGTGTCGGCAATTTCGTTTTAGTAGATTTTGACAAGATAGATGAAAGCAATATCAACAGGCAATTAATAGCAACAGTAAAAACAGTAGGAAAAAATAAAGTTGACCTGATGAAGGAAAGGATTTTGGAAATCAATCCTGATGCAAATGTTGAAGTGCATAAGGAATTCTATTTGGCCGATTCAGAAACGGACATAATTACGCAGGACCTGTCATATGTTGTCGACTGTGTGGATACGATAATGGCAAAGATTGCAATCGTGTGCAGCTGCGATGCCCTTGATGTTCCGGTCATCTCTTCAATGGGGACAGGAAACAAATTGGACCCTACAATGTTTGAAGTGGCTGACATCTATGATACCTCAATATGTCCGCTTGCCAGAATAATGAAAAAGGACCTTAGAAAGAGAAATATAGAAAAATTGAAGGTGGTTTATTCTAAGGAAAATCCGATAGACACCAATGTTTGTCCCATAAATCAAAATGCAAAATTTAAAGTGAAGGGCAGTGTTTCTTTTGTGCCGCCGGTTGCCGGACTGATAATTGCAGGTGAGATAATAAAAGATATTGCAGGTATTTGATTTAACCATTAATTAAAGACGTTGTTATGCTGATGGCGATTAGAAAAATTATAAAAATAAAAAAAGAGTAAGCAGAATTATTCTGCTTTAATTTCAATGACAAAAGTCATGTTTTCAATGGTTTCACTTTCACCAGCTTTGATTGTGTAGATTGGTGAACCAAGTAAAATTAAATTGTTGTTTGCTTCTCTGATTTTGTTGTCAGCTACTTCTTGCATGTGAGTTCCTTCGTAAAGGAAACCGGCATCTGCGTTTCCTTCTAATTCGTATGAAATTTCTTCACCAGTATTTTTGTTTGTGGATTTTACTTTTAAAATCATTTTTTAATCTCCAATTAATTTGATATTAATTATTATGTTGGTTAACACTTTTAAATAATGCGGTTTAAATTTAATATTAATCATTAAATTTTTTCTATAATGGAACGTGCTAATATGGAATATGTTAAATTGGGAAATTCAAATTTGAAAGTAAGCAGGATTTGTATGGGTTGCATGGGATTTGGCGACCCTGAAAATGGAATGCACACATGGACATTGCCTGAAGCAGAATCAATGGAAATAATTAAAAAAGGATTGGATGACGGAATAAACTTCTATGATACGGCCATAGGATATCAGAATGGAACTTCTGAACAGTATCTCGGAAAAACCATTAGGGAATATGCTTCAAGGGATGATGTTGTAGTTGCAACCAAGTTTCTGCCGAGATCTGAGGAAGAAATCAAAAACAATGTCTCAGGCCAAAGACACATTCACAATTTTGTTGACAAAAGCCTTGAAAACTTGGGTCTGGATTATATTGACCTGTATATCTATCATATGTGGGACTACAACACTCCGTTGTATGATATTCTGGAAGGTTTAAGTGAAGTAATTGATGAAGGTAAAGTAAAATATATCGGTATTTCAAACTGCTTTGCCTGGCAGCTTGCAAAGGCCAATGCACTGGCAGAAATGCAGGGCTTTAAGAAATTCGTATCAATTCAAGGCCATTACAATCTGATTTTTAGAGAAGAAGAAAGGGAAATGATTCCATTATGCAGGGCTGACAATATTGCGGTTACCCCTTACAGTGCACTGGCTTCAGGAAGACTTTCCAGAATGCCTGGTGAAGAATCAAAAAGATTGAATGAAGATTTCTATGCTAAATTGAAGTATCAAAATACTGAAATGCAGGATCTGGAAATTATTAAACGAGTCAATGAACTTGCAGGTAATTATGATGTTTCAATGACTGAAGTTTCACTTGCATGGCTACTTGGTAAAGTCACATCCCCAATCGTTGGAGCCACTAAAATGCATCACGTTGAAGGGGCGGTAAATGCCGTTGATTTGAAATTAACAAATGATGATATTGTCTATTTGGAAGAGCCTTATGTGGCACATGATTTGGTGGGTGTAATGGCGGACAATAAGGTTACTGCAGGTGATGACGATAAGGTTTGGGCCAAACATGCTAAAATCTGATTATTCAAAAAGCAGTCTGTCAATAATGTCCATATCGAGATTCTCTTCAACTATTTCAGCCAGTCTATTTAGTGAATAGTCTTTTTGAGTTTCGTATGGATCTTCACCTATTTTAGCTTCAAGACCTTTTTTAGCACGTAAATAATTTAGGAATTCTCTTCTGAAGTTGTAGTTGTGGAATATTCCATGGAAATAGGTTGCAAATGCATTTCCACTTGAAGCGCCATCAATTTTCCCGTCTTCATTGTTTCCCTGGCCTTTTGTGATGTTTAACAATGCATTGGAGGATAATAATTCGGTGGTTCCCTCATGTATTTCATAGCCGCTCACTTCCTCACCTGCAATGTTTTCAAAAATTTCACCTGCAATGCCGTTAATGTTTTCGGGTATTGTTGCTGTTGACTGGGTTACGATTTTTCCGGCTCTTGAGAAGCTTGATTCAATGTCCAACAATCCCAGCCCGTTGATTGTCCCATGTTTTGATTCGCGTTTGTCTTCATCGTAAATCACATTTCCCAGGATTTGCAGACCTCCGCATATTCCAACAATTGGAATTTCAGCTGATTTTTCGATGATTTTATCTGCAAGACCGCTTTCACTCAACGCAAACATGTCTTCTGTTGAGTTACGTGTTCCGGGGATGATTATCGCATCAACATCACCGATTTCGTCATTGATGCCAATCATTTTAAGGCCGACATCATCCTCGTATTCAAAGGGGTCAATGTCTGTAAAGTTGGCTATTTTTGGCAGGCGGATGACGCCGATTGTGATGTCCTTGTTTTCAGCAAAATCGTGTGTGGTAAGTGAAGCCGAATCCTCTTCGGGCAGTTTCAATGTTTCGTCATAGGGAAGGACTCCTAAAACGGGTTCTCCGGTAATTTCTTCAATCCTGTCGAGTCCGGGTTTTAAAATGTCAAGGTTGCCTCTGAACTTGTTGATTACTGTTGCTTTTAGCCGGGATCTATCATAATCGTCAAGCAGGACGTATGTTCCTGCAATAGCTGCAAAAACACCTCCCATTTCAATATCGGCTATTAAAATCACGCTTGCATCAGCAAGATGAGCTATTTCCATGTTCGCGATATCCTGGTCACGCATATTAATTTCAGCAGGGGAACCGGCACCTTCGATTATTATGATGTCATATTCTTCAGATAAAATGTTGAAGCTTTCTTTAATTGCATTAAAAGCAGTATCATGATATTTGTGCTGGTAATCATAAAAGTTCATGTCTCCAATGGATTTTCCCTGAATAATTACATTGGATGTGAAATCTCCTTTTGGTTTTAGCAAAACAGGATTCATATGTATGCTTGGTTCAATCATTGCCGCTTCTGCTTGTAACATTTGAGCTATTCCAATTTCACCGTTTTCTTTTGTGGTGTATGAGTTTAAAGACATGTTCTGTGATTTAAAAGGAGCTACTTTATAGCCTCTATTTTTATAAATCCTACATAAGGCTGCTACAAGCATACTTTTTCCGGCATTTGATGAGGTTCCCTGAACCATGATACATTTTGTCATATGAAAATATATTGATTTAATATTATAAATAATTTCTAATTTGATAAAATGTAAAGTAAAAATGAATTTTTCCGCATTATAAAATCATTATTGCATTTGGGAAATTATTTTTCTAACTTTTATTAACTAAAATAAAAACCTTTTTATATAATTAAAAAATAATATTTAAATAGTATATTAAACTTAATTTTGTAATGATGAATTTAGTATATAGAGTGAGGTAATTTTTAATGAAATTCGAGGAACAAGAATCTATGGAAGATTCTTCTAGTGAAGAATTGGTTGAAGCGGAAGTTGAAGAAGTTACTTCCAGTGAAGAAACTAAACCTATGTTAGATTATGATAATATTAAAAGCTCACAAGATATTGAAGTTCCGCCTTTATTAATTGACCAGGTTATCGGGCATGAAGAATCCATTGAAACAATTAAAAAAGCAGCTAAACAAAGAAGGAATGTTTTATTGATTGGGGATCCTGGTGTTGGAAAATCAATGCTCGCTAAAGGTATGGCACAAATTCTTCCTCATGAAACTTTACAGGATATTCTGGTATATCCGAATATGGAAGACAACAATCACCCATTGATTAGGACTGTACCTGCCGGTGAAGGTAAAAAAATCGTAAAGGCAACTAAAGGGTCAGCTAAAGGTCAGGAAGAGAAAAAGACAATAATTACTATGTTTGCTATTGGTGGAGTACTGGTTATCGGATTTATGTATGGTAGATTATTGGAATCCATCATCGCAGCTGCATTGATTTTACTTATTGCAATGCAGATAAAACCTAAATCCAATAATATGTCTCCTAAATTATTGGTAAATAATGAGGAATCCAGATTTGCACCATTTATGGATGCAACAGGTTCTCATGCAGGAGCATTATTAGGCGATGTAAGGCACGACCCATATCAATCCGGTGGTCTTGGAACTCCGGCACACGAACGTGTGGAAGCAGGTATGATTCATAAAGCTAACAGGGGAGTTTTATACATTGACGAAATTGGTACAATGTCCATGAAAACCCAGCAGGAACTTTTATCTGCAATGCAAGAAAAGCAATATGCAATTACCGGTCAAAGCGAAAACTCAAGTGGGGCAATGGTCCGCTCTCAGGCAGTGCCATGTGACTTTGTGCTTGTAGCTTCAGGTAACCTTCAGGTTCTTGAAGGAATGCACATTGCAATGAGGTCAAGAATCAGAGGATACGGTTATGAAGTATTCATGAAGGATTATATGGAAGATACCACTGAGAACAGAGAAAAATTGGTACAGTTCGTTGCTCAGGAAGTTAAGAATGACGGTAGAATTCCACACTTTGCTCCAGATGCACTTGATGAGATTATCATGGAAGCCAAAAGAAGATCAGGTAAACAAAATGCCTTAACCTTAAGATTAAGGGATTTGGGCGGACTGGTCAGATCTGCAGGAGATGTGGCTATTGAAAAAGGGGATAATCTTGTAACTGCAGAACATGTATTTGAAGCTAAAAAATTCGCAAGAACTCTTGAACAACAAATAGCAGACAGATCCATTATGCAAAGAAAAGATTACAGTATGGTTTCAGCTGAAGGTGGAAGAGTCGGTCTTGTTAACGGACTTGCAGTAATTGGGGATAGAAGCGGAATTGTATCACCAATCGCTGCTGAAGCAGCTCCAACCCAATCCAAAAACGGTGGTCAAATCATTGCAACCGGTAAATTGGGTGAAATAGCTCAGGAATCTGTACAGAATGTAAGTGCATTGATTAAGAAATACACTAACAAGGATATTTCAGATTATGATATTCACGTTCAGTTTATACAGACTTACGATGGTGTTGAAGGTGATTCAGCTAGTGTAAGTATTGCTACAGCAGTAATATCTGCAGTTGAAGAGATTCCAATTGATCAAACAGTTGCATTAACTGGTTCACTCAATGTGCGTGGAGATGTAATGCCTATTGGTGGAGCAACAGCTAAAATTGAAGCTGCAGCTGAAGCGGGAATGAAAAAGGTATTGATTCCAAAATCCAACATGAAAGATGTTATGATTGAGAAAAAATACGAAGATATGATTGAAATCATTCCAACAGAAACTTTAAGTGATGTTTTAGAAAACATTTTGATTAGCGGTTCCAAAAAGGATTCACTGATTGAAAAAATGAAAAACATTGGCTCAAGAGTGGCTGAAAAAGTTCCACAAACAAATATTAATAATCCAACTACAAACTAGGTTGGATTAATTTTTAACTTTTTTTTCTAATTTTACTTTATTTTTGATTTTAAGCTTTTTTTGTTAATATAATAATTCTTATATACTATTTATTTATAATATATTAATCATGGTTGGAACTGTTAAATTTAATATTGCAAAAATATCCGGAAAACTTGCAACCTTGATGGCAAAATGGGGGCCTGGAAGTGGAGGAACCTATCCTGGACACATTTTTACAAGGATTGCAGGTGAAGACGGAATCAGTAAACTTGCTTCGGATTTGAAAATTGGTTCAGTACTTATTACAGGAACAAATGGAAAGACTACCACCACAACTTTATTAATCAAATTAATGTCAAATGATATTCAGATTAGAAGAAGCTATGAAAATAATATTTTAAATTCAATTGTAACTGCTTTAATTAATCAAAAAGGAGACTTGGGAATATTTGAATATGGAATTCGTAATTTAACATATGGTATTCCAGATACAGTTCAAAGATTAATAAATCCAATCGGTGTTGTATATACTACCATTTCTCAGGAGCATACTCAGGTTGCCGGTGTTAAAAATCCATTTGAGGATTATTATAAGGCCAAGAAGCTGTTGTCCCAGGGTATGAAAAGGGGAGCTGTTGTAACCAATGCGGATGATCCAAGAACCGCTTTGATAGGTCTTGACAAATCTGTTGATGTCAGCGTTAACTATTATGGAATTGAGGCTGACGGCATTGAGGATATTGGATGTGATGCCATTGAATGCCCGAAATGCGGTGAAATCTTAAATTACTCAAAGCATTTCTTAAATCATAGGGGTATTTATGAATGCGGCTGCGGCTTTAAGCGCCCTGAGCCGAATGTAAAATTAACCGATGCAGAGTTCAACCAGGATTCATGGAAATTAACCATTGAAGGAGACTTGTTCAATTACACAGTTTCTAAAAATATTAAATTTAACTTAGATTTAACAGTACCTCCGTTCGGTTTGCACAATATTTACAATACCCTTGCATCAATTACTGCATATGCGACATTCACACCAAAAGTTGAAAACATTGAAAGTACCGTAAAGCAGGTTTTCAATAACCTTGATATGTCATTCATTCCTCCTGGAAGATTTGAGGTAGTGGATATCGGAGGCAAATACGTTGGACTTGGACAGGGAGACAATGGTGATGCCATAAAAATCAATGCGATGTTTATGAAACAGTATGTGGACGGTCCTCTGGAATTCATTTACACAACACCTGAAGAGGATGAGGAGGAAATATTTGAAGATCACTTTGAAGTTGTAAAGAGTATGAATCCTGCTCATGTCATTGTTGTTCCCGGAAGAAAATCCATAGATAAGGCCAGAGAATATTATGAAATAATTAAAAAAGAGTATCCTGATGCCGAGTTTTATCCGTTAAGTTATGATGAAATGGATACTAGAATTGAAAGATTAAGTGAAATGGCCCGCAATTCTGACTATGACTATGTTATAATGACAGGCTGTGGTGAAGAGCAGGCGATGTGGGAGAGAATAAAAAGAAATTTAATAGATAATTAAGTTATCTACTATTTCTTCTATTTTTTTGTAAAATTCAGAATCGTTTTTTTCGAGTTCTTTGAAAGAGGCATCAATATTGCAGCCGCAACGGTCTGTAGTGCCGATTATAAAATCATTTGAACATTTTTTTATGAGTATTCCAAAAATCCTTTCTTTTTCCTG
>CADAOO010000037.1 GCA_902789505.1 uncultured Methanobrevibacter sp. | reverse complement strand
TAGCTGGAATAGTCTCTACATGGGCTATATTATCCCTATATCGAACATCATTTTTAAACATATCAATTTTTTCACAATCAGACATAATCTCAGCTAAATTATTTATTGAACTACCCCAACTTTATAGAAGTTGAGGATTCTTACTTCACGGGCTGTATACTCTAATGAGTATAGGATTACCGTGCTATCCCCCTCATCGCGAAGGTTCAGACAGATTCAATTAATATTGATTTTTAAACTTAATTATTGTTGAAAAAGTTTAATTTAATTGTATCATTGTAGAGCATTTGAAAAGTAATGCCTACTCTTGGTGCAATTCATCCATGAATTAAAGAAGACATGGTATTCTGGCATTAATTGGATAAATATATGTTGAATTCAATTAATATTTAAAATTAATTGTGTTTAAAATGAGAAAGCCGGGGAAAAAATCCCCAACTTTATGCATATTATGGAAGGATATCCTTACCATAATAGTAATTATGTTGTTAAATAATAAAAATGTTTTTTTGTAAAATAAATATTACATCAAAATGATTTATCGTTTTTTGAATACTTTTCAGACGCTCTCTCAATTACTATATTAATAAGATAATGATATAAATTAATAAATATAGATTAAGAGGGAAAAAATGATTCCATATGAAAAATTTGAAGATATGATAGTAAACACGCTTAAAAGAGACATCTCTTCAAATAAAGACCAGAAGAAAGCTATTTTATCCAAGGCCGATGAATCCCTTTTTATCGTTGCAGGGCCGGGGTCCGGAAAAACAACAGTAATGGTTTTAAAAATACTGAAATACATCTTTGTTGATGACATTGACCCCTCCGAAATACTGGCCACAACCTTCACTAAAAAAGCCGCTGATGAATTATATTCAAGAATCCTAGGATGGGGAGACAAAATCAAAAACCAGCTTATTGACGATGCCGGAAGCAGTTTTGAAGATGCTGAAAAAATTGCTAAAGTCGAAAGAATTGACTTTAACCAGATTAACATCGGAACCACAGACAGCATCGCTGAAGAGCTTCTAAGGGAAAATAAAAAGCCCGGAGAAAATCAGGCTATAGTAATTGAAGAGTTTGTTGCTAACTCCGCAATGATAAAGATTCTCATTGAGGATGAAAAATATCTCAATAAAGACCTTGTAGAATATTTGAAGGAATTAAGCGGCAGAAACAAACTTGAAGAACCATCAAAAATGAGTGAAATCCTAATGAAAGTGAAAAATAGGATTTATTATGACCAAATTGACTTTGATGAATTATATTCAAAAACACAGGAAGGCAGCGGACACAGATTGGCGCTTGACTGTATTAAGGAATATGAAAGAACACTTAAAAACAGAAATACAATTGACTTTGCAATGCTCGAATCAGAATTTCTTGAAAAACTGAAAAATCACGATATGGATTTGTTTTTGGATGAAATCAAAATTGTTCTGATTGACGAGTATCAGGATACAAACCTGCTTCAGGAGGATATCTATTTCACCATAGCGAATTCAGCACTTAAAAATGACGGAAACATAACAGTTGTAGGTGATGATGACCAATCACTTTATAGGTTTAGAGGAGCAACCGTAGATTTGTTTACAAACTACAAAAAACGTGTCAAAGAAAGATTGGATATTGAAGTTGAGGAAATCAACTTAAGGACCAATTACCGCTCAACTGAAAACATAATCAATCACTGCAATCAATTTGCAGAGCTTGACCGGGAATATCAAAACGCCAGAGTTGAAAATAAACCTAAAATTATTGCTCCTGACTTTGAAAGAGACAAAATGCCAATATTGGGAATGTTTAGAAACAACCCGGAAATGTTGGCTAAGGACCTGTCAAGACTAATCGACAAACTGGTAAATAAGGGCGAATGCGATTTAAAAGTGCTTAAAGTATTGAATGAAGATTATTATAAAAAAGTTAACGGTGCAATCAACATCGCAGATTTGCAAAAAATTAATCATGAAGCAATTCAGGCCGGAAAAAAGGAAGAAAAAATAAAAATTACTTTAGACAAGGATTACGGGTCCGCATCAGACATAGCGATTTTATCTTATTCACCGAAAGAGACACAATTCGGAAACCGTTCATTTCTCCATCACCTAAGAAAAAACCTGAAAAAACTTAGAAACCCCCTTGAAATGTTTAATCCGAGAGGTATCGATTTGCCAGATATCGATGTTGTAGCCATATTCTGTGGTTTGATGCTTGAATGCATTGACCCTGAAGCAGGCATTCAAAATTCAGATAAAACAATCCCCAATTTAGCAAAACGAAATATGAATCGGTGGAGATATCATGCAAAGGATTATATTAAATTAAACCCCGAGCCTAATGAACCGGTATCATTGAATGATTTTGTAACACGCTGGCAACTTAGAAGGCCATATCCCGAAGTAATCAACGGCGTTGAGCAAAGCTGGCCAAAAAGAGCCAGTTTAATGGAGCTTGCATATAAATTAACAACATGGATTGAAGAGCTGCAGGATGACGTTGAGGGAATAGTATACCTGGAGGCCATTACCAAATCAATTACCCAAACCGGATTTTTCAATGATTATCACTCAAGCATTTCATTCAAAAACCCATCGCAAGTAAGGGAATCAGTACTTGAGGCAATATGGAATATTTTCATACCCCTTTCAACAGGCGGAGTAAGCATTGATGAATCCCTTCTTGAAACATTGCCTGACGATAGAATAAACGTTTTATCCATACATCAATCAAAGGGACTGGAATTTCCGCTGGTTATTGTGGACGTCGGTTCAAGATTCAAAACGAATGACATAAGAACACAACGCCTAAGATTTCCGAAAGCATTGCCAGATAAAATTACTATAGAAGACAGCATCAGACAATATAGTGTGCTTGGTCAAAGCGACAGAAGCGAAAAGGACCGCTCATTTGACGATTTGACAAGACTTTACTTTGTAGCATTTTCAAGAGCCGAAAGCATATTGCTATTGGTGGGCCTTAATTCAGCTATCGAAGGTTACACCAAGAAAAATGACCATTTTGACATACCAAATATTGCCGTGGGATGGAGCAGAGACGAGAAATATGTCGGATTTAGAGAGATATATCTAATTTAGGAGATTAATCATGAAATTACCTTCAAGATCAAAAGCATATATGATTCCGGAATACAGTTTAACCGGAGATTTATTATCCTTTTTAACCTGCAATCTTCAATACAGATATCAGAACAAAGGAACACTGCCACCTTCAAAACCTGTCCAGAGGTGGTTTGGTGAATTTATTCACGGAGTAATGGAGGAAGCATTCATCCAATGGAAACAGAATAAAACCGAATTTCCATGGGACTGGCTGGACGATATAAGGCCAATCGAAGATTTGATTGACCTGAGACTTCAGGCAAGAGGGCTTTATCCCCACGACGAGGACCTGTTTTTCAGCTCAACCAACCACGAAGTTGAAAATCTGAATGAACATGACCACAAGAAGCTGGCCAGCGCAAGGGCTGAAAAGGCAATAAACATATGGGGAAAACATCTGTTCCCTCTGATTGATTCATCGGAACTTTTAATTAAAGGAATACGTGACATGCCCCAATACAATGAAAAAAGAAGCAGGTCCAATTATTACGGTATCAACGGTGTTGTGGATGTATTAACATCAATGAAAATTAATAAAACCCTCGAACAAAGCAATCTGGACAACTACAACAATAAAATTATTGAAATTCTAAAGAAAGATGAAGACTTCAAAAAGAGAATTAAAAACTCCGAAGATGAGGAGGATTATGAAATAATCATTGATTATAAAGGAATGAAAAGGCCGCCGATTGAAGTTGATAATCCAAAATCTGAAAACAAATGGGAAAATCATAAACAGCAAATCCTCACGTATTCCTGGCTAAGGTCACAGCAAGAGGATGCAAAATCAATTTTTGCTGGAATTATCTTTTATCTGAATGAGCTTGTTCCCTCAAAGGAGGATCTGCTTTTAATTCAGGATGAAATGAAAAACAATTTAATTGATGATGAAACACTTGAAAAATATGAAAATGACTTCCGATTGATTGAAAATTGGCAGGAAGATGATAAAGCACCTGAATTAAGTGATGAATTTAAATTAGAGCGTTCAATTAGAATTATTAATATTGACAATGAAGAGATAGACGAATCCCTTAAAAAGTTCGATGAAGTTGTCTACAATATAGAAGAATCATTAATAAATGAAATCAAAGGATGTAAAATACAGGATGCCTGGAAAGCGGAAGCCGACGAAAGAACATGCACTGCATGTGATTTCAGAACATTCTGTAAAAATAACAAAAACAAACCGAAAGAATTTAAAATTCCTTAGAATAATATAATAATCAAAGGTGTTATCTATGACAAATCTAGAAAAAAATCAAAAATATTGTGAGGTTATTGAAAGTAAAATAAAACTGGATGCCAAACCTGTTGCAATGAAATTAATAAAAACCGAAGGGGACCTCCCTGAAGGCTATGATTTAATTGATGAAAAAATCAGACATTGCGAAATGGTAAGAAAAGCATCATTGGGCAGCAAATTCTACTCAACACTTGAACAGCAAATGTGTTTAGGCGGTGCAGGAGCTATCGGACTTAGAGATATGCCACCAAAATTGGCGAATGGTGAAAAATACTTCTCACTTGGAAGATTTCAAGACTTGGAAACCGCTAAAAAACTTACAAGCAAACTTTCAATTGTTGAAGAAGAACATTGGGGAATTATTTACGCTCCGTTGGATGAAGCTGATTTCGAAGCAGATGTTATTGAAGTGATTACCGAACCTGTTGGCGGAATGATTCTTGCACAGAGCATTGTTTACAAGACCGGTGAGAAAATTACCGCTTCATTTGCAGGTATTCAATCATTGTGCGGCGATGCCTTTGCCAATCCATACATTTCTGACGGAATTAATTTTACATTAGGTTGTGACGGTTCCAGAAAAGCGGCTGACATTAAGGATAATGAAATGGCTGTTGGAATCAGTGCTGCCAAAATTGAAGAGGTTATTTCCGGTTTACAATCAATCTAAAAGACTTAAATAGTCTTCATAATGATTGATATTCAACAATTCTTTTTTATTTTTTTCCTTTATTCCATAAAATGTGTACCCATCATCGAATATTTTTCTAAGAATCGGATTTAGGTTATCATCTTCATTTTCCAGATAACCCATAAGATTTTTCCTATGAGCTACAAAAGGCATTCCCAATCCTTCTGCAGTATCCAGCAACCCTGTTTTTCTTCTTCTCAAAATGGATATTGTTTTTTCTGGATTTTCAGAATTTTGACTGACTTCAATCATTTTGTTGAATGTTTCAGCCGATACTGTAGGCTGGTCTCCTGTAATGCATAAAGCATAATCATATTGAGAATTTGCCAAACCATTGAAAAGAGATGTTGATAGACCTACATCAACCGGATTGTTATGAATGAACTTGACAGAACCTTCATAATTATTGCCAATAGCCTCCATTATTTCACCAGCATAATGGCCAAGTACAACAATACATTCATCAATGTTAGCGGATAATGCATTGTCGATTGTTGTCTCCAAAACAGTCTTATCCATGAACGGCAAAATAAGCTTATTTTTCAAATCCATATTTCTAGAAATCTGGTCTTTTCTCATTCTAGAATTCTTTCCGGCAGCCGTAATAATAGTTGAAATTGACATAAAAATAAAAAAAGAGGATATATTCTACTTCTCTGGAATATATCTTATAACCTGACAATAGATGCCCATTCCGGTACCTGACCCTTCAGTCCACATTTTGAGTTTAACAGGATAATCGTGGTTATTGGTTACATAAATACCGCTTGCAGGATTATATCCATACAATACTGCGTTTTCATCACCTGTCATACCTACAGGCATACCAAAACCTTCAGCAAGAACAGCATCCCTCATTGCTCTTGCAGACGGACATACACCGTGTGAAGCACTTCCACCTGGAGCTGCAGCATCACTAACAGATGCAAAGTATATGTAATCTTTACCGCTGCTTGTGGAATTAGGCGGGATAATAGTTCCATTCCATGCTTCGACAAATTGTCTTGCATTAACTTCTCGGCTTGAATCTCCATACTCCGGATGTGAACCCAAACTGGTTCCGGCAACTTCACCCGGCTGCTCGGTATAGTTACCTGCATATAATAAAATAGGGGATCCTGTCGGATATTCGGCCGCATAATCAACAACATCCTGTCCAAAGATTCTTGGAACATCAGAAGCGCTTATGTCCTTTCTTCCATCGGAAAATGAAACCATTCCTTTTTCCAAAGTGAAATTGGATCCTTCAACAGCATCATAATTATACCAGTTTACGATTGTGTCATTATTGTAATAATCACTTGAAAAGTTTAAATGTTTAATTTCATTGGTAGGAACAGATTGCAGAACTTTACCATCCTCAACAATGTCGACTCCGGAAGATGTTTTAGTCAATACTTTGGATGGTGCACTATATGCCCATACATAATTATCCGGTCCTTTAACAGCCAATTTATCTCCCTCATAAGTTATATAACCAGGTCCATCAATATTAATGGCATTACCATATGAATCAATTCCTTCGCTTGCGATTGTAGTAAAATCAAAAGGCACTACCCCAGTCGATAAAGTCATGACCATCCCCTGAATATCCAAAGCTAACAATTGATGAGCTATAAATCCCATGTTTGATAAAAATGGAACTTCTATAGGATTATTACTACCTAAAATTGAATCTCCTTTAAACAGTGATTCGCCAACAGTTATATTATAAGTATCAGCTACAGAATGGCCTGTGTATGAAGTACTATTTACAAATGAAAACGCAAACAAAAGGACACATGCAAAAAACAGACCCAAAAATATTTTAATTGACTTACTTCTCCAACTTTTGCTCATCTTCTTACACCAATTAAGTTATATATAATCAAATTTTGTTATTACATACTATTTAAATATTACTTTTTAACATAATTTTTCTGAAATTAGTTTAATCCTTTCTTGAATATCTATAATTGTATCTTGACCATTGCCACCAATCAGTATAGCATTTTCGTGAGAGTATTCGGCAACAAGTTCTATAATTTCATCAAGAGTATTGACGGTAATGATGTTTCCCAAATAACCTAATGAATTCAATCTATAAATTGCAATATCCAAAGTATCGTCAAGACCTGGGAAGAGCACTATGACTTCAGGATTATATTTGACCGCAACATCCAAAATATCCAACCTATGCTCTTCATTATGGCGAGGAGTACCAATAAAGATAGCATAGAAATCCCTTTCGGATAAAACTGAAGCCAACGCATCAGAATTGTCCGTTTTTCCAACATAAACGGATGCATCATTGATTTTATAAACATCCAAACGGCCCTGAACAGCTTTGAAATGTGAAAGTGTATCCTTAATGATATCTTTTGGAACTTTTAACTCTTTTGAAATGGCTGTTGCCAATCCTGCATTTAACAGATTGAATTTGCCGAAAACCTGCAGTTCATCCTGATAAGGAAAATAAGAAATATGTCTGGCTGCAGATTCTTTAAAATCTGTGTTGAAGTCCTGGTTAAATGCTGTGAATATTGTTTTGCCTTCAAAAAATCGAACCAGCGTATCCTTATAATTTGCAATGGTTTTATGAACATTCATATGATCATTGCCGATATTGGTAAGACCAATATAATCAAAGTCAAAGCAGTGCTTGCAAAAGTCCAATGTCATATCACACACTTCAACAAGCAATATATCATAATCGCCGTCATTAGCTTCAAGCATCAAATCATAATAACCGGAAAATCCTCCGCCGCCATTTCCGCCGACTAAAACTTTTTTACCGGCACTTTCCAAAATACTTTTTAACATATGCACGGTTGTAGTCTTTCCGTTGGTACCTGTGATTCCAATAGTAAACATTTCCTTATGTTTAGTTACAACATCACTTAATAAATCCCCATCCATAAGTAATCTTTCTGCAAATGCTCCGCCATACATACTGGGACTTATAGCTATTGCATCACACTGTTCAATTGCATATGAATTGGTAAAACCCAAATCAACAGTCAATTTATCTCCAACAATAGAAACAGTTTGATTATCATCCAATACGTTCATGGATAATTTTGGTAAATCCAAACCATCCAAGTCGACATTAATATTCAAATCAGTAGCATAAACTTCCCATCCATGATTTAAAAGAGAGTTTACTGCTTTTTTTCCTTCAACACCCAAACCAATAACAGCCGCTTTCATAAAAATTCCTTATTAAAATATTCCTATAATAAAATATTACTTTAAAATTAATAAAGATTTTGAAAAACTAATTATTTTATATATAAAAATAGTTAAAATAAAAGCAAGGTGTTAAAATGTTTGAAGATGAACAAGATGATAAAATTTATAATCTTATTATAACCAACGGTTTTGACAGCAATAATGAATATGGACAGTTCTGCGAAAAATTATTCTCAAAAGTTGATTTCTTATGGAAAGAATCAATATCAGGTTCTTATGCTCATGCTGGAGAAGCATTCTATGAAAAAATTGATGGAATAATATTGCTGGCCGGGCTTTATAATGATAACAAGGAGCTGTTTGGCGATTTATTGAACGCTAGCGAAAAATATAATATACCAACAATATTGGTTAGACCTTATGGACTTGAAGAAGTTCCCGAAATTCTTGAAGAAAAAGCAACAACCATTGTTGGATGGAATGCGAACTGCATAGTTGATTCCATTAAAAGCGCTAATCAACTGATGTAAAAAAAATAAAAAATAATGATATTAAATCATTACTTTTGAAATACCATTTTCTTTTTCAACTTTAATTATATTGTCAGCTGCATTTTCAAGCTGACTTTCATGAGTTACAATTATCATTTGAGGCAATACAGACATGTCTTTTAATAAATTAATTAATTCATGTCTTCTTGAGCTATCCAAATGAATTGTAGGCTCATCCAATAAAATAGTATCCAATTCTCCTTTGGACATTGCTTGAGTAATACCTAATCTTAAAGCAAGTGCAATGGCTATTTTTTCACCGCCACTAACCATACTCATTGAAGATTCACCTTCAGGACCATAAACAGTAACATCATATTCCTCATCCAAAGTTAAATCTGAATAATTGAAGTTGAATTCATTGAAAAATTGTTTAGTGTATTTTTGGATTAAAGGTCTTGAAATATTTCTTAAATCTTTTTGAATACCGTTTTTACTGTATAAACTTCTGAAATGATTTAAAAGTTCAATATAATCTGAAATATCATTGTATTCTTGTTGGAATTTATTTGCTGTTGAAATCCTTTCTGTTAAATCCCTAAGATTTGAAATGGATTCACGAGCCTGACCTTTAATTTCTGAAAGTTCGTTATTGAAATTGTCCCTACGTCTTTCATACATTTCAAAGCGATAAATTATTTGCTCATACTTTTCCTTATCATATAAGGAAGCTTCAATCTTATTTTTAGTAATGTCAATCTGATTTGTTGACATGCCGATATCTTCCTTAATGGAATTGAGTTGTGTCATTAATGAAGATTTATTTTGAACAAAACCTTTAAGCTGATTGTATTCTTCATTTTTCTGTTTTAAATCATTGATACGGTCCTCAAGCTCACTGGAACTAATGTCTCCACTTAAATGAGGGTCCTGTTCCATAGCCAATTTAATATTTTTGACGTGAGTGTCAATTTCATTTTTAACTTGTTTCAATTTATACTGAGCCTCAGTTTCACTGCCTAAAATCTCTAAAGCACCTTGAGCCTGAATATACGCATCATAAGATTCCTTATAAACTTCCTTGCCCTCTTTTTCACGGGCAATTAATAAAATCAATTCACCTAACTTATTGCTGACATACTCTTTTGATGCGAGGCCATCGTCAATTTTATTTAATCTGACCAATTGATTTTGTAAATGACCGAACTTATGTTTGTATTCAATGATATTTTTAGACAATTCTTGAATTTGAGACTGTTTTTCTTCAAAACTGTCCTTATTCTTAGTTAATAAGCGGATATCTTCTTCATTTTCTGAAATTAATTTTTTATTTTCTTCAATGGTTTCTTTATATTGTTTAATCAATTCAGTTTTCTGAGCGGAACTAATATCAGATTGACAAACCGGACATTTATTTTCCACATCATTTAATTCCTCCAATGGTTTTTCACTGGATTTGATATTCTGATTAAACACAACCAATTGCTCATTTTTAGCTGCAATATCATCAGAGAGATCCTTGATTTTTGAATTGATTTCATTGATGAAATCATCTGTAGCATCTTCAAGATTGTTGAAATCATCAACATTTGCCAAAATATCCTGAGACAATCCATTGTCACCCAATTTATCTTTAGATCTTGAGAAAAAGTCTTCGATATCATTTCTTTCTTCTTCAATATCTTTCAATAAATCTTTTTTATCCTGTTCCAATTTTGCCATTGATGCCAATTCTTTTTCAAGATTTACCTTTTTATTATTCAATTTGTTTATCTCTTCATCGGATGCCAGGAACTTATTATATTCCTCCTTTTTATCTGCAATAATCTCTCTTTGCTGAGCGATAGAATCCAGTTTATTGTTAATCTCAGCCTCATCATCCTTTAACCTTTTAATGCTGTTGACAGATTTTTCAAAGTCAAGATAAACATCCAATTTTGAAACATACTTGCTCAATCTTGTAATCTGGTCTTCAGCAGCAGAAATTTTATCCAGATTATCCTGAACAAGTTTTTTATCGCTTTCCAATTTAATCAAATTCTTTTGTTCGTTTTCATAGTTGGCAACCTGGGTTTCGTAAATCTCCTTTTCCCTTTCCATATCCCTTTTACTTTCGGAAATTTCCTCAAGGGATTTGGCTACATCATCAAGTTGCTCTTCAAGTTCATGACCCCTTTGCTTAAGTGCATTTAATTCATCTTTTTTCCTTGAGTATTCCTCATCTAGTTCAGAAGAATTGTATAATTTTCCTTTGAGTTCTGCAAGTTGATTTTCATAATCATTAATTGCAGGCAACAAATTTTTCCAGGCTTTTTCTAATGAATCTATACCCAATAGCTTAGCAATTAACTGTTTTTTCTCTGCAGGAGCCTTGTCAACCAATTCAGCAATTTCCCCTTGCCTAATATAAATTGCATTGAGGAACAAATCAGAATCAATATCCAAAATCTGGCGAATCTCGTTTGCAACTTCTTTATCTCCAGTACATATATGTACATATCCGCCTTCTTTGGAAGTTTTTTTGTAAATTGATGATTTTAACATGGATTTTTTAACTCGGACAATCTTATATTGCCTGTTGTTAGACACGAATTCCAATTCTACAGTCATTGAATCAGCATTGTTGCGTACCAAATCATCAATCTTTTTTGCAGTGTGCTGCTTGAACAGGGCAAAGCTAATGGCTTCCAATAAAGTGGATTTTCCAGCACCATTTTCACCCACAATAACACTGATGCCTTTTTTAAAGTTAATTACAGTATTTTCATGGGATTTAAAATTAATTAATTTTAATTTTGTGAAAATCATTCTAGAACCTCCTTGGAGTTATCTTGAACTTTCTTTGGTTTTTCTAATGGAGTTTCTTCATCTTCGAATTCTTCAATTTCAATTACCTCATCTTCTATCTCAGTTCGATAATATTCATCGAAATACTGATTAATTAAATCTAGCGATTCGTCAACTTTGTCTTTAGATAATAACTCATACAGGTCAACCGCCAGATTACTGATTGACTCATCATCGTAAGTTTTTAGCTGTTCTTTAAGAATTTCCTTAGGTCCCAGAGAATCGTTTTCATCCATAACAATGTCTATATCCTCTTCATCAACTGTATGGAATGTTGGTCTAATCATTAAAGACAAATCTCCAAGTTCCTCATTGATCATCTCATAAACCCTATTGGTATCTGATTCAATATTATGAATGTCCAAATCAAGGATAGGCTTTTTATCAAAATCTTTAATAGTTTCTTTAATGCCTGAAATCCCGCTTTCCAAGTCATTATAGTCAAGTGACCTTCTGATAAATTCACGGGGAATATCAATTTTAACCCTTTTAACAAGAGGTTTTTCATTATCTATATCAACAATTACAAAACCTTTGCCGTTTTCATGGTAATCCTTTAGTTCCTTGATGTTCCATATTTCTCCGGAACCAGGATAAACCAGTTTTCCCTTTCCGAAATTATCATTAACATAATTATGAATATGGCCCAATGCATAATAATTGAAATTATCAGGCAAATCTCCAATCTCCAGTTCATAATTATATCCGAAGTACTTGTCAATACCCTGATGCAGTACAAGAATTGATTTTTCATGATTGGCCGCTTTTTTGGATAATTCGGCTAATTTGGATTTTAAATTTTTAACCTGGGATGACGGATAGAACGGCAGGCCCGCAATGAAAATATCTCCGTGCATATAATTAGTATTGATTGGACTGATTACCTTTAAACCCAGCTTTTTGAAAATAACCTGAGGCGGAATAGAATCATTACGTATTACAATATCGTGGTTTCCGGCTATTGCATACATAGGAATTCCTGAACCTTTAAGTTTAAGCAATCCTTTTTGGAAAGTTAAAAGTGCAATGGGAGATGGTCTTGCGGTTTCAACACTTCATAAAAGTCTTTTTCACGTTCAATTAAACCAAATTGACGATAACCTAAATGAGTGTCTGCTAAATGTGCAAATTTCATTATATTACCTTTTTTAATCAATTGTATATAACCAATTTAAACACTTAACTAAGTATTTAATTGAGTAGTAATATATTTCTTAGAATATTTAATTGTTTGCCAAGAGAGCATTTGAAAAGTAAAAAAATAGATTATTAAGAAAAAATAATATTGATTTTAAATTAAAAAAGGTAAATTGAATAGTTATGAATATTAATACTCAAAATGATGACTAATCATAATTTTTTACAGAATCGATTAGATCTTCCATATCAACAAGCAAGTCTTTAACATCAACATCATCGGATTTGCCAATATTCAATACCAGTTCGTCAGTTAAATCATCTATCTTATCTATCAATGACTTTATGATTTCCATCCTTGATTTAATCTCATCATCAACTCTTTTTGAATCATCAGATGCAAGATCAATAATTGATTGAACAGATTCTGCTTTTTCATTGAAAATTTTGGTACAGTTATCAACTGCAGCTATGAATCGGTCATAAGTCAATTGCGGAGGTTCAAAACGTTTTGCAATCAAATCCCTTAAATGCTTCTCTTTGGAATCATATTCCTCCACCAGATCATCAAGCTGGGACTGATACCTCTTGAATTCAGATTTTTCTTCAACAGTTTTTGGAGCAGGAGGAGCTTCGACTTTTTTCTCTTTAACCTTTGGGGCAACCTGAGGCTTAGGTTTTGCGACAACCTTTTTAGGTTTCGGGTCATTGTTTGTTAGTTTATGAATCCCATAACCTATTATTCCTGCAGGTATTGCAAATATCAATCCAACGGCAAGACATGCGAAAATATATGGAGGGGATAGAATATAAGCCCAAATTGAGATAATAATAAATATTAAAATAGTTATAGTTTTTGTCTTTGAAAATACAAATTCACCAGTATTCTTATTCTGCCAATAGAAAAATGAATGTTTTAAATCTTCAAAAAAACCATAATCATTATTGTCCAATACATTCACGGAAGGCTTATCATTGCCCAATATCTTATGAAGAGAAAATCCAATCACATAGGCAATCATGGCAAAAATTAAACCTAAAAAAATCATTATACCTGTAGAACCTTCAAAACCACTTAGAATAAATGCAAAAAATGTCAAAATAGATATCAATTTAGTTTTTGAGAATATGTATCTTCCACCATAATTCCAATAGAATAACTTATGCACCAAATCACTATTCTGAGATGAATTCCTGGTTGGAACTGAAGAAGAGCTATTTGAAACCTGATTCAATTGTCTAAACTGATTTCCGCCACATCCAGGGCAGAACTTAACATAATCGTCCACACTTTTTCCGCAGTTTTCACAGATTTTTTTAGGCATTTCCCTTTCTCCAAAAATCAATTGTTAATATATTGTTGGAAAAAAATATATAAATATTTTTAAAATGCATTTGATTTGAAAAAATGATGGATTAATAATTTTAACCTGTCATCTGATGTAGGAGTTATATATGGAAAGTTTAATTTTATTCCTTTCCATATTCACCTATTAAATCCCTAAAATTTAACTTCGACCTTTTGGATTTCAACACCTCTGCTTACAGGATATCTGTGATACCCTTTATAACCATCTTCACCATTACCCCAGTCGCTCCATTTCCACTCTCCATCCATGTAGAAATAGGCTCTAGTCATATAGGAGTCTTTGTAAACTGAATCACCATTTTTATACAAGTGGACCTCAAATCCTCCAACAGAACCTCCTTGCCATTTTTGTGCTTCAACTGTGTATTCACCTACAGTTTTTGTATATTTTGTATCAAATTCAGGCAATTCCACTGTTATTGTATCTGGTGTGACAGGAGCGCTTGTAGTTTCATTAGCTGTTGTTGCATTATTTGTTTCAACTTTTGCATCTGTTTTTTTAAGGATTGGCATAGATACAATTATGCCCGCTAAAAGAACAATTATGACCACAAGAAGAGCAATTACTATAATTTTATTCTTTTCCATGTTTATACTCCCCCAAATAATTACATAATATAATTTAATATGTGTTAAATATGTATATAACAATTCCGACATCCACACGAAACTAGAAAATTTGCCTCGTCAACAAATACCTCATTACAAATATTGAAAAATAATAAATGCACAAAAAGATAGAAATAACATAATAATCTATGCCCAAATCAAGTATTTGACATGAAAAATAGTATCAAAAAATAAAAAAAGTAGAGATTATAATAAATCTCTATACAATTCTGATTTTGACGTCCCTTGTTACGGGATTGTATGCACTGTTTCCACCGTACATCGCCTGAGCAGTGAATGTGCCCACAGTGTTGATGTTGATTGCAATGCGGGCAACGCCCTCAGCATCAGTAAATCCGATGTAGGTCTTACCGTTTAATTTGAGAACAATTTTTGATCCTTCTGGAAGTGGTTGGTCATATCTGTCCCTTAAATGGACTTTAACAATTTTGACTGGATTTGTCGCTTTAAACATGGTGTCAGCGCCACGTACCATTACAGAAGGAGTTTGTTTGATTACTCTAATATAACCTGCTCGGGTGGATGAATTGTAATCATCATCCCCGTCAAAGCTGACTGTAGCATCATGTGTACCGAAACCGATACCAACTCTGACAAAAGCATCACCGTTCTCATCAGTTACACCATGCCATACTGAATCGTATGCTCTGATAGAAACTGTTTTATTTGCAAGTGGCTGATTGTTGCCATCCCACAAGGTAACTTGAACCATTTTAACTTGGGTAACAAAGTAAAGAGCGTTACGCAAGAAGATCTTGGACTTTTCTTTACTTCCGATAGTAAATGTAACTGTTTCCTTGTTGGAATTATTGTATATTTCGTTTCCGTAAGCCTGTACGGTCACCTTATATGTGCCGTCCGCCAGACCTGCAGTAGAGTATTTTGCCTCGCCGTTGGCGTCTGTTGTTTCATATTTCACACCGTTTATTGCAAATCCTACCTTAAGTCCGCTAACGGGTTTGCCCTCAGCATCCTTTACGGTTGCAACAATGTTTTTGCTGGCGGCATCGTATTTTGCGGTCAGTTTGGTTTCAATCAGTTTCTGGTCCTCTCTGTTGTACTCTGTAATCACGTTGAGGTGGACGGTTGTGATTTTGGCATAGGAGCCTGAAGCTATGTGTGTGGCTCTCCCTGTACTATTGTCATCAATAGTCTCATATATTCTGTGGTCCCACATTTCGGATGAAACGTACCTGTCCATTTTTATGATTTCAATGTCACTGGCACCGGTCGCCTTTTTAGCAATGTCCAGATACTTTTCCATTACCTGGCTTTCAATGGATGTTGTATTGTTGTCGGAGTATGTGGTGTTTCTGGAACCTGACATTCCTATAAGCAGCACAGGGTTAATATTTTTGTGGTCCCAGACTTCCATATGTCCTTCGACATATATCTTGCTTTCGTCTACGGTGTTGTCTATCCATACGTCTTTATTCGGTCCTGCGCCTAATTGTTCATCACGCAGCACTTCGCTGTTGTCGGTTGCGATTGCATCATCGTCCGATATGCTTTCTAAGGCGGCATCGTCCGCTGCGCTTACTGCTGATGCTGAAACCGCAAGCAGGAATGCGAGCAGCAATGCCACTAAAATCAGTTTGAATTTCATTGTTTTTTTCTCCCTTAAGTCTATAATACTAGATTTCTTTGCCTGTATATTTATATCTTTTGAAATGGTTCTGGGGTGCTGGGCATTGTATAATGGGGATTGGAGCCGTTAAGGCAATGTTCGCTATCACAACCTATAAATGTTTGGGGGAAATTATTATAATGGTTGGTCAGATTATATTTTTTGGCATTGAATCTGGCTTTTGGCAAAAAAAGAAGAAATGGTAGAGATTGTTCAAATCTCTAAACTATTGTAATTTTTGTTGATTTTCTAACCTCATTGTATGCGGTGTTTCCAGTATAGTAAAGGTCAACATCATAAACGCCTGCCTTGTTGAGGATTATGTTGATGCTTGCAATGCCTTCGGTATTGATTAGTCCGACGTATAGTATGCCGTTTATGGTGACAAATACTTTTGTTTCCGGAAGGAGAGGTTTGTTGTATCTGTCCTTTAGGTATACCTTGATTGTTTTTGTTGAATCTGTGGCTTTGAATTTGGTGTATGCTCCCGGAAGCATTAGTGAAGGTGTTTCCTTAATCACTCTGACTTTTCCTGTCTTACTGGCTGCATTGTATTGGGTATCGCCTTCAAAGCTTACTGTGGCCGAGTGATTTCCGAACCCTATGCCCACTCTGATGTATGCATTGCCGTTTTCGTCAGTCACGCCGGAATATTTTGATCCGTATTCGTCAAGATTGATGTAGACGGTCTTATTTGCAATAGGATTGTTATGGCTGTCCCATAGGGTAACTGTAACGATTTTTGTCTGCAGGACAAAGTACAGTGCATTGCGCAGATAGATTTTTGCCTGTTCCTTGCTTCCAATATTGAAGGATACTGTTTTCTTGTTGGAGTCCTTGTATATTTCATTCCCATAGGCCTTGACAGTCACTTTATATGTACCATTCGCTAAATCGGCAGTGGAATATTTTGCCTGACCATTGGCATCAGTAATCATATACTTAACACCATTAAGCGCAAACCCGACTTTAACACCCCTTGCAGGATTGCCGTTTTCATCCTTTACTGTGGCAACTATGTTTTTGCTTCTCACCTCATATCTGGTAGTTAATGTTGTGTTGGCTTTATTGACAGTAATTTTTGCGGTAGTGCTTGATGAAAAATAATTACCAGTACCTATATAATATATAGTAACAATGTAAGTTTTTGGAGTCAAATTATTTGGAATATTAAAATAAGCTTCACCTTTGGAGTTGGTTGTTGCTGAACCCCATAAGTCATTAGATTCAATGTAAATTTTCTTATTAGCTAAAGGTTTATCATCAATGTATTTTAGGGTTGCGACCACATATCCTTTATTGCCATAGGTAGTGGTTACATCATGGGCTTTAATAAATGTATTAGATTGATTAATAAATGCAATTGGTTCTTTACTATACCAATTTGAACCCTCTTTTGCAAAACAATTTTCAAAAATTGGATTAATCAACCAGCAATCATCAGCATCAAAGTAAATTCCACCTCCGTAATTTTTAGAGTTACAGTTAATAAAACTAGATTCTTCAACCCAACCTTTATACCCTGACCACCAAATTGCACCCCCTTCATTACTAGAAGAACAATTTATAAAAATAGATCCTTCAATTGAACCATAATAACCTGGCCAGATAATGGCACCACCATACTCGGCAGAACAATTTGTAAAATTAGATTCAAAAATATTAACATAATCTCCAGTACAATGAATAACACCACCATAAGTAGCATGACAATTCAAAAAGTTACAAGCAGTTAAAAAGCCTTCGGCACTTGTCCAACCTACAGCACCACTGGAATATTTTGCATGGCAATTTATGAAAGTAAAATGGTCAATGCTACCGTAAATTGCATTCCAAGAAACTGCACCATCATACTCTGCGGAACAATCAATAAAAGTACATTTACTCAAACCGCCAAATTCACCCTGCCAAAAAACAGCGCCACCTTCATCCCCATAACAATTTTTAAAAATGCAATTATTTAAAGCACCATTATTGTTGTTCCAGTATACTGCACCGCCACGACTGGGTTCATATGCTTCAGAATTTTTATTATGGTGGCCAAAAACAGTACAATTCACAAAACTACATCCTGATAAAATACCATCATCACCTCTCCAAAATACTGCACTACCATCATAAGTTGAAGTGCAGTCTAAAAAACTACAATCAGATAATGTGCCTTTTTCACTATACCAATAAATAGTGCCATAATTACAGTTTTTAAAATTAATATTATTTATAACAACTCCAAGTGAATAAACAGCAAACGCCACTGCTTTATTATTTCCGTTTATTGTGTAGCCATTCCCATTAATTTTAATTTTTTTGTAATATCTATCCCATATCTATAAGTAGAATCTGTTTTTTCGTTATAAACATAATTTCTATCCAAATTCAATTGATTGTTCGTATGAGTTATCCTATTGGCCAAATCTGTAAATGTCCCTGGGTACGCCTCAAGTATACACTCTTCATTATTTTCAATACTAATAACTTCGTCAGTTTCATTTATGCTTACAATATCACTTGTAATATTATCTGCCGCATTAACGGCCGAGACAGCCAATAAGCTTACAAGAAATATTGCAAGAATCATGAATTTTTTGTTTATCAAAAATTTTACCCCCATTTAAACTTATCTAATGATATATATATATTGTGTTTAAATTATTATATATTAGTTTTGAAATAAATGTAAAAACTGAATATTATGTACAAAAATAAAGAAAGTATGAATAAAATTTGATTTAGAAATAAATAGTCTTCCAATAGTGTAATCATTCGAAAACATTTGCAATTATTATTGTTTAAAAAAGTAGAACCACCTAAGATGGTCCTAAGCTAATGCGTAATCCATATTTCACTCTAATACGAACTACAATTATAATATATGTAAAATTAAATATTTAATATATTAGCACTTGAGGTAAACAATTATCAAAAATATGTAACACATAATATGCTTTGCCACTATTAGCAAATCTATCAATGATTTAAATAATAAAGGTCGAAATTAATCAGGAAGTTTTGAAGCGGCCAAATGGTCTATGCCTGAATTAAAATAAAAAGAAGTTGTAGGTGAAGTTGCACCTACTTAAAAAATATTATTTGCTTTTATCAATATATTTGCTAGAAGGTTCTGCATTAGGATAATCAACACTATTTGGATTATTAGGATAATATTTCTTACTTGGACCTAAATTTTGTAAGATATTCCCATTATCATCAACAATAAAATAATATCCATCTTCTCCCATAACTATATGGGTGTTACTTTGACTACCTGCTTGATTTTGAGCCGGTTCAGCTTCAGCAACTTCTTTTTCAATATTTATTTTTTTAGTTGCATTGCATCCCATGTAATTATCGTTTCCATTATAAATAACTGTTACATCATATTCTCCAGCATTTTTGTCTAATTTTAATTCTCCAACACCTTCTTCATTTGTAACAACTGAATAATCTGAATTGGAGTTGTCTTTATTAGTAAATGTTATTTTCACAGTTTGATTAATTAATGCAGTCCCATTATTATCGGTTAATTTAATCTGAATATTGCTACCTTCTGTAATTGTATCATTGCCAATTATTTCAAGTTTTGAATCGGCCTTTGAAAAATTAGGCATTGATAAGAATATTCCAACTAAAAAAGCTAAAATAATAACAATTAAAGCACACATAATCAATTTATTTTTATCCATCAAATAACCCAAAAAATAAATATTAATATTAATTTAATATGTGTTAAATATGTATATAACAATTCCTACATCCACACGAAACTACAAAATTTGCCTCGTCAATACCTCATTACAAATATTGAAAAACTGATTCAAATAAATGCACAAAAAGATAGAAATAACATAATAATCTATGCCCAAATCAAGTATTTGACATGAAAAATAGTATCAAATAAATGCACAAAAAGATAGAAATAACATAATAATCTATGCCCAAATCAAGTATTTGACATGAAAAATAGTATCAAAAAATAAAAAAAGTAGAGATTAAATAATCTCTATACAATTCTAATTTTGACGTCCCTTGTTACTGCATTATATGCACTGTTACCGGCATACTTAAGCTCAGCATTATAAACGCCAACAGAATTAACATTGATATTAATGCTTGCAATACCATTGCTATCAGTAAGTCCGACATATGTTTGGCCGTTTATCTTAATTGCAACTTTTGAGCCAACAGGAAGCGGCTTGCTGTTTCTATCCCACAAGTATACCTTAACAGTCTTAGGATTATCACTGACCTTGAACTTCTGATCAGCACCACGAACCATAATGGAAGGAGTCTCCCTGATAACCTTTATCTGACCTGTTCTATTGGATGAGGCATACTGATAGTCGCCGTCAAAAATGACAGTAGCATTGTGCACACCAAATCCGATACCTACCCTAATGTATGCATTACCATCCTTATCAGTCACACCAGAATATAGTGAATCATATACCTTAATGTGAACTGTTTTTCCGGCAATAGGTTTGTTTTTGCCGCCCCATAGGGTAACTTTTACAATCTTGGTGTCTGTAACAAAGTACAATGCGTTACGCAGATAGATTTTGGACTGCTCTTTGGTTACAACGACTGTTTCCTGATTGGAATTTTCATATATGTCATTGCCGTAAGCCATTACCTTAATGTTGTAAGTGCCTGGTGCCAGATCGCCGAGTGAATAATTTGCCTGACCATTTTCATCAGTTGTCACGTATTTCACGCCGTTTACAGCAAAGCCAACCTTAAGTCCACTTACAGGATTGCCTTGTGCATCTGTAACTGTGGCATAGATTGTGCCGTTTTCATATTTGGTCTCTAAATGGGTAGATATTTTGCCTATGGTGAAGTTTACTGTCTTATCTGACGGCAGGTAATTATCATCACCGGAATAGACTATATCCACTTCATAACTTCCAGGTGCAAATTCATCTTCGAACACTGCAGATCCGTTTTCCAATGGGACATGTATGAGATTTTCACCCCAGTCCAGTGTAACGTAGCCGGTAGCACCAGGAACGGAAATGTCAATAGATACATTGTCCCCGTCAACGCTTACAGAAGCGTCAATATTTGAAGGTCTCTTCAAGTGACCGGAAACTCTGAATGTGCCTTCTGTTGTGTTTTCATTGAAGTTTTCGTCACCCATGTAGGTAGCTTTGAAGCTGTAGTTTCCGGCAGGCAATACATCATTATATCTTGCCACACCATCTTCCACTTTCACATAGGCAGTGGTTGAGCCAATTGTCAATTCAACAAAGCCAGTGGCATTTTCATTGACATTGACCGTTATGAATGCTGTGTTTTCGATTGAAATTACTCTGGCGGATATTGTTGTGTTAACCTTCACATGACCTTCAACAGTGAATTCGGCAGATGTTGCATTTCCATTGAACTTGTTGTCACCAAGATAAGTTGCAGTTACTTCATAATCACCACCAGGCAGTAAAAATTCTCCAATGGCTGCTCCATTGTTTACAGGAATGTAAACTGCCTCATCACCTATGCTGATTTCAACAAGGCCTGTAGCGTTTGCATCAACAGTGACAGTTATTGTCACATTATTCTCAACACTGTCAACAGCAATATCTATTAGAGTGTCCTTTTTGGTTACGTTATGCTCGATTACAGTAAATGAAGTGGAAGTTTTGGCTGTGTTGTAGTTGTCATCACCCATGTAGGTTATATCGACACCATAAGTGCCCGGAAGATAGTCAATTACCAGTTTGGCATTGCCTGCATCGACAGGAACATAGTATTTCTTGCCAGCAATGGATATTTCAACAAAGCCTGTAGCGTCCTCATTTACATTGACTGCAATTGTTACTGTATTGCCGTCCACAGCAGCCTGAGATTTGATTGAAGAATCAACCTTTTCATGGTCTTTTACTGTGAATTCAGCGGATGTTGTGTTTGTATTGTATTTGTCATCACCAAGATAAGTGGCAACAACCTCATAATCGCCGCCAGGAAGCAGGAATTCGCCTATAGCCACACCATTATTTACAGGAAGGTAAATGCTTTCATCGCCGATGCTGATTTCAACAAGACCTGTAGCGTTAGGGTCGATGTTTACAGTTATTGTCACATTATTCTCAACACTGTCAACAGCAATATCTATTGGAGTGTCCTTTTTGGTTACGTTATGCTCGATTACAGTAAATGAAGTGGAATCCTCGGCTGTGTTGTAGTTGTCATCACCAAGGTATGTTATATCTGCGCTGTAAGTTCCTGCATTATAGTCGTTGCTGAATACTGCCTTGCCAACATCAACAGGAACATAGTATTTCTTGCCTGCAATGCTTATTTCAACAAATCCTGTTGCATTATCATTTACATTGACTGTAATTGTTACGGTATTGCCGTCCACAGCGGCCTGAGATTTGATTGAAGGATCAACTTTTTCATGGTCTTTTACTGTGAATTCGACAGATGTTGTGTTTGCATTGAAATTATTGTCTCCCAGATAAGTTGCAGTCACAGCATAATCGCCGCCAGGAAGCAGGAATTCACCTGTGACTTTTCCGTTGTTTACAGGAAGATAAATTGCTTCATCACCAATGCTTATTTCAACAAGACCGGTAGCGTTAGAATCAACGCTGACTGCAATGGTCACATTATTTTCAACAGTTGAAACATCGATATCAATTGGAGTGTCCTTTTTGGTCACGTTATGCTCGATTACAGTAAATGAAGCTGAAGTCTTGGCAGGATTGAAGTTGTCATCACCCATGTAGGTTATCTCAGCAGCGTAAGTTCCAGGCATGTAGTCATCGACGAATGTGGCTTTGCCTTTTTCAACTGGAACATAATACTTCTTGCCTGCAACGCTTATCTCAACAAAACCGGTAGCCTCATTATTTACAGTGACTGTGAGTGTGACTGTATTGTTGTCCACACTGACAGCGGCTGCAATTGTAGTGTTGGCCTTCTCATGGCCCTTGACAGTGAATTTAGTGGATATTGTGTTTGCGTTGAATTTGGCATCACCAAGATAGGTTGCACTGACCTCATGCATTCCTGCAGGCAATACAATCCCACATGCTGCAACACCATTGCTTAAAGGAAGATATACTGACTCGCCATCAACGTTAATCTCAACAAGTCCAGTGGCGTTAGGATTAACGCTGACTGTTATTGTAACGTTATTTTCAACGCTTGAAACGTCAATATCGATTGGAGTGTCCTTTTTAGTTATGTTATGCTCTATTACGGTAAATGAGGCTGAGGTCTTGGCAGGATTGAAGTTGTCATCACCCATGTAGGTTATGTCGACACCATAAGTGCCCGGAAGGTAGTCATTGGCGAATATTGCCTTGCCTTCGTTTACAGGGGCGTAATACTTCTTGCCTGCAACACTTATTTCAACAAAGCCTGTTGCATTCTCATTTATGTCAACTGCAATTGTTACGGCACTTCCATCCACAGTGGCCTGTGCTTTGATAGTTGTGTTGACCTTTTCATGGTTTTTGACTGTGAATTCAGTGGATGTTGTGTTTGCGTTGAATTTGGCATCACCAAGATAAGTGGCTGTAACCATATAATCGCCGCCAGGCAATACAAATCCACATGAAGCCATTCCATTGTTTACAGGAAGATAGATGGCCTCACCATCAATGTTAATCTCTATAAGGCCTGTGGCATTTTCATTAACATTGACTGTAACGGTCACGTTATTCTCAACACTTGCAACTTCAACACTGATTGGAGTGTTCATTTTTGTTTCGTTATGTTCGATTACGGTAAATGAGGCTGAAGCCTTAGCCGGATTGAAGTCGTCATCACCAAGATATGTTATCTCAGCAGCATAAGTGCCCGGAAGATAGTCATCTACAAATGTGGCCTTTCCACCATCTACAGGAACATAATACTTCTTGCCTGCAACACTTATTTCAACAAAGCCGGTAGCGCCATCATTTACATTGATGGTAATTGTTACTGCGCTTTCATCAACAGCAGCCTCTGCTGAAATGGTAGTGTTTATCTTTTCATGATCTTTGACTGTGAATTCTGCGGATGTTGTGTTTGCGTTGAAATTATTGTCTCCCAGGTAAGTTGCAGTGACTTCATAATCGCCGCCAGATATCATGAATTCACCTGTGACTTTTCCGTTGTTTACAGGAAGATAAATTGCTTCATCACCAATGCTTATTTCAACAAGACCTGTGGCGTCAGAATCAACATTGACAGTTATTGTCACATTATTTTCAATACTGTCAACACTAATGTCAATTGGAGTGTCCTTTTTGGTCACATCCTGTGGCGTCAGAATCAACATTGACAGTTATTGTCACATTATTTTCAATACTGTCAACACTAATGTCAATTGGAGTGTCCTTTTTGGTCACATTATGCTCGATTACAGTAAATGAAGCGGAATCAACTGCTGCATTGAAGTTATCATCACCAAGATAAGTTATATCCGCACCGTAAGTTCCTGCAGCATAGTCATTGGAGAATACAGCCTTGCCCGCATCAACAGGAACATAATACTTCTTGCCTGCAACACTTATTTCAACAAAGCCAGTAGCATTCTCATTAACATTGACAGTAAGGGTCACTGTACTGTTGACCACACCAACAGAAGTTGCAATAGTAGTGTTGACTTTCTCATGGCCCTTGACAGTGAATTCACGGGATGTTGAGTTGGAATTGAACTTTGAATCAGAATCACCCATGTAAGTTGCAGTCACAGTATAATCCCCTCCAGACAATACTAATCCACACACTGCCACACCATTGTTTACAGGAAGATAAACAGCTTCACCATCAATGTTGAATTCCACAAGACCAGTAGCATTCTCATTAACATTAACTGTAATTGTCACATTATTTTCAACACTATCCACCTCAACATCAATTGCAGTATTCATTTTAGTTTCATTATGCTCAATTACAGTAAATGAAGCGGAATCAACTGCTGCATTGAAGTTATCATCACCAAGATAAGTTATATCGGCACCGTAAGTTCCTGCAGCATAGTCATTGCTGAATACAGCCTTGCCCGCATCAACAGGAACATAATATTTCTTGCCTGCAACACTTATTTCAACAAAGCCAGTTGCATTCTCATTAACATTGACAGTAAGGGTCACTGTGCTGTTGGCTACACTGACTGAAGTTGCGATTGTAGTGTTTATTTTCTCATGGTCTTTGACAGTGAATTCAGATGTTGTGCTGTTTCCATTGAATCTGTCATCACCAAGGTAAGTTGCAGTCACAGTATAGTCTCCGCCAGGCATCACCGCTTCATATGTGACCTGGCCGTTTTTGACTGCAAGATAGACTGCTTCGCCGTCAATGTTGATTTCAACCAATCCTGTAGCGCTTTCATTAACATCAACGGTAAACATTGCATAATTTTCACCTGTAACAACGTTTATCTTGATTGAAGTGTTTTTCAAAGTATCGTTCTGGTCAATTACACTGAATTGGGCAGTTGTATTTGCAGGATTATATTTATTGTCACCCAGATAAGTTATATCAGCACTGTAAGTTCCGGAATAAAACTCATTGGTGAATACTGCCTTACCTGCATCCACTGGGATGTAATACTTGTTGCCTGCAATGGCAATCTCAACAAAACCGGTAGCATTCAAATCAACGTCAACGGTGATTGTGACACTGTTTCCATCTACGCTTGGCTGTGCTGAAATGGAAGTGTTGAGTTTTTCAGGCTCAGGGACAGTGAAATTCAATATTTCTGAACCAGGATAGAACAAATCATTGCCCCATGCAGTTATGTTAATGCTATAACTTCCAGGATCCAAAATCTCTACAAAAGATATTGATGAGTTGATTTTGAGGTAAATGCTGTTCAGTGAAATCACCCCGTCATATTCGTCGATATCCACACGAATGATGACTCTGTTCTCAATAACATCAGCACTAGCAATGATGACCGGAGTTCTTTTTACAACATCAACAGTAATGTTACTTACAGCAGGAGCATATCTCTCATCACCTGCAAAACTAACAGTAATGATGGCAGTACCTTCTTTCAAACCTTTGATAATGCCATTTTCAACAACAGCAACACTTGTATTGGTTGAAGTATAAGTTAAATTACCTGCTTCAGGAGGATTTAAAGCTGCACCGGCAGAAACAGATTCACTAACATTTAATGTTATTTCTGTTTTATTAACAATAATCTCAGTGGATATTCTAGTTAAAATAATGGTGTATGAAGCAGTTTCAAATTGACCGGTTACACTCGCAAGCCCTACTTCCATACACTTGAATAATATTGTTTCATTGATAAAAGCAGTTGGCTGATTTAATGTACCATGTAATGGTGATAAATCCAATTGTATGTTCATTTTTGATGCATCATACTCCTTAATTTCTTGTGAAACATTATCATATGAGTATAATTTAAAGGCAATTTCAGCTGTTTCATTTATTTTCATTTCATCTGTAGTGTTTGTTGTTGCGTTTAAAAATAGCCAGTTGACCATAGTTACATTTTCACTGACATTTGGTCTTATATTGTAATTGGTGGCATTATTTCCAAACCAGTTATTGACAGATGAAACAGAACCGGATTCCACATCAATAATCAAGTTATCGTCCATTGTATTGTTTATGAAAACAGAGTCATGAATAACGGAATTTTCATTACAATGCATAATATAAATCACACTGCCATTAACAATATCATTATTCACATAACTTCCAGACATGTCAACATTATATGCTTTCCCGATAATGTTAATGCCCATTTCCGCATGGTTATTGGTGTAGTTTCCGGATATGTTGGAATTACTTATTATTCCTTCCATTAAAAGTACAACACAATAATTTGCAGAGTTATTATAGTAATCCCCGGATATGCTGGAATCATTTACGGTTGCAGACTCGCTCATATAGTATACCGCACAATATTGGGCGGCATTATTGCTGTAATCTCCGGATATGACAACATTAGTCAAATTGCTATTAAATAGGAATACGCCTGCAGTGTCATTTGCCTGGTTATTGTTATAATATCCGCTTATATTAACATCAGCTAAATTTCCATTAAAGAAAATTGCACCGCCGTCGGCTGCTGAGTTGGCAGTATAATTTCCAGATATATCTACATTGTTTAAATCACCATAAAAGAGAATTGCACCACCGTAATCGCCTGCTGTGTTGGCTGTGTAATTACCGGATATATTTACATTGTTTAGATTCCCATTAAAGAAAATCGCACCACCATAACCAGTATTTACACTGTTATTTATAAAAATGGAATTTATGTTGGTGTTGATAACATCTGCATAAAATCCGATTGCACCGGCAAGACCCTCATCCGCATTATTATTTATAAAAATGGCATTTATACATGAGTCATTAAGTGTCTGACTAAAGAAAATCGCACCGCAGACAGATTCTTGTTTTCCATTCTTAAATGTCAAGCCTGTGATATTTATTCTTCCTGCATTAACAGTCCAGATTCTACTTAATCCCTGTGCATCAAAGATTGCTTCACCCACACCATAATTAGCGAATGTCAAATTTTTATTGACAGCTAAATTTGTATTGTTTTTGCCTGTGTATGTTCCCGGAGCAATATAAATGGTACTATTTTCAGGGGCTTTCTTTAATGCTTCTTTTAATGTTTTAAATGCAGTATCAGGTGTTATTCCATTGCCGCTGGATTCTTTACTTCCATTCACATACCAAACATAAATTGTCGGAGTAACAGTGATATCAACTGTAGTTGATGCATTATTATACAAATAATCACCAGGATAAAAAACATCCGCAGTAGCATTCATCTTCAATCCTGTAACAGTAACAGTGGCCACACCATTATTAATTTCACCATACCACTCATCACTGCCAATAGTAACAGTGACACTTCCTGTAGCATTTTCCAAACCACTAACAACAATAATAGCATCCTCACTAGCCATAATAGGATCAACACTGGCACTAATAGTTAAATTCACCTTAATAGGATAAACAATAATATAAGCTGCAGTGGAAGCATTAGTATAATTGGCATCACCAATATAAGTAACATTTGCAGTTGTATTATCGTTTAATCCAGGAATAATAATGGTGGCAGTTCCATTGCTGATTTTGCCTGTCCAATGATTATTGTTAATTGTAACAGTAACATTGCCTGTAGCACGTTCCAAACCGGTTACAATAACTGTAGCATTCTCACCTTTCACTATTGGTTTTGCACTAGCATCGACATTTAAGTTTTTACGATTAACAGCAATGGTCACATTTTCCTGTTTAGCCTTATATACTCCGTCACCTGAATAACTAACGAGCAAAGTATGATCGCCTGCAGATAAATCTGGAATAATAAGAGTGGCAGCGCCATTTACAATAGGAGAATTAATATTTCCAATACTGACCTTGCCTGTAGCATTATTTGGTGTTATAATAACATTTACGGCAGCATTATCACCAAAAGTAATTTCCGGTGCTTTAATATCCATTGTAACGTTTTGTTTAGAATAGGAATATGATAATTTTAAAACCTGTTTATTGACAGTGGCGGTTACAGTTGTAATGCCGTCATCGAATGTGATATCTGAAGTAACAGTATTATTTCCAATTTTATGATTGGTAAGTATTGCCCCGTTATCTGCACTGAATTTTGCGTCATAATTAAATAATTCTCCGTCGGATATGAATCTGACAATTAATGTGGATGGCTGACCGGCCTGAGGATTTTCATCTAAAGATAATTCAACAATGACCTGTTCATCATCCTGATGGCTTTTATCGCTTCCCCAAGCATTATATTCTACAAGTTCATTTGAAAAATCAAAAGAGTTGCTTCCATACCAGTTATTGTGAATTTTAGTATACTCACCTTTATTGTATACGATGTTTCCTTTATCTTTTGCCCAATTGCTGATAAAAATATTATTCTCTAAAGTCAAAGTAGAGGAAGTGGAATCCAAATAGATTGCTCCGCCTTCATCAGTACAGCGATTATGTTCAAAATAACACTGGGAAAATGTAATATGATTTTCCTTGTTTATATAGATTGCCCCTCCATCTCTTGATTTTTCAATAATATCACCATCAATAAAAACACCATATTTTACATCAGTGGTGAATTTATTTACATATATTGTACCGCCATGATCCAAATAAACATGATTGCCTTTGAAATATGAAGGTGTATCCACCCAGGTTATAGTGTCTGCATAAATTGCACCGCCATAACATTGGGCATGATTATAATTAAAAGTACACCCATCAATTTTAACATCACCTTCACTTAGTATAGCACCACCCTTATTTTTATGTCCCTGTCCCTCAGGTCCGTGATCATCTGCTTCATTATTTGTAAATTTGGTATTTTTTACACTGACATCCTTTTCACAATATATTGCACCACCAAAATCCTCAACTTTACTGTCTATAAACTCACTATTTTCAACAGATACATATTTTTCACAATAAACTGCTCCACCACCCATGTGTGCCTCATTGTATTTGAATAGAGTGTTTTTAATATCTAAATCTCCATCGCAGTATATTGCCCCACCATATCTAAATGCATAATTACTAGAAAATCGACAGTATTCAATTATACCGTCACCTTCACATCGCACAGCACCACCATAAGACTTAGAACCAGTGCCATGCACTGCTCTATTATCCCAAAAATAGGTATTTATTGCATGGATAGTATCTTTAGTATATATTGCAGCACCAAAATTATAAGCACGTCCCCCTTCGAAGGAGGAATCCCTAACAAAAACAGAACCCTCAGCGCAAACTGCTCCACCATCATTATCCTCTGCCTTATTTTTTTTAAAAGTGGCTGGAAATATGTAAACAGTTTTTGCATAAATTGCACCACCAGAATCAGCAGCTATATTCTCAGTAAAAGTAGCATGATCAACTTTAACATGACCTTCACTTCGTATGGCACCGCCGTAACATTGAGCAGAAGTTGCACCCTTTGCCTCATTAGCGTTAAAACGGGTATTTTTTGTTACAGTGACATTACTTTTACTATATATTGCACCACCATCAACATTAGCATGATTTTTTTCAAATAAACAATTTTCAAGATATACTGATTTTTCACAATAAATTGCTCCACCATCATCGTTCGCATTGTTTGATGTGAATGTGGAATTTATAATATCCAATTCTCCTTTGGAGTATATTGCTCCACCGTCATCATCATCTGCTTTATTATTATTGAAACTACTATTTATAATGGTTAAAGGTTTATTTACGCCATTGTATATTGCTCCGCCGTAGTCATCGGCCCAATTATTGTTGAAAGTACAGTTTATAATTGTGTATTGGGCAGAACCTTCTATATAAATGGCTCCTCCTTTATTATTAAAATCGTTGTGTCCGTTAATTATTTTGATATTTTGCAATGTTATGGTTCCACTATTTGAATAAAATGCACTGCAGTCATCACCCAAACAATCAAGGGTATGTCCCTGACCGTCTATAGTATTTTTATTCAATTGGATTCTAGAACCATGAGCTCCATTATAGTCCCTTGTCAGATTCAGAACAGAACCCTCTGCTGCATTATTTATCTCACCTTGAAGATCATCAAAAGTACCGACATCATTATTTTCACTTAAGATTGTCTGATTTTCATTTACACTTACAACTTCATCAGCTGTTTCTTCTACACCAACAATATCTTCTGTGGCATTATCTGCGGCACTTACTGCCGAAACAGCTAACAGGCTAACAAGAAATATTGCTAGAATCATGAATTTTTTGTTTATCAAAATTGCCACTCCCGTTTATTAATTTTATATTATAGATTTATCTGTGTTTAAAATAGCATATAATTGTTTTGAAAAAAAATTCTAAATTATGAAAATCATTTATATAGATAAGAAAAATATGAATATATTTTATGTGAAAATACATAAAGCAACAATTTATTCATATAAAAAATAGAAAGTAAAATGCAGACGATAAAATCTGCACAAAAAATTAATAAAAAGCGAAACCATTCGAGATTTATTTCTACCAAATAATCTTCCACAATGTTTTCAATTATAAACCAAATTTACATCTGCATCAATATGCATTATAACAATATTTTATCAGCAGGAGTGTTTACAACGATATCTGAGTTAATAATTATAACCCATTTGCATACTTTCCTCTTCCTGACGCTTGATTTCATCTTCTTCCTTTTGCTTGATATCTGCAAAATGGGAAACGATGTCCATATCATCCCCATGAAGACGACCCTTGAATTCATCAATCTTAACAAGGGTAGGTACTTTGCTCATCAAACCAAGCACAATAGCTTCACCCACATTCAAGGAAGGCAGCTGATTGACAAGATCCTGGGATAGGCTTTCACTGGCTGACTGCACGTGCCTCTGGTCTTCCGGCTCAACAAGCCTTAATATAATCATGTTGTTCATCTGGGAGAGAGCGTCATGGTCAACGGTTTTTGGGGACTGGCTTACCAGACATAAACCCAATCCGAATTTACGGCCTTCCCTTGCAATTCTTTGAATCCAGCGTTTTGAATCGGAATCACGTTTTTTAGGAGCCAGGATATGTGCCTCCTCCAGAATGAAAAATACTGAATTGTCCATTAATTCTTCCTTGTTTCCGCTGTGAGCCGCATCCTTACTTCTTTGAAGGGAATTCCTCAAAATATGGCTAACAAGAACTGTAGCCACATATTCATCAACCTGACTTAAATCCAGGACATTGACATGAGAGTGCTTGATGTTTGATATGATGTTTGGAGCATTTTGATAAAACAGCTTGGAATACTTGAGCTTTGCATCTTTGATCTTATTCATTACGTCAACAACTGACTTGTCAATTTTTCCGTCCTCATCATTCAATCCTGATTTGTCCTCCAGATAATCATACATCAAATCCAAAAAGTCAATGGTTTTTTCAGTTCCTGCACTGAGCTTTTCATTTGCGTGAATGAATGCCTCTCTAAAGTACCTTTCCTGAATGACTGCATTATTCGGAATGTTAATCAGCTTTTTAATTTCATAAAATTCCATGTATTTCGGATTGATTTTAGGTTTGATGACATTTACATCACCATTCGGGAAGCTTGCACCGACATATTCCCCATGCATATCAAATACAAATACAGGAACACTGTATCCCAGCAACTGATCTATTAAAACAGAAACTGTATTGGATTTACCGGCACCGGTCATTGCCAGTATTGCCAAATGCCTTGATAGAATAGGGTTTGCCTCAACATTGACCTCAACATCACTCTGATTAACAAGACATCCCAATCTGACGGGATTTTTAACATCGAATATTTCGTTTAAAGTGTCCTTGTCGGCCAGATGAATTTCGGTTCCCGGAAGAACGGGGGTTCTTGGCAGCTTCAGATTATCATTAACGTCACCGAGGATTTTTACCTTCCCCCTGATGTAATTATCGTCAACACCCAATCTGGAAATCTTTTGAATAGCTTTAAAATCATTGATGTCCACATTTAAGGCATCATTGCCCATTATCAAATTTTCAATCATTCCCAATACTTTTTTACCGCCATATTCAATTGTGACATACTCACCGACTTTAGGCATTTTATCTGAAATAAAAGTAACTTCCGAAAGGGATGTTTCACCTACACAAATTCCAACTACCATCTTAAGACCTCACTATAACATTTCCCTGTTTGTTGTTTCATAAACTTTAGCTATCTTCAATAATTCCTTAATGTTCCTGTCAGTAATGACAACGTCGTTGTGTGCTTTATTGAGTAAATACGGATAACCCTGAACTGACAATACATTAATCTTTTCTAAAATCCTAATCACATCTCCGATGGATGCCTTATAGGGCAATTCCACTTTTAAAACATTTTTATTATCCTGCAACCTCACATAAAATACGGTGAACTGCAGCTGCTTGAAAAAATCATTGAAATATGGAAAAGCCGCATTTTTATAGACTCGCCGATAATCAATCTTGGAGATGCCCTGTTTTTTATCGGTCAGCCTGTCCAGGATTGAAATGTCGGGAATATTCCATTTAAACAGATCATTGTCTGAAGATGTCTTTGATATTGAGATTATCTTCTTTTTATTTTCCAAAAGCTCCTTTAATAAAATAATCTTTTCTACAGAAGCCAAATGCAAATCAAAATCTTCTTTATCTATAAAATCTTCATTGACACTCACATCCACCAGGACCTTGTCTTTTATTTGCGGAAATACAAATCCGTAAGGAGTAATCTCTAACCTTCTTTTAAATTCATTCAGAAGGGCATCGTCAAGATTGTCCCTAATTTTAGATGGAAGTTCAGCACCTCTCGGATAGGCGTTTTCCAAATCTCCCAAAATAGACCCGTCAAACAGATAATAATCCACATCATATTCTTTAATAGCTCTGAGTGCACATTTAAGTTCCAATATGGACATATAATTGCTTAAAAGCTCATCCAAAAATGAAATATGGCTCACTTCAATTATATCCGCATCATCAATCTTTTTTATTTCACCGTCGTAAATGATGGATTCAGCGCCGACAGCACAGAAATTGCTTTTTAAAAATTTCTTTTTGTTGAAGCTTCCGTCCCCTGCTGCAATTGAAAAATCATCAGAACTTTCCTTGAATTCTCTAGAAAACCAGTTTGCTTCAAGTTGAGCTTCCAAATTATTATCTGATTCTATATCCTGGATAAATCCTCTCTTAGCGATGGCTTTTTCATAAAGTGAATTTAACATAATACTTCCTATGTTAATTTATATATAAAAAAATATGGTGAGAGCAGTTGAAAACTACTCTAGTGAAGCCTTTTTAATGGCTCCGGTTAATTCTTGAATTTTGGCTTGAACATTATCAACTTCTTCCACAACAGTACCGGTTACGATAATGTCCCCTCCGGCTTTTGCAGCCATGTATGCTGCTTTGCCGTCACGTATTCCTCCTCCAACAACAAGTATGTTTTTTGGAGCTGCTTTTTTGGAATATGCTACCATTTCAGGAGGAATTGGCTCCTTCGCACCGGAACCTGCTTCAAGATAGAAAAATTTGATTCCGAATAGCTCTGCAGACATTGCATAAATTGCAGGTATCTTAGGTTTGTTTCTAGGCACCAAATTGGCATCCCCAACCCATCCTACAGTTCCGCCAGGTTCGACAACCATGTAATGCATAGGCAAAATTTCCATTCCGGATGCTTTTACAGCAGGTGCAGCCAGTGCCTGAGCACCATTAATCCAATAGGAATTTCTTGAATTGATGAAACTCATATAAAAGATTGCATCGGCATATTTACTTACACAACTTGTATTTCCCGGAAAAATAATAATCGGAACAGCAATGTTTTCAGATAAGATTTTACAAGTGTTATCTACATCATCACCATCTACAGTGGATCCTCCAATCATGATTCCGTCAGTTCCCCCTTCAATAGCTGCGGTAGCTATTTCCAAAGCCTCTTCAGGTGTTTGTTCATCAGGATCAATTAAAGTGAAATGCAATTTTCTAGTTTTTAAAATATCTCTAATATAATTTTCAACGTCCTTCATAAGAATACCTAAAATAAGTTTTATAAAAAATAATATATTAAATTAATTGTTTTTTTAAAAAATATGAAATAAAAAAATAATAAAAAAAGTAAAGAGAATAAATCTATCCTCTTGGTTCTTTAGCTTTGAATCTTAAACCTTTGTAACCGCATTTTCTGCAAGTTGTTGCAGCAGCAGGGTTACGAGCATTACATTTTAAGCAGATTTTTACATTGAACATTCTGTTTTCTGCTTCTTCGAATCTTGCCATTAATAACTCCTCCTATAATCATGAAAACTGTAAATTAATTAAAATAACATGTTATGAAATAAAATGAGAAAATTTCACTTTTCATAACTATTAATAAATTATATTACACTAATAGTATTTAAAGTTTTAGTTAAAAACCCCTTAAACCAAAAAATTATGAAAGAAAAATTAAATTAATATTAATCTGACTCAAGGAATTCATTTTGGACTTTGACAACTTCAGCACTGGTATCCGCTTCACTGTAAGCTTCAAGCAGATCGTGATTCAGTTCCAAAAAGGTATGGCCCCATTTAAAACCTTCCATAAGCTCGCGAGCCTCATCTTTAAAACGGGTAATGTACAATGTAGCGGAGATTGCCTCAACTGTTGACAATATGCAGGGTTTTCCATAATTGACCGGATTTGTAGCAATCAAAAATGGAAGTGACCTGTGATATTTTGAAAGGGAAAAGAATTTTTTGGACTTTGAAACCTCATTCCAGGAACAGTCCAGACCTACAATTCCCCTTCTTTGAACAAATCTGTAATCTTCAAATGAAACAGCTTTTTCTGCATATGGATTCAAGACGATAGCGCCGCTGGGTATTTTATTGATGTTATAGACCAGTTTACACTTGCCCAGTTTTTCCATCTTAATGGAAGTGCATTTTTTTCTATCGCATTCATCTGCATGAAAAACTGTAATCTTCATTCATCATGACCCCTGAAGTACGGAAGTGTTACCTGACTTGTACTGATGGACAAGATCCATCTGTTTTGCAAAATCAGATTCTGATAGTCCGAACTGATCATTGATGGCAGGAACATTGCTGCTTTCTTTTAGGGTTATGCTTTTAAGCAAAGGCTCCACATAACTTTTATACGGTTCTCCAAATACATTTGAAGATACGTTCAAATCAGTTTTTGAATCAATGATCATATAAATCAGATAACCCTGTTTTTCACCCTGGGACTGGCAGATGATTATATTCAGTTTGTTGTTTGTATCATTTCCCTGAATGGCCTGTGAGAAATAGATATTCCAGTCATTTCCATTGAATGAACGATGTTCAGGATTTGTAACTCCCTGTACATAATAGATGTCCATCAGGGCAGTTGAATTATCCACAGTTGAAATATTATATGTTATTGAATGCTGGCTATCTTCATAGGACTGCATATAATCGGAAGCATTTTTTACCAGCTTAACGTCTCCTGTAAAAGCACCTTCCATAAATGAATTGCTGAATGAAGTGGTGGTTCTGTCATCAGCCTTATTCAACACGCCTGTGGTTAAAACTACACCAACAACTACAACAATCAGTACAATTGCCACAGCAATTATGATTAAATTTTTATTTTCCATTATACGAAAACTCCATAATTTATTATAATTATTTTAGTAAATTCTCTTTAATATAGGTTTAGTAAATCAAAAAAGTAGCATTATCCAAACAATGCAAAAATCCCATTGCTTTGCGAATTCATGAAAGAATAACACCAAATGAAATATCTTCCAAATGCACCTTAATGAACTTTAAATAACATCAGCACATAAAATAATAAATGAAAATGACAAAGTTTTTCTCAAGTTAACCCAGTTAATATAAGAAAAGCATTAATCTTAAAAAATTGCCTTTACCTTCATGATGGGGAAAATGACACTCGGTATAGTCATGAAGTGGAATCCAACATCTGCAAGCTGAGGCAGTTCAATATGCAGTCATGAAAAGTTTATATGAATTAAAACATTAAATAAAGTGATATTATGGATAACATCCGTGGAATTTTAATTGGCAGAATGCAGCCGGTCCATAATGGGCATATTCAAGTTATTAATAAGATTCTGGAAGAGGTGGATGAGATTATCATCGGAATCGGCAGCGCCCAGTTAAGTCATGAACTAAAAGACCCTTTTACCGCAGGTGAGAGAATCGTGATGATGACACAGGCACTGGCCGAATGCGACATTGACCCTAAAAGGTACTATATCATCCCTATGGAAGATATTAATTTCAATGCAATCTGGCCGTCCCATGTAAAAATGATGACCCCACCGTTTTCAATTGTTTATTCCGGAAATCCTTTAGTTAAACAGCTGTTTAATGAAGAAGGATTTGAAGTAAGGCAACCCCCATTATATGACAGGCTACATTTATCCGGAACCGAGGTCAGACGCAGAATACTTGAAGACGAAGACTGGCAGGAACTGGTTCCAAAAGCAACAGCAGATGTGCTTGCAGAAGTGAATGGTGTTGAAAGATTGAAAAATTTATCTGTAAAAGAGATTAGTGATATATAACAATAGTTATTTATAGTATTAAAATAAATTTAAAAAAAGGAGAGATAACATGGTTGTACGTATTATCGAATCAAAAGAAGACAAAGTAATAACCGCTGATTTAATAGCTGAATTAAAAAAAAGCAATAAAATTGATTATTCCGGAGCTATCTTTACTTTTGAAGGAATAGTTCGTGGAAAAGAAGAGAACATGAACTTAAAAAAGCTCATTTTAACTACTCCTGATAAAGAAAAAACCCAATCAGAAATTGAAAAAATAGTTGAAAATGCAAAAATTAAATACAATGTTCATGAAATATCCGTTGTTCACTACATAGGGGAATTCTACACAGGAGACTTGCTATTTCTGGTTGCAGTTTTAGGTGCACATAGGAAAGAAACTCTTGATGCACTAAAAGAAGTTATTGAAACTGTAAAATATGAAGTGGAATTCAAAAAAGAAGAAATCTCCGAGGAGGGTACAAAAACCATTCTCGCAGGAGGTTAATCATGATAATGGACATTATCAGATTAATCATATTATTTATAATTATTTATGCAGTTTTAAAAAATTTAAAAACACTTTTAAAGGCAGCTTTAGTTGTATTTTTAATATTCATTTTATTAGGAATAGCAGGATTTTAATCCTACTTTCCACTTATTTTCAGATTATGAAGACAGCGGATTGATACATCGTTCACATCTCACTGACTTACTTTTTTATTGATACCTCACTAAATTAAAAAAAATATTTCTCATTGTGATTTTACCGAAGTGACCCATTTTCAATTCGAGAAAATTTTATTAAAAATTAAAACAAATAACTAATTATGAAAATCGAAATGGAATCAATCGGAACCATCCATACCGAATTTAAAGAAATTGAAGGAATGCCAATTCAACCAACAGGCGCGAAGGGAATACCTGGAACAATAGAAATTAAGGAGAAATACTCCAATGGATTAAAAGACCTTGAAGACTTCTCACATATCCACATCATATATCTTCTTCACAAAGTTGAAGGTTATATGCTCGAAGTAAAGCCCTTTATGGACAATGACACCCACGGAGTATTTGCGACAAGATCTCCAAAAAGACCAAATCGCATTGGAATGAGTGTCGTTAAAGTCAATGAAGTTGAAGGAAATAAAGTATTCGTTGAAAATATTGACGTTTTGGACGGAACACCACTTCTGGATATAAAACCTTACGTGCCCCAGCTATATGAAGATACAATTGACGAACTAAAAATAGGATGGTTTGAAACCAATCACAAAAAAGCCAAAACACAAAAATCAGATGATAGGTTCAAGTAAACCTACCTCCTATTCTTATTTTGATAATTCCAATTTTAATTCATTTACAAAGTCTTCAATGATTATATCTTTTAAATCCTTATTTTCACATTTGAAATCCGCAAAAGAGCCTTGAGGATCATAAAGATTCAATTCTGATACCAAATCCATTAAGTCATCATATGATACGTCATTTAATTCTGCATATTCATGGACATATTGACAGAGGAAATCCTTCAGATTTAAACTTTCATCCCAAATGCCCTCATATTTCCTAATATTGATATGGGTATTGTCCTCTTTTTGATCAAATTCCAACTTGTTACTGAAAACGAAGTCTTTAGCCATGGCAAGCTTCAGGTCTCTGACAAATACGTCCTCATCATCACCATTGGAAATGTAAAGTTCTTTTTGAGAATCAGTTAAATTATTCAAGAATTTTTCATCCCTGAAATAGAACATTGAATGCTTAACAGGAGGCAGGCACTCATATCCGCACTCGCCATGTTTTTCAAATGGATTTAATGCATGCATTATCATCAGTTCAGTAAATGAGATGTCCCCTATATAATCAACAAGTTCGGGATACTTGTCCAAAGTCAATTTATCAACATCCCTATAAGTTGGAGCGCATCCTAACTTTTGCCCTCTAAAACAGAAGAAAAATGTCCTGTTCATATCTATTGATTCAAAATATTTGCGAATTGACCTGCATTGGCTTAATTCAACTTTGGACATTGAAAATATCAAGTCAACATACTCCAAATTAACATCATAATCTTTACAGATTTCCTTTAAATCTGGAAAAACATGTTTAATGAAATAATGATGTTCAGCAATCATATCCGGAATAGTACTGATAATCATTATCCTGATAGTATCATTACTCATATAGATAACACCTTTTATTAACTTTTAATCGTTATGATATAAAAAGTATTAGTTTTAAAAAAAGAAAAAGATATGAAGCTATAAGTTATTTATAGCTTCGGTGATTAATTGAATGGTTGATTCAATATCATCCATACTACATACACTTACCGGAGTGTGTATATAACGGGTAGGAACGGATAAAACACCGGTCGGGATTCCTTCACGGGTCAGGTGAATTGCTGTACCGTCAGTTGTTCCGCCGTCACTGACCTCCAATTGATAATCGATGTCATTTTCATCACCGACTTTAATGAGCATGTCCTTTACGGATTGCTGGGTTAAAATACCTCTTCCGCTGGCATCGGCCAAAATAACTGCCGGACCTTTGCCCATAACTACAGGAGCCTCTTCAGGTTTGATTCCAGGGTGGTCACCGGATAATGTTACATCAAGTGCAATTGCCAAATCAGGGTTTAATTTAAATGCAGAAGTTTTAGCTCCTTTCAAGCCCACTTCTTCCTGCACTGTACCTACACCATAAACAGTAGCCCTGGTTTTGACTCTTTTTAAAACTTCTGTCATCACATAACAACCTACACGATTGTCTAAAGCTTTACCCATTATCAAATTATTCGGATATTCAGCAAAAAGAGCATTAAAGGTCATCTTATCTCCAATGCGGACCATTTTTTCCGCATCCTCCTTGTCTTTTGCCCCAATATCTATAAACATGTCGTCAGCTTTAACAACCTTGTTTTTTTCTTCAGGTTTAGTTACATGAGGCGGTTTGGAACCGATTACTCCAATAACGTCCTCGCCTACGGATGAGTGGACGGTTACTGTCTGATTCATTAACATTTGGTCGTTGATTCCGCCTATGTTGGAAAATTTAATAAAACCGTTATCATCAATATATCTTACCATCAAACCTATTTCATCCATATGGGCAGCTAGCATTACTTTAGGTGCTTTTTTCTCACCTTTTTTAGTAGCAATCAAGTTTCCCATACTGTCAGTTTCAATGGTGTCAGCTACATCCTTTAATTCGCGTGTAATAATTTTAGCTATTTCTTCTTCGCTACCAGATACTCCTGGCGCTAAAGAAAGCTCTCTCATTAATTCCATCGTATCACCACATTACTTTTTAAACTTAATAATATTAAATTGTTTCTAAAAATTAAAATTAATAATTATGTATAAAAAAAGAAGAAAAAATATGTAAAAATACACATTTAGTTGTCTAAAGCCTTAAATCCTATTGGTGTGGTACTGTATTTTGTTCCTGCAGCAGTGATTACATCCTGAACTGAAGAAGTGAGTTTTGATTGAGGTCTCCAAGGTGCATCTTTATCTTCACCGACAACAGATACCTGATCAACAATATTATTTTCAAGCAGATATACCAAAATAGCTGAAACCACACCACCATCCTGACCTATAATAGAATCCGCCTTTACAGAATAGAT